>NZ_JBEXOT010000059.1:0-34578 GCF_040611675.1 Streptomyces sp. NPDC006551
CGGCGTCCGCCTCGGGGACGTGCAGGAAGGTTCCGGCCGAGGTCTTCAGCAGGATCCGGTCCACGCCCTCCGCGAACTGCACGCACTCGGAGCCGCGGTTTCCGACGTGAGCACGACGAAACGCAGCCGCGGCACGGGAGACCGCGGACGCGCGCCAAGGCCTGAGCCCGACGCGCCGATCACACCCCTACGGGATGTGGTTCTCCGCCATCTCCTGCTCAAGGCGCTGGCGCAGCCGCGGGTGCAGCTCACGCAGCAGCGAGGCGCTGCGCGGATGGTGGATCCGATACCGGTCGCTCAGCCTTATGTCGAGCTGCTCCACGGTCGGGAACTCCTGCTGCTCGTCGACGTAGTCCCACATCGCCTTGTACGCGGCGTCCGCGAACTCGTCCACCGACGGCTCCGGCTCGACGTACTCCGGGTACACCTCGAACCGCTCCGGACCCTGCTCCTGACGCGGGTCCGCGACCGGCAGATCCTCCGGACCCTGCGGCACCGCCACCGGCGTCGGCTCCAGGCCCTCCACGTACGTCGGGGCGTAGGCACCCTCGTACGCCTCGGGCGGCAACTGCTGCGCCGCGAACCACGGGCTGTCATGCGTCGGGGGAAGCCCCTGCTGCCCCTGCTGCCCCTGCTCCGGCTGGTGCGGCTGCGCGGCCTGGGGAAGCTGGGGCGCCGACTGGACGGGCTGCACCTGCTGGACCTGTTCGACCTGCTGGGCCGCCTTCGGCTGCGGCGGGATCAGCGCCGGTTCCACGCCCGCCGCCGCGAGCCCGGCCGCCGCCGTCTCCGCCAGCGGCACACCGTACTTGGCGAGCCGCAGCGGCATCAGCGCCTCCACCGGCGCCTTCCGCCGCCACGCCCGCCCGAAACGGGCCTGCAACCGAGCCTGATAGATCAGCCGGTCCTGCTCCAGCTTGATCACCTGCTCGTACGAGCGCAGCTCCCACAGCTTCATCCGGCGCCACAGCCGGAACGTCGGTATCGGCGACAGCAGCCAGCGGGTGAGCCGGACGCCCTCCATGTGCTTGTCGGCCGTGATGTCCGCGATCCGGCCCACCGCGTGCCGCGCCGCCTCCACCGCGACCACGAACAGCACCGGGATCACGGCGTGCATCCCCACACCCAGCGGATCAGGCCAGGCCGCCGCGCCGTTGAACGCGATCGTCGCCGCCGTCAGCACCCAAGCCGTCTGACGCAGCAGCGGAAACGGGATCCGGATCCACGTCAGCAGCAGATCCAGAGCCAGCAGCACACAGATACCGGCGTCGATGCCGATGGGGAAGAAGTACGAGAAGTCGCCGAAGCCCTTCTCGACGGCGAGCTCACGCACGGCGGCGTACGAACCCGCGAAACCGATACCGGCGATGATCACCGCACCGGCGACCACCACACCGATCAGAATCTTGTGCGTACGTGTCAGCTGCACCGCGGCCACCCGCGATCCCCTCCCGTCATTCGACATCTCGCGGGCACAGCGTGGCACACGTGTGCGGAGCCCGGCCCTCGGGGGAGGGCCGGGCTCCGCGAAAACCTGCGTATTTGCGGGTGTTCAGGGGGAGTCGGCGACTACTTGTTCGCCGCCGCGACCGCCGCCACGGCCTCCTTCGAGGCCTTCACCGCTCCATCCATGATCGTCTTGGAGCTCGGGGTGGACGCCCCGTGGTACCCGGCGCCGTTGTAGGACAGCAGCACGACGACGTTGCCCGTACGCGCCACGATCGACGCGTACCGGAAGTCCTCGCCCGTCTTGCGCAGCTCGTACGCGACGGCCTTCGCCTCGTCGCCGATCCCCTCGGCGTCGGTCGTGCTCAGCTTCTTGGCGCCCTCGGTGGCCTGCAGCTTGGCCAGTTCCTTGCCGAGGCTCTGCTGCGCGCGCTCCTGGCCGCTGCCGAGCGCGACGTCGGAGTCGTAGCGGTAGATGGAGATGTCGAGCCAGCGGTACTGCGAGCCCTTCACGCCCTTGTCGTCGAGGCCGTTCCACGAGCAACCGCCGCGGCTGGTCAGGTCGGTGGAGGAAGCGGCCGTACCGTTCTTCGCCTTCGCCTTGGGCACCAGGCCGGCGGTCGTCTTCGACGAGATCGACTTGCAGAAGTCGGGCAGCTTCGCGTACTTCGCCGGCTCGACCGTCTTCGTCGACCGCGTGGGCTGGGGGGCGGCGGAGGACGCCGAGCCCTTGCCCTGGTCCGGGGCCGAACCGGAACCGCCGTCGGAGTCCGAGGAGCACCCGGCGACGACGAGCATCACCGGGACGGCTGCGCAGGCGAGTATGCGGGTGAGTCGCGGGGCTGATCGGTGCATGGTTCCTTCAGTCGCTTGTCGTGCGGCCGGCCGCTTGTCGTACGGTCCGGCCGGCGGCCACGGTACGCCGACACGTTACGTGGTCGAGGTCCGCTCACGGAGCGGGTCCGGACGGCTACTCCTCCAGCCGCTCGGCGAGCAGATCGGCCAGATTCCGCGTCCTTTCCTGCAGTTCCCGGCTGTCGGGGGCCTCCGCGGAACCGGTCGTCTGCTCCAGGTATTCGACCGTCACGATGACGTTGGATGTGCGGAACACCACGCTCACGGTGCGGTGCCCGCCGCTGGATCCGGCGGTGGTGAGGGCGTCGTCGAGGAAGGCGACATCGCCGAGGCCCTCCAGGACGCGGGGCTCCAGACCGGTGGTGGATCCGGGGCTCGGGGCGGTGGGCGCGGAAGGGTTCGCCGTTCCGGTGGCGGGCGCGCCGGTGCCGGAGGGAACGGTGAGGGGCGTGGGGCCGACGGGGCTGGGGGTGCCGGTGCTCGTGCCCGGGGCGCTGGTGCTCGTGCTCGGGGCGCCCGTGCCGGTGCTCGCCGTGCCGGCGGGGGACTGCGGCTGCTGCTGGGTCTGCGGGGGCTGGGGAAGGTCCGCCGCGGCCTGCTTGCGGTCGAACACCTCCTGCGCGCGGGCGTCGTCACTCGTCGCGGGGTCGTACGACACCACGCGTTCGATGTCGATGACCAGCCGGTGCGAGGCGTCGGGGGTGTCGGCCTTCCAGGTGCAGCCCACGCGGCGGTCGGTGTCGTACGTGACGGTCGCCGTGCCGCGGTACGCCTTGTCGCGCTCCGGGTCGGGCAGTGCGGCGGCGCCTGGCAGCAGGTCCTTGAGCGTGGCCGGCGAGACGGCGCGGCAGGGCTCGAAAAGGGTGCGGTAGCGGCCGGGGGGAGCGACGGCGGTGACGGGGCCTGCCTTCGAGTCGACCGTGGCCTCGCCCCCACCGGTGGCCGCGGAGCACCCGGTGAGGCCCGCCCCGATCCCGAGGACGAGGGCGGCGGCGGTAAGCGCCGTGGGCCGTGTGCGGCCGGTGCGGCCGGGTCCGTACGCCTGTCGCTGCACGCTCCCAGGCTCCCTTCTCCCGGGGTCCTCCCCCGAAAACTGTTTGCCGCCGGATGTCGGCCGATGGACACAATGTGTATCGCACGCGCTGCCGTCGATGCCGGTCCGTCGTCACCTTCACGGGCCTTGGTGCCGGTTTTTGCGTTATCAGGCTTTTCGGGGGAATTGAGGAAGTATGTCGTACGTAGAAGTGCCGGGCGCGAACGTGCCGATCCGGATGTGGGCCGATCCCTCCACGGTGGAGGGCGGCGC
Organism: Streptomyces sp. NPDC006551; assembly: GCF_040611675.1. Lineage (NCBI taxonomy): Bacteria > Bacillati > Actinomycetota > Actinomycetes > Kitasatosporales > Streptomycetaceae > Streptomyces > Streptomyces sp. NPDC006551. Next base: position 3,608 of record NZ_JBEXOT010000059.1, read on the forward strand.
CATGCAGCAGCTCCGGAACGTGGCGACGCTGCCGTGGATCAAGGGCCTGGCCGTGATGCCGGACGTGCATTACGGCAAGGGTGCGACGGTCGGCTCGGTGATCGCGATGCGGGGGGCCGTGTGTCCGGCGGCGGTGGGCGTGGACATCGGCTGCGGCATGTCGGCGGTCAGGACGTCACTGACGGCGAACGACCTGCCGGGGGACCTGTCGCGGCTGCGGTCGAAGATCGAGCAGGCGATTCCGGTGGGGCGGGGGATGCACCGGGACGAGGTGGATCCGAAGCGGCTGTACCAGTTCCCGGCGGCGGGGTGGGACGACTTCTGGTCGCGGTTCGACGGGATCGCCGATTCGGTCAAATTCCGTCAGGAGCGTGCCACGAAGCAGATGGGGACGCTTGGATCCGGAAACCACTTCATCGAATTCTGTCTTGATGAGACAGGTTCGGTCTGGCTGATGCTGCACTCCGGCTCGCGCAACATCGGCAAGGAGCTCGCCGAGTACCACATCGGCGAGGCGCAGAAGCTGCCCCACAACCAGGGCCTCATCGATCGTGACCTCGCCGTCTTCGTCTCGGACACCCCGCAGATGGCGGCGTACCGGAACGACTTGTTCTGGGCGCAGGAGTACGCGAAGTACAACCGCGCGGTCATGATGGCGCTCTTCCAGGAGGTGATTCGCCGGGAGTTCAGGAAGGCGAAGGTGACCTTCGACCCGGTGATCTCCTGCCACCACAACTACGTGGCGGAGGAGCGGTACGAGGGCATGGACCTGCTCGTCACCCGTAAGGGAGCGATCCGGGCGGGCTCCGGCGATTTCGGGATCATCCCGGGCTCGATGGGCACCGGTTCGTACATCGTGAAGGGCCTCGGCAACGAGGCGTCCTTCAACTCGGCCTCGCACGGGGCCGGCCGGAAGATGAGCCGGAGCGCGGCGAAGCGGCGCTTCTCGACGCGGGACCTGGAGGAGCAGACCCGGGGCGTGGAGTGCCGTAAGGACTCCGGTGTCGTGGACGAGATCCCGGGTGCCTACAAGCCGATCGAGAAGGTCATCGACCAGCAGCGGGACCTCGTCGAGGTGGTCGCGAAGCTGAAGCAGGTCATCTGCGTGAAGGGCTGACGCCACGCGTGATGAGCGAGAAGGGGCCGGTGCGGTGCGCCGGCCCCTTCTCGGCGCGTCCGGTCACAGCTCGCGGTGGACCTTGGTGTTGGAGGCCTGGGCGCGGGGGCGGACGACCAGGAGGTCGATGTTGACGTGCGAGGGGCGGGTGCAGGCCCACGTGATGGTGTCGGCGACGTCGTCGGCGGTGAGGGGCTCGGCGACGCCCGCGTAGACCTTGGCTGCCTTTTCGGTGTCGCCGCGGAAGCGGGTGGTCGCGAACTCGTCGGTCTTCACCATGCCGGGGGCGATCTCGATGACGCGGACGGGGGTGCCGACGATCTCCAGGCGGAGGGTCTCGGCGAGGACGCGGGCGCCGTTCTTGGCGGCGACGTAGCCCGCGCCGCCCTCGTAGGTGGAGTGGCCGGCGGTGGAGGAGAGGACGACGACCGTGCCGTCGCCGCTCGCGGTGAGGGCGGGGAGCAGGGCCTGGGTGATGTTGAGGGTGCCGATGACGTTGACCTCGTACATCTGGCGCCAGTCGTCGGGGTCGCCGGTGGCGACGGGGTCCGCGCCGAGGGCGCCGCCCGCGTTGTTGACCAGGACGGCGATCGTGCGGAAGGCGGTCGCGAAGGTCTGGACGGCCTCGCGGTCGGTGACGTCGAGGGCGTAGGCGGTCGCCTGGTGGCCGGCTTCGTTGATCTCGGCGGCGAGGGCTTCGATCCGGTCCTTGCGGCGGGCGGTGAGGACCACGCGGTATCCGGCGGCGGCGAGCTGCTTGGCCGTGGCCGCGCCGATTCCGCTGCTCGCTCCGGTGACGACGGCGATGGGGGTACCGGCGGCAGTCATGGCGTGCTCCTCGCGCGTGGGTTCGATGACGTCGATCGCGTGGTCAGGATAGGTGTCGGGGGCCGTCAGCGGGCGCGGGGGGCGTACATGATCACTGCCATGCCGGCGAGGCAGATCAGTGCTCCGGTCACGTCCCAGCGGTCGGGGCGGTAGCCGTCGGCGACCATGCCCCAGGCGATCGAGCCTGCGACGAAGACTCCGCCGTAGGCGGCGAGGATCCGGCCGAACTCGGCGTCGGGCTGGAGGGTGGCCACGAAGCCGTAGGCGCCGAGGGCGAGGACTCCGGCGCCGATCCAGATCCAGCCGCGGTGTTCGCGGACGCCTTGCCAGACGAGCCAGGCGCCGCCGATCTCGAAGAGGGCGGCGAGGGCGAACAGGGCGGCGGAGCGGGCGATCAGCATGGGGCCAGGGTGCCACGGGGACACGCGGGCTGATGGGTAGTCAGAAGATATGGGGAGCAATGGGTATCTTCAGGGCATGAGTGCGATGCGCAAGGCTCTGCTCGGTGCGGCCCTGGTGGCCGCGGTGGTGGCCGAAGCGGGCGGGACCGCCCGTGCGGCCGGTCCGGAGGTCCTGCCCGAGGCGGATCTGGCCCACCATGGTCATGTCTCTCTGTGGGAGGGGCGGCTCGGCGTCCGGCTGGTGAGTGAGAATCACGGGCCTTCGCATGTGTCCCAGGCGACCGTGCGGCTCGCCTTCTCCGTGCCGCTGGCCGGTGGGCAGGAGCTGCCTCCCTCGTGTCTGTGGGGCGGCGAGCGGGTCGTCGTGTGCCGGACGGGTGAGCTGCGGGCCGCGGGGGCGCCCGGTGAGCTGGCGCTCGATCTGCGGACGGTGGGCTCCCCGGACGAGATGACCGTCGCGGTCGACACCGTCTGGAGGGACCGCTCCACCGACCGGAACCCGAAGAACGACCGGCACTCCGTGCTCGTCCTGGCCACGGGCGATCCGTACGTCTTCTGAGGGCGGCCCTCAGCGGTTCGCGCGGCCGGTCCAGGAGACGTAGCCGTCGGGGCGGACCAGCAGTGCCGTGCGGCGGGCGGGGTCGGTCCAGGTCGCGCGTACGAGGCGCGCCGGGGAGACGGGGGCGGTCGGCGGGAGGACGGGCTGGGCGCCCTCGGGGGCGATCAGGACGAACCGGCTCTCGCGGAGCAGTTCGTAGAGCCTGCCCTCGCGCAGTGTCAGGTCCGGGACGCGCCTGCCCTCGCGGCCGTACGCGATGCCGATTCCGCTGATCATTCCCATGGCCTTGGCGGAGGCGGCGGGCAGGGCGTTCAGCAGGTGGGCGGCGAGGGCCCGTGCGGCGCGGGTGAGGGGGCCGCGGGCCATGGCGAGCCGGATGATGGCTCCGCTGCTGCGGAGTACCGCCGCGCCGACCGGGTGGCGTTCCGCGTGGTAGCTGTCGAGGAGGGTCTCGGGGTCGGGTGCGTCCCCGCGCAGGACGGCGGCGAGTTTCCAGGAGAGGTTGGCGGCGTCCTGGAGGCCGGTGTTCATGCCTTGTCCTCCGGCGGGGGAGTGGACGTGGGCGGCGTCGCCGGCGAGGAAGACGCGGCCGGAGCGGTAGGCGGGGGCCTGCCGCTCGTCGCTGTGGAAGCGGGAGATCCACCGGGCGTCGTGCATGCCGTAATCGCTGCCGAGCGCGCGGCGGGCGATGTCGCGGATCTCGTCGAGGTCGACGGGCTCGCTGTCGGGGACCTGGCGGGTGCGGTCCCATCCCATCACGCGGTACCAGCCGTCGCCGAAGGGGGCGATGAAGGCGAAGGCGTCCCCGGTGCCGTTGACGGTGAGGAGTTCTTCGGGTTCGTTCGCGAGGCGGACGTCGGCGAGGACGATGGAGCGGATCACCGAGATGCCGGGGAAGGGCAGTCCGAGCGCGGTCCGTACGGCGCTGCGCACGCCGTCGGCGCCGACGAGGTACCGGGCGCGGAGGGTGACCGGGGTCCCGTCGGGGCCGGTGAGCCGGGCGGTGACGTCGTCGGTGTCCTGGCTGAGTGTCCGCAGTTCGGTACCGTATCGGAATTCCACGCCTGTGGACATCGCGCGGTGTTCGAGCAGCTTCTCGACCTCGTACTGCGGGGTGATGAGGAGGTAGGGGAAGCGGGAGGGGAGCCGGCTGAGGTCGAGGGAGAGGCGGCGGAAGAGCCGTAGGCCGGTGATCGGGCTGCCGGTGGCGATCAGGTCGTCGGCGAGGCCGCGGGCGTCGAACTGTTCCAGGGTGCGGGCGTGCACGGCGAAGGCTCGGGTGATGTTGCTGATGCCGTGGGGGCGGCGCTCGATCAGGGTGACGCGCAGGCCCGCGGCGGCGAGGTCGCCGGCGAGCAGCATGCCGGTGGGGCCGGCGCCGACGACGAGGACGTCCGTGTCGAGGTGCTGCTCCATGGCTGCCTCCTGTGCTCGGTGGTGCCCACGATCGTTGGCCAACAGTCGTTGGTCAACGCTTGTTGGCAACGGTAGACCGACCCGCCCCTGGGTGTCAACGCCTGTTGGCCTACACTTGTGGGCATGACGACAGCGCGCCGTTCCGACACCACCCGTGCCGCGATCCTCGAAGCCGCGCGCGAGCGCTTCGCCTCCGACGGTTACGAGCGCGCCACCATCCGGGCCATCGCCCGCGACGCCGGGATCGATCCGTCGATGGTGATGCGCTATTACGGCAACAAGGAGGGGCTGTTCGCGGCCGCGTCCGAGATCGATCTGCGTCTGCCCGATCTCGGCGCCCTGCCGGACCGGCACATCGGGGCCGTCCTGGTCACGCACTTCCTCGACCGCTGGGAGCGCGACGACGTCCTGACCGGGATGCTGCGGGTCGGCGTCACCAACGCCGCCGGAGCCGCGCGCATGCAGGCGATCTTCGCCGAGCAGCTCGGTCCCGTGGCGCGCGGTGTCTGCCCCGACCCCGCCGAGGCGCCCCGCCGGGCCGTGCTCGCCGCCTCCCAGATTCTCGGCATGGCGCTGGCCCGCTACGTGCTGCGGCTGCCTCCGGCGGTCGAGATGTCCCGCGAGGACGTCGTCGCCTGGCTCGGGCCGACGGTCCAGCGGTACCTGACGGCCGAGCGGCCGTAGCGTCAGCGGGCGCAGGGCGCAGGGCGCAGAGGGCAACGGCCGTCGAGGCCGCCGGCACCATGAGACCTCAGGGTGCCGGCGGCCTCAGGTGCCGGCGGCTCAGGTGTCGGCGGCCTCGGGTCAGCGGGCCGCCGCGCCGCCGAACTCGCGCAGCGCGTCGGTGACGATCGCCTCCAGACGGGCGTGATGGGCGCCCCGCCAGTACACCCGCTCGCACGCCGTGCACCGCGCGAAGACGTCGTACGTCTTCTCCGTGCCGTGCTCCAGCCGCTCCCGCACCGAGTCCTTGTCGGCGTCGGTGAGCTCGCCGTTGCACGCGGTGCAGCGGGTCCACGGCATCAGGACGGGAGCGAACCGCTCGAGCACGTCACGGAGCTGGTCGTCCGGCCGATCGCTGTACACATAGGCGCCGGCCCACAGCTCACGGCGGCGCAGCAGCCCGCGGTCCCGGGAGAGCATCACCCGTCGCTCCCGCGCGGACAGCGCGGCCAGGGCCGGGTCGCCGATGTCCTCGCTCTCGTACGCCGCGTCGACGCCGAGCAGCCGCAGACGTCGGGCCAGCGTGCCGAGATGGACGTCCAGAAGGAACCGGAGCGGGGCGCCCGGGACCGGCTGGGGGCGCTCGACGCCCTCCACCTCGACCGTCTCGCCCGCCGCGGGGATGTGGGAGACGTCCACCGGACGCCCGTCCACCAGCAGCCGCCCCGCCTCGGTGAGCGGAACGCCCAGCGACTCCACGACATGGCCGAGCGTCGAGGCGCCGTCGGTCACCACGGCGGTACGTCCCGAGCGCCGGTCCGCCGAGACGAAGAGCCGCAGGGCGGGGGCGAAGCTGATCTGGATCTCCGGTCCGTTCACGGGGACAGGATGTCATCGGGTTCCGCCGCGCGGCCAGGGAATTCGCGTCGCCCGGCGGCCGGTCCGCCAATCCCGGGAAAACCCCGAGGGTGCCGCCGGGACTCCCGGGGTACGGTCCCGGCATGAAGATCATCGACCTGGAGCCGGGCGACCCGCGCCTGGAGACCGAGCTGCTCCCCGTCCTGACCGAACTGCGTCCTCACCTGACTCCGCGGCTCTTCCGCGAGGTCTACGACCGCGGCCACGCCCAGGGGCTGCGCTTCACCGCCGCCTACGCCGAGGACGGGACCTGCGTCGGGGCCGCGGGCTGGCGCATCATCGACAACACCAGCTCGATCCGCAAGCTCTACGTCGACGACCTGGTGACCGCGGCCACCGCCCGCTCCACCGGTGTCGGGCACGGGCTCCTGGCGTATCTGGAGGAGCGGGCGCGTGAGGCCGGCTGCCTCGAGCTCAACCTGGACTCCGGCACCCAGCGCACCGACGCCCACCGCTTCTACCTCCGCGAACGCCTCGACATCGTCGCCTTCCACTTCACCAAGTCGCTGGAGCGCCAGGAGGGCTGAGCGTTCCCCCGCCGAGGACCGTCCGGCTCGCCGCGGGCGCGGGCAGGCCCTCTTGTGCGGGTCGGTGAAGCGCTTCAAGGTGGCGGGGGAGAGGGAGATATCCGGCCGGGGAGGGAGCAGCCGTATGTCGGACGCAGGAGCGTGGGGGTTCGTCGACGACAGGGGCGCGGCGGTGACGATCGCGCGGAGGCCGGAACGAGTGGTGGCCTATGTGCGGGCCGGGGCGGCGTTGCGGGATCTGGGGGTGACGCCGGTGGCGGTGTACGGCTCCGGGCACGACGGCGGCGCGCTCGACCCGGTCAAGGCGGGGGACCTGGAGGCGGCCGGTGTGCCGTACCTCGGACCCGGTCGAGGGCTGGACGAGGAGACGCTTCGGGGGCTGCGTCCGGATCTGGTCGTCGATGTGACGTACGACGGAAAGAGCCCGTACGCGCTGGACGAGGCCGTCGCCGAGCGGATCGGAGTGCCGCTGGTCGCGCTGTCCGTGGGCAGTGAGCCGAGGCTGGCGGCGATCATCGGCCGCTTCGCCCAGCTGAGCGCGGCGCTGAGGCCCGCCGCCCTGCCGGAGCCCCTTCCCGGGCCCGGTGACGTGGCGTCCGCCGAGGAGGCGGTGCGGGCCGTCGTCGCCGACGGGGGCGGGGGAGTCGCCGTCCTCGCGCTCTCCGGCGCGGCCTTCGATCAGGTGCATCTGGCCCGGCCGCCCGCGTGGCCGGAGCTGGCGCGGCTGGTCGAGCTGGGGGTGCGGCTGGTCGACCCCGGGCCCGGCCCGGGCGCGAACTGGCTCACCGCCGACTGGGAGCACGCCGCACGGCTCGGGCCGGACCTCGTGCTGTTCGACAGCCGGGCCAACGCCGTCCGGCCCGCCGACCTCCCGCCCGTGGGCCACGCGCGTGTGGCGCCGTGGAACCCGGAGACCCCGCCCAGCCCGGCGGCGTACGCCCGCTTCTTCCGCGACCTCGCCGGCGCCCTGGGGGCGGAGCGGGGCGGTGGGCTCACCCGCTGACGCCCGCTCCCAGGCGGGAGCGCAGGGAGTCGGCGAACTCCTCGGCGCGGGCGAGCTGTGCGCGCAGTTCGGCGACCCGTTCGCCGGCGGCCTGCTCGTACCGGCGTACCCGTGCGACCAGCGCGGAGCGCTCCTCCGGGGTGAGTTCCTCGTCCGTGCCGAGTCGGTCCGCGCCGAGCCGGTCCATGGCCGTCAGCAGTTCGCGGGTCTCGTCCAGGGTGAAGCCGAGGGGCTTCATCCGGCGGATCACCAGCAGCCGGTCCACATCGGCGTCGGTGTAGAGCGGGAACCCGCCCTGTGACGAGGCGGACGGGACCACCAGGCCGCTGTCCTCGTACTGGCGGATGGACCGCAGGGACAGTTCCGTCCGTGCGGCGACCTCCCCGATCTGCATCGGCTCACCCACCGTGCGGCCACTGCGCACACTGCTCACGTCTTCCGTCCTTCCTCGCGCGGCGGCGCCGGAGGGGCGCGGTACCGCGCACCGCGTGCCGTTTGTCCTCACTTCAGCACTTATGGGAAGCGGAAGTGCGGCGAAACGCCTGCGGTGAGGGCCGGGTGATCAGGGCCAGACCAGGCAGTAGGGCTGGTGCCCCGCCTCGTGCAGCCGCACGGAGAAGTCCTGCCACTCGTGCAGCAGCTGGTAGACGTTGAAGGCGTCCCGGGGGCCGCCGCGGTCCGGGACCGTGGACCAGATGAAGGCCGCCGCGCCGACCGATTCCTCGCCGATGCCGCGCAGCGGGTCCACCACGGTCATGGGCAGCTTCACCACGGCATAGTCGGGGTGAAGGACGACCAGTTCCAGCGGGGGCACCTTGTGCAGGGGCATGCCCTGGATGCCGGTGAGCACCATCGCCGCTATGGTCTCCGGCTTGATCTTGGTGAACATGCCGCCCATGCCGAGCTCGTCGCCGCCCAGCTCCTCCGGGCGCATCGAGATCGGGACGCGGGCCGCCGTGGCGCCGTCGGGTGCGCCGAAGTACTTGTACGTCACCCCCAACCGGCCACTCCCGCTCCCTGACATGGGGCCTGTGGATCCCGTGGATCCGGCAGGCCCGGTGGACCCCGTTGGTCCTGTGGAACCCGTCGGTCCTACGGATCCCGTGGGTTCTTCCGTCCTCCGTCGCCGGTGCCTCCCCCGCCGGGCAGGCTCAGGACCCAGGTCGTCCGTCCCCTCACCCAGTCCGCCACCGCGATGCATATCTCCACCCGACTGCTTTTTTAGGCAGCACGACCCCCGCCGCGCAACCCGATCATCGTGTCAGTGACCTCCCCCACGCTCTCGCGGTGAAACACCTGTCCGCAAGAACGTCCGACGCTCTGACACCATGGATTCCGTGAGCCATCCCTATGACGCCCCAGTTTCGCAGACCCGGAGGACCGACGCCCCGGCGTAATGCACAGGGAGCCCACGCCGTTCCTCCGTACTCGCCGTCTTACTCGCAGGTCAGGACCACAGTGCCGTATTCATACGAAGCCCCAGTCTCACAGACGCTTTTCGACCGCGCGTCCCTCGTGACGCCCGGCGGCGTGAACTCACCGGTGCGCGCCTTCCGGGCCGTGGGCGGAACGCCCCGGTTCATGGTGTCCGGTACCGGCCCGTACCTCACCGACGCGGACGGTCGCGAGTACGTCGACCTCGTCTGCTCGTGGGGGCCGATGATCCTCGGCCACTCCCACCCCGAGGTGATCGCCGCGGTCCAGGCCGCCGTCGCCCGGGGCACCTCCTTCGGCACGCCGGGGGAGGGCGAGGTCGCCCTCGCCGAGGAGATCGTCGCCCGGATCGAGCCGGTCGAGCAGGTCCGCCTCGTCTCCTCCGGCACCGAGGCCACCATGTCGGCGATCCGGCTCGCCCGCGGCTTCACCGGCCGGGCGAAGGTCGTGAAGTTCGCCGGCTGCTACCACGGGCACGTGGACGCGCTGCTCGCCGCCGCCGGCTCCGGCGTGGCCACCTTCGGCCTGCCCGACACGCCCGGCGTGACCGGTGCGCAGGCGGGGGACACGATCGTCCTGCCCTACAACGACCTGGAGGCGGTCCGGGCCGGGTTCGCCGCGCACCCGGGCGAGATCGCCTGTGTGATCACCGAGGCGTCCCCGGGCAACATGGGCGTCGTCCCGCCGGCCGAGGGGTTCAACGCCGGGCTGAAGCGGCTCTGCTCCGACAACGGCGCGCTGTACATCTCCGACGAGGTGATGACCGGTTTCCGTACCTCCCGGGCCGGCTGGTACGGCGTCGACGGCGTCGCGCCCGACCTGATGACCTTCGGCAAGGTCATGGGCGGCGGCTTCCCGGCCGCGGCCTTCGGCGGCCGTGCCGACGTCATGGGCCACCTCGCCCCGGCGGGCCCGGTCTACCAGGCCGGCACGCTCTCCGGTAACCCGATCGCCACCGCCGCCGGCCTCGCGCAGCTGCGCCTGCTCGACGAGGCCGCGTACGACAAGGTGAACGCGGTCTCGAAGGAGATCCAGGGCCTGGTCACCGCCGCGCTCACCAAGGAGGGTGTCGCCCACCGGCTGCAGACGGCCTCCAACATGTTCTCCGTCTTCTTCACGGCGGACGAGGTGCGGAACTACGACGACGCGAAGACGCAGGAGGCGTTCCGCTTCAACGCCTTCTTCCACTCGATGCTGGCCGACGGCGTCTATCTGCCGCCCTCCGCCTTCGAGTCCTGGTTCGTCTCCACGGCCCACGACGAGCGCGCGGTCGAGCGGATCGCCGCCGCGCTGCCCGCCGCCGCCCGTGCCGCGGCGGAGGCCACCGCATGAGCACCGCGAACAGCGACGACATCACCGTAGTCCACCTGGTGCGGCACGGCGAGGTGCACAACCCCGACGGGATCCTCTACGGCCGCCGCTCCGGCTACCACCTCTCCGAGCTGGGCCGGCGGATGGCCGACCGGGTCGCCGAGCACCTGGCCGACCGTGACATCACGTACGTCGTCGCCTCGCCGCTGGAGCGCGCCCAGGAGACGGCGCAGCCGGTCGCCAAGAGCCACGGCCTGGATCTGGCCACGGACGAGCGGCTTGTCGAGGCCGGCAACGTCTTCGAGGGCAAGACCTTCGGCGTCGGCGACGGCGCGCTGCGCAAGCCCGGCAACTGGCGGCATCTGACCAACCCGTTCAAGCCGTCCTGGGGCGAGCCGTACATCGAGCAGGTCGTACGGATGATGGGCGCGCTGGACGCGGCGAAGGACGCGGCCCGTGGCCACGAGGCGGTCTGCGTGAGTCACCAGCTGCCGATCTGGATCGTGCGCAGCTTCGTCGAGAAGCGGAAGCTGTGGCACGACCCGCGGCGCCGGCAGTGCACGCTGGCCTCGCTGACCTCGTTCACGTACCACGGCGACAAGATCGTCTCGGTCGGGTACAGCGAGCCGGCCCGGGATCTCGTACCGCCGCATCTGCTCGCGGGCGCGAAGCCGGTGAAGGGGAAGTCGAAGGCTTTCGGCGCCTAGGATTTCGGCGCCCGGACATTCGTTCGGCGTCGCGCGGCCCGGAAACCGCGCACCGCCGCACGTTCGTACGGCAGTTCAACGGGTACACCCTCAGGGCGATCGGATGACAGCTTGTCATCTGGTCGCCCTGAAATTCTTGTGCTATTTCCCGGAACCTCCGTGTTCCTCCCGGCATCTCATTGATTGTCGGTTTGGATGACCTTTTCGGTCAAACGTGAGCGCGAATGGGGATGGCATGCGCGAGATGAGGCGGATCAGCCGAAGGGGACTTCTAGGAGCGGGAGTTGGCGCGGCGGCGGCGATGGGGATCGCTGGATGCGGCCCTAACGATTCGGACAAAAAGGGTGGTTCCGGGCCCGGCAAGGGGGGAGACGTCTCGGGTGCTCCGAGCACGCCCGCCCCGACCCAGGACGACGTCAAGCCGATCGGTGACGGCTCCACCGCCGACACCGGCAAGCAGCCGCACCAGCCCGACGCCCCCGTGCCCCTCGAACCCGGCCAGACCCCGCCGCAGTTCGTGATCTTCTCCTGGGACGGGGCGGGTGAGGTCGGCAACGGACTCTTCCCGCGCTTCCTCGAACTCGCGAAGAACCACGACGCCGCGATGACCTTCTTCCTCTCCGGGATCTACCTCCTGCCCGAGTCGAAGAAGCACCTCTACCGCCCGCCGAACAACCGCGTCGGCGCCTCCGACATCGGCTACCTCACCGACGACCACATCAAGGACACCCTCAAGAACGTCCGTCAGGCCTGGCTCGACGGCCACGAGATCGGTACCCACTTCAACGGCCACTTCTGCGGCGGTTCAGGCTCCGTCGGCAACTGGACCCCCGCCCAGTGGCAGAGCGAGATCGACCAGGCGGTGAAGTTCGTCACCGAGTGGAAGACCAACAGCGGCTGGACCGACCTCGATCCGCTGCCCTTCGACTACACCAAGGAGCTCGTCGGCGGCCGCACCCCCTGCCTCCTCGGTCAGGACAACCTCCTGCCCACGGCGCGACGCCTCGGCTGGCGCTACGACGCCAGCTCGCCCGGCGGCCGCCAGATGTGGCCCGTCAAGCGCGGTGGCGTCTGGGACCTCCCGCTGCAGGCCGTGCCGTTCCCCGGCCGCTCCTTCGAGGTCCTGTCCATGGACTACAACATGCTGGCCAACCAGTCGAAGAACACCACCAAGGGCATGCCCTCCCGCTACCCCGGCTGGCGGAAGCAGGCCACCGGGGCCTATCTCGCCGGATTCCGCCGCGCGTACGAGTCCAATCGCGCGCCCTTCTTCATCGGCAACCACTTCGAGCAGTGGAACGGCGGCATCTACATGGACGCGGTCGAGGAGGCGCTCAAGGGCATGGCGGGCGAGAAGGACGTGCGGCTGGTCTCCTTCCGGCAGTTCGTCGACTGGCTGGACGTGCAGGACCCCAAGATCCTCGCCAAGCTCCGTACGCTGGAGGTCGGGCAGGCCCCGACGGGCGGCTGGGGTCACTTCCTCAAGTCCGCCTAAGCGCCCAAGCGCGCCCAAAGCGCGTTTAGGCGACCTTGACAAGGGGCTTTACGGGCACGTAGGGGGGTGCCCAAGATCTCCCAAACGTCCATGCGAAACTTTTCACATGAGCCTTAGCCGTGCCCCACGACGCACCCTGCTCGCCGTCGGAACGCTGTCGGCCGCCCTCGCTCTGTCGGCCTGCGGCTCGGACACCAACGGCAAGTCCGGGGGTGGCGGCGGGACGAACTTCGTGACCAACACGGGCGGTATCTCCACCGTCGCGAAGGGCGATCGCGTGGCGGCCAACAAGATCGCCGGCGAGACGCTGGAAGGCGAGCGGCTCGATGTCGCCGACCTCAAGGGCAAGGTCGTCGTCCTCAATCTGTGGGGCTCCTGGTGCGGCCCGTGCCGGGCCGAGGCGCCGCACTTCGCCAAGGTCGCCAAGGACCTCCAGCCCAAGGGCGTGGAGTTCGTCGGACTCAACACGCGGGACTTCGAGAAGGACAAGCCGCTCGCCTTCGAGGCGGACTACGGCATCCCCTACCCGAGCCTCTACGACCCGGCCGGAAAGATCATCCTCAACGGCTTCCCCAAGGGGTCCCTCGTCCCGCAGGGCATTCCGACCACGATCGTCCTCGACAAGGACGGGAAGATCGCCGCGCGTTCGCTGATGGCCCTGGACGACAAGAAGCTCCGCTCGATGATCGAGCCGCTTCTCGCGGAGAAGTGATCCGGTGAACGAGACGGTCTTCAGCGGAGCCCTTCTGCTGGCTCTGCCCATCGCGGTGCTCGGCGGCCTGGTCTCCTTCTTCTCGCCGTGCGTCCTGCCGCTCGTCCCCGGCTACCTCAGCTACGTGACCGGTGTCACCGGCAGCGACCTGGCCGAGGCCAGGCGCGGCCGGATGGCCGCCGGGGCCGCGCTCTTCGTCCTCGGCTTCTCCGCCGTCTTCGTCTCCGGTGGCGCCCTCTTCGGCTACTTCGGCTGGACGCTGCAGGAGCACCGCGAGACGCTCACCACCGTCCTCGGCATCCTGATGATCGCCATGGGCGTGTTCTTCCTCGGCCTGATGCCCTGGTTCACCCAGCGCGAGTTCCGCTTCCACAAGAAGCCCGTCACCGGCCTCGTCGGCGCGCCGCTGCTCGGCGCGCTCTTCGGCATCGGCTGGACCCCGTGCATCGGCCCGACGCTCGCCTCCGTCCAGGCGCTCGCCGCGCAGGAGGCCAGCGCCGGCCGCGGCGCCCTGCTGACCGTCGCGTACTGTCTCGGGCTCGGCGTCCCCTTCATCCTCGCCGCGGTCGCCTTCCGCAAGGCACTCGGCGCGTTCGGGTGGGTCAAGAAACACTACGCGTGGGTCATGCGGATCGGCGGCGGCATGATGATCGTGACCGGGCTGCTGCTCCTCACCGGCGCGTGGGACAGCATGGTGGCCGAGATGCAGGACTGGTCCAGCGGCTTCACGGTGGGGATCTGACAGTTCCATGAGCAAGACCGAAACGACAGAGCAGCAGGACGGCCTCGGCGAGGCCGGGGCCCAGCTCTCCACCGCCCCCAGGGAAGAGACCGCCATCGGCGGCCCGACCCTCTCGATCGTCGGCTGGATCCGCTGGTTCTGGCGGCAACTGACCTCCATGCGGGTCGCGCTGATCCTGCTCTTCCTGCTCTCCCTCGGCGCCGTCCCCGGCTCCCTCATCCCGCAGACCAGCGCGGACGAGCTGAAGGTGCGGACCTTCAAGGAAGCGCACGAGACCCTCGCGCCGATCTACGAGAAGCTCCAGCTCTTCGACGTCTACGGCTCGGTGTGGTTCTCCGCGATCTACATCCTGCTGTTCGTCTCCCTCATCGGCTGCATCGTGCCGCGCACCTGGCAGTTCGTCGGCCAGCTCCGCGGCCGCCCGCCGGGCGCTCCCAAGCGCCTGAACCGGCTGCCCGCGTACGCGACCTGGAGCACCGAGGCCGAGCCCGAGCAGGTCCGCCAGGCCGCGCTCGCCCTGCTCAAGGGCCGCCGGTTCCGCGCGCACACCGTCAAGGACGCCGTCGCCGCCGAGAAGGGCTATCTGCGCGAGGCCGGAAACCTGCTCTTCCACATCGCGCTGATCGTGATGCTGGTGGCCTTCGCGACCGGCCAGCTCTTCAAGTCCGAGGGCGGCAAGCTGATCATCGAGGGAGACGGGTTCTCCAACACCCTCACCCAGTACGACGACTTCAAGTCCGGCTCCCTCTACAGCGTCGAGGACCTGGCGCCGTTCAGCTTCAGGCTGGACGGCTTCACCGGTACGTACGAGCAGAGCGGCCCGCAGCGGGGCACCCCGCGCACCTTCGAGGCGGCCGTCACGTACGCGGAGGGGACCGGCCCCGACAAGAAGGCGGTCATCCGCGTCAACGAGCCGCTGGTCGTCGGCGGCTCCAAGGTCTACTTGATCGCCCACGGGTACGCGCCCGTCGTCACCGTCAGGGACGGCCGCGGCAAGGTCGTCCACCGGGGGGCCGTCCCCCTGCTGCCCTTCGACAACAACCTCACCTCCACCGGCGCGATCAAGGTGATGGACGGCTACCGCGACAAGAACGGCAAGAAGGAGCAGCTGGGCTTCCAGGCCTTCTTCGTGCCGACCTTCGCGGGCGCCGGCAAGGGCGACATGTTCTCGCAGTTCCCGGCGCTCGACTTCCCCGTCATGGCGCTCACCGGCTACCACGGCGACCTTCGCGTGGACTCCGGACTGCCGCAGAACGTGTACCAGCTCAACACCTCCAAGATGACCCAGTTCAAGGTCGAGGGAGGCACCGGCAGCGCCAACCGGCTGCTGCCCGGCGAGACCATGACGCTGCCCGACGGCGCCGGCTCGATCACCTTCGAGAAGGAGATCAAGGAGTGGGCGAGCTTCCAGATCTCGCAGCAGCCCGGCAACGGCCTCGCCCTCGCCGGTGCGATCGCCGCGATCGCCGGTCTGACCGGCTCGCTGTTCATCCAGCGGCGCCGGGTCTGGGTCCGGGCCGTACGCGGGGACGACGGCGTCACCGTCGTCGAGATGGCGGGCCTCGGCCGCAGCGAGTCCGCCAAGCTCCCCGAGGAGCTGGCCGATCTCGCGGCCACGCTGCACGCACAGGCGCCGACCGCGCCGACCCCGCCGGAAACCCCGGACGATCCCGCAGAAGATCCTGCCGAAGCAGAAGCAGAAGGGTCTGAGACCAAGTGATCCTCGCCGCCGAGACCAACGAGAGCCTGGCCCAGATGAGCAATACGCTCATCTACTCCTCGATGGCCGTCTACACGCTGGCCTTCCTGGCCCATATCGCCGAGTGGGTGTTCGGCAGCCGCAGCAAGGTCGGCCGTACGGCCGCCGCGCTGACACGGACCACGGGCACGGCCGCCTCCGCTCCCGCCGTCACCGTCCAGGTGAACCAGGCGGGAGGGACCGCCGTACTCGACCGGCCGAAGGTCGTCACCCGCTCCGCCGCCGGGACCCGTGAGGTCCCCGACGGCCCCGGCGCGGCCGGCGGCACGGTCAAGGGCGATCTGTACGGCCGTATCGCCATCTCGCTCACCACGCTCGCGTTCCTGATCGAGGCGGCGGGCGTGGTCACCCGCGCGATCTCCGTGCAGCGCGCCCCCTGGGGCAACATGTACGAGTTCTCCACCACCTTCTCCACCGTGGCGGTCGGCGCGTACCTCGCCTTCCTGGTCGCGAAGAAGAACGTCCGCTGGATCGGTCTGCCGCTGGTGACGACCGTCCTGCTCGACCTCGGTGTCGCCACGACCGTGCTCTACACCGAGAGCGACCAGCTTGTTCCCGCGCTGGACTCGTACTGGATGTGGATCCACGTCTCGACCGCGATCTTCTGCGGTTCGGTCCTCTACCTGGGTGCGGTCGGCACGCTGCTCTACCTGTTCCGCGACTCCTACGAGAACAAGCTCGCCAACGGCGGCAAGCCCGGCGCCTTCGCCCGCTCCGTCATGGAGCGACTGCCGTCCGCGGCCACCCTGGACAAGTTCGCGTACCGGGTCAACGCCGCGACGTTCCCGCTGTGGACGTTCACGATCATCGCGGGCGCGATCTGGGCGGGCGACGCCTGGGGCCGCTACTGGGGCTGGGACGCCAAGGAGGTCTGGGCCTTCATCACCTGGGTCGGTTACGCCGCGTATCTGCACGCGCGCGCGACGGCGGGGTGGAAGGGCCGCAAGGCCGCCTACATCGCGCTCATCGCGTTCGGCTGCTTCCTCTTCAACTACTACGGCGTCAACATCTTCGTCAGCAGCAAGCACTCCTACGCGGGCGTCTGAGCCCCGCCCCGCTCGCGGGTGCCGGGCCTCGGCGCGACGCTGGAGGTATGAGCGAGATACCTCGGGGCAGGTGCGAGACCCACGACGGCGACACGCATCTCCTGCGGTTCGTCGTGGAACTGCCGCACCCGATGGTGCGGGTCTGGGCGGCCGTCGCCACGCCCGAGGGTCTGCCGCGGTGGCTCTGCGCGGCGGATCCGCTGGAGCCGCGGCTGGGCGGCCGGGTGACCCTGCGCCGGCTGAACGGCGAGACGGTGGTCTCGGGGCGGGTGACGGCGTGGGACCCGGAGTTCGTGGCGGAGTACACGGTCGAGCCGCCGTACGGGCGGATCCGGTTCCATCTGGAGCCCGGCGGGGACGGCGGCGGGGGGACGGTGCTGCGGTTCACCAACGAGGTGCGGGGGACGTGGGAGACCAAGCTGGACCGCTTGGCGGGATGGCACGACCACTTGGAACGGCTGGTGGAGGCGCTGGAGGGCCGGCCCACCGACTGGGCCGCCTGGTCGCCCGAGCGTCGGCGGCATCTGCGGGAGCTGTACGCGCGGGACGAGGCCCCCTGGCCCAAGTGGGTGCCGTAGCACGCTGAAAGAACGCCGGAGCGGTTCAGCCCCTCCTCGGCGGGAGGCAGTTGTCCGTCGGGGCGTGGCCCTCCGGCCAGGCGATCTGGACGAACCTCTGGGTGCCGTCCGGGGCCAGTTCCACGATGGGGATCGCCTTGTTGTACGGGTTGCCGAAGTTGTCCAGGCAGATCCAGCCGCTGGCGCCCTCGACCCTGAGCGAGCCCTTCACCTGGGGCCACTGGGTGGCCACGTCCGCCAGTGCCGGGTACTGACTGCCCTGCGGGGTCGCCTGCCGGATCGCGTGGACCGCCGTCGCCATCGCGTCGTACGCGACGATCGCCTGGCCGTCGGCGAGGGGCACCGGGGTCTTCGACGCCTGGGCGATGTCCGTCAGGAACGTCTCGAACGCCGCCGTCGAACCGCCCGTCCTCGGCACCGGCCGCCCCGGCGCCGGCTTCCAGGCGTCCGGGTGGGCCAGGGCGGCGTAGCGGACGGTGAGCTTCGCCTTCAGCGCGGCCTTGTTCAGCTTGTCGTCGGCGCCCAGGTACGAGCCCTCGTCGCCGGTCAGGATCGTGAAGGCGCGCTCGGCGCAGCCCCGTGCGCCGAGCGCGTTGATGAACTGCCGCAGCTGGGTGTGGCGGCCCGCGAAGAAGACCGTCTCCGCCCTGGTGTCGCAGATCAGATGGGTGATCTGACGGAAGGTGTTGGCGGTCGTGCCCTCCTCCGTGGGGTCGGCGGGCGAGGTGAACAGCTGCGGCTCGTACGGAGCGCCCTTCAGCGAGGCCGTGAACGCGGACTTGAGGGTGTCCGTGTAGTGGTCGCCGGTCCGGGTGTCCTGGACGAGCAGCGCCTTCGCCGCCTCCACCCGGCCGAAGTGGGCGAGCGCCTTGGCCTCGTCGCCGTTGGTGGGGGAGACGCGGGCCAGGCCGGGGAAGCGGTTGTGGCCCGCGCCGGGGCCGTTGGCGATGTCGTCGGCGGTGATGGTGGTGCCGACGACGGCGATCCCGGCGCCGGTCAGGGCCGCGACCGCCTGCCGTATCTCGGTCGAGCTGGTGGCGACGCCGGAGACCGCCCGCAGCCGGTCGGGGTCGGCCGTCATCTTCTTCAGCCGCTCGACGGTGGTGCGCCAGTGGGCGTTGCCCTTGCCGGTGTTGGCGAGGACGAGCCGTATCTTCGGGGTCTCGCTGTTGGAGGCGTGGTTGGCCCGGTACTGGCGGGCGTAGGCGCCCTGTATCTCGTGCAGGACCTTGACCCGCATCCCGGCGTCGGTGGAGGTCAGGGGCAGCAGCAGGGCGACCGTCGCGTACTCGCCGGCCTTGAGCCCGGCGTTCTCCCGGCCGACGGCCCGCGCGACCTCCGTCAGGGAGGGGACGCCGAAGTCGTGCCCGGAGCCGTTGACTCCGACGCATTCGGCGCTGCCCGGGGGCCGTTCGACGCCCGGCGCGCAGGAACGGTCCTCCGGGGTGGTCGCGCGCTGCACGGCGTACCCGATCAGGGTGCCGAGGACCGCCAGGGCCACCACGGTCGTGACGATCTTCTGGCGGGTCGTGTAGAAGACGCGGTAGCGCAGCCGGTCGGCCATGGTCCTCAGGCTCCGTTCCCCTCGCCCGGCGGCAGCGAAAGCCCCCGCCAGGCGCGGATGTCTCTCGGCCAGTGGGTGGCCGCGTCCCACAGCGGTCTGTTGCCCGTGCGATGGCGACCGGAGAGCTGGCGCAGTTCGTGTGCCAGCTTGTCGGTCACCTCGCCGTCGGGCAGGGCGAGCGGATCGGTCAGCAGCCAGGTGGCGTGCAGCAACCGCCGTACACCGAGATGGAGTTCGGTCTTCTCGTCGTCGAGTCCGGCGGGCAGTCGTTCGGCCGGCTCCTGGCCGAGGGCGACCGCGCGGCGCGGATCCGGCCCGGTGCGGTGCTGCTCGCGCGGGTACGGCGCCGAGGCGATGAACCTCAGCCGCCCCAGCCAGCCCACGACGTCCGCCTCGGGGAAGGTGAGCCGCAGATGGGTCACGGCGCCCTCGGTGCGGCCGAGCGCCAGCTCCTGGTGCAGCCGGTACGGCCCCGGCTCGGGGCCGTAGTGCCGGTGCAGGGTCTCGTGGACCGCCCGCCAGGCGGCGTACGCGGGGTGATCGGCGTCACCGAAGCGCAGCCGGTGCAGGAGCAGCGCGCGCAGCAGCGGGTCGGCGACGAAGTGCTCGGCGCTCTCCGGCCAGTCCTCGGAGCGCAGCATGTCGCGGACGAGCAGGGCCATGTCCCCGTCGAGGGACTCCCCGCGCAGCCGGGTCCGGGCGAGCAGCCGGGCCGACTCCTCGTCGTGGGCGGCGGCGAGGACGGCGAAGGGTCCGAGGCCGCGGCCCGGCAGCAGTTCGTCGAGGAGGGTGGGCGCGACCGGTACCGGAGCGGTGTCCTCGCGCAGTTCCACGGTGAGGTCGAGCAGGGCGCCCGGGGTCAGCCAGGATTTCAGGCGGGCCGGTGCCTCGCCCGCCGCCCTGCCCAGCAGGACCACACCGAGGGGACGGCCGCCGGTCAGCCGGTGGACGGCCCGGGCCAGCTCGGCGGGCGTGCGGCCGGCCGGGTCGAAGCGGTCGAACGCGCTCTGGGTCTGCGCGGGGCTCAGCGGGGTCAGTTCGACGGCGAGGATGCCGGAGGTGATGTCCGTACCGCGCGGGCAGGGGGCGCGGTGGGCGGTCTCGGGGAGCCGGGCCCGGGTCGCGTGCCGGATGCCCTCGTGGTCGCGGACCCGGGAGGCGGCGATCACCACGACGCGGTCACGGTGGCCGTCGGCGCGGGCCCGCAGGATCGGTTCGACCAGGCGGCGGCCGAGCGGCTCGTGGGCGTTGTCGAGGAGGAGGACGGGCCGGCCGCGCCGGGTCCCCATCCGGGTGAGGCCGGTGTAGGCGCGGCCCAGGTCCTCGACGAGCGCGCCGACGAGGAAGTCCTCGGCCTCGCGCCGGCGACGGCCGCCCTGCTCGAAGTCGACGGCCAGCTGCTGGAGCCCGGCCTTGCCGTGTCCGCCGGCGTTGCGATAACTCCCGTACCAGCTCTCGGACTTCTGTTGGAAGCGGCCGAACACCTCCTCCAGGACCGTCTCGACGGTCGCCTCGGCGAGGAGCCCGGCCATCGGGGCGGTGGCCTCGGCGAAGTTGGCGGCGAGCTTGGCGAGGACCTTGGTGACCCAGGTGGTGGCGGCGCCCTTGGCCGCGTCGACGGTCGCGAGGACGGGGCCGAGCCGTTGCAGATCGCGCCGGGCGCGTTCGTCGTCCTCCTGCGACCAGCTGATGGACGCGACGGCGACCAGGCCGAGCGACAGCCGGGGGAACCGCACCGGCTTCGCCGCGTGCACCCTCGGCGCCAGCTGTACGGCGATCTCGGCGAGCGCTCCGGTGAGCGGGTTCCAGCCGGGTCCGTGATCGGCGGGTCGGTCGATGTGCGCGCAGTCCAGGAGCGCGAGCGGAGTCGCCTCCTTGTAGGCGTTGCGCACCTGCTTGAGCAGCGCGGTCTTGCCCATGCCCCGGCCGCCGGTGAAGACGGTGACCGGCGGATCGTCGCCGTGCTCGTACGGGACGCGGTCGAAGGTCTCCGGCGCCAGCCCGGTCAACCGCGCGGCGAGCCCGGTCGCGTGCAGGACCGCCTCGCGGCCGTACAGCTCTCTGTCCACCCCTGCCACCCCCGTCGCACGTCAATTCAAGGATATCGACGGTCTGTTGGGAAGGCGCCAGGCTTTTCGACACTGGTGTCGGCGTGGGTGTCGTCGGCCGGTGGCGGGGCGCCCGGCCCCCGCGTCGACGCGGGTGTGTCGTCGGCCTGTGACGACCTGGGCCCCGCGTCGGCGCGGGCGCTCACGGCGGCGCGTTCGATGGTCGGATTGCCGCCGCCGTCAGTCGTCGCCGATGTCCTCGTTCCAGAGCGCCGGATGCCGCTCGATGAATCCCCGCATGAGCGCGACGCACGCCGGATCGTCGAGCACCAGGACCTCGACCCCGTGCTCGGCCAGCCAGTCGTGCCCGCCGTGGAAGGTCGCGGCCTCCCCGACGACCACCCGCGAGATCCCGAACTGCCGTACGAGTCCGGAGCAGTACCAGCAGGGCGAGAGGGTCGTCACCATCGTCGTCCCCCGGTACGACCGCTGCCGGCCGGCCGCCCGGAACGCATCCGTCTCCGCGTGCGCCGACGGGTCCCCGTCCTGCACGCGCCGGTTGCGCCCGCGCCCGAGGAGCGTCCCGTCGGCGGCGTAGAGCGCGGCGCCGATGGGGATCCCGCCCTCGGCGAGCCCGGCGCGGGCCTCGGCGAGGGCGGTGGCGAGCCACCGGCGTGCCTGGTCCTGGTCCATGCGGGAGCCTTTCCCGCCGAGCCCGGGCCGTCACACCTGCTGGTGGCCGTCGTCCGTCGGCAGCGGATCGGCGACGAAGGTGCCTTTGCCGTGAACGGTCAGGATCAGGCCGCGCTCGCGCAGGACGCGGGCGGCGCGACGGACCGTCAGGTAGGCGACTCCGTACTCCTCGGCAATCGCGCGCGTACTCGGCAGTGCGCTGATCCCGTTCTCCTCGGGCTGCTGATGCTCGCCCTGCCCCCTACCGGCAGGCACCGCCCCCGCCCCGTCACCCACCGCCGCCCGGCCCCGCCCGTTCAGGCCCCGCGTCACCGCGCTCCCACCCGGCGCTCTCCCTACGCCCAGCAGCAGACGACACTCCTCGACGGCGCCCGGTCACCCCTGGAGCGCCCCTACGTGGCGGCCGCGCGAGCAGCGCAGCGCAGGCGTCGGCGGGCGTTGTGGCTGGCGACGGTCGGGGTGGATGTCGACCACCGGAACATCCATGCCACGGCCACCCGATGAGCCGCTGTGGGGCGCGACGGCCCGTGATCGCCGTCGTGGAGGTCATGCGGCCGGTGTGCGCGGGCTCGGTCTGCGTGCTCGCCGTGGGGCATGACGGTCCGCACCGCGACCGGGAGGGGGACGCGTGGTGGGTGACGCCGGAGATCGCCGACGCGGTGAGCGTGGCCCTGCTGGTACGAGCTCTTAGGGCCCCGCCCGAGCCGGAGTTCCGGTGACGGCGCTCCTCACGCCGCGGCGCCGGCCTTCGTCTCGTAGGGGAAGAGGGCGAGCGGGGTCTCGCCCTGGAAGAAGGTCTTGGCGCGGGCCATCGCCTGTTCGTCGGCGCGGACCCGGCCGGGGCGGGAGCCCGTTCCGGTCAGGACGCCGCCGAACCGCATCCGCAAGTAGGCCGCCGAATGGCTCAAGCTGGTGACCAGGCCGTTCGCGACGACGTGGTCGTCGTCCGCCATGGCCGTGACTCCCCACAGCGTGCCACCAGCCATGCGCTCCTTGAAGTCGGAGCCGGGCACGTTCAGCCAGCCCGACCAGTAGTCGAGGTAGCGCTTGGTCTGCGCGGAGAGGCTGTACCAGTAGAGGGGCGAGACGATGACGATGTCCGTGGCCTCCACCGTGGCCCGCCACAGCAACTCCTCGTTCTCCTCGGCCTGCCGCTCGGCGCTCTCGTGCCGTCCGTCCTGGAAGTCGGCCAGGGGCAGCCGGTTCAGATCCACCCAGCGCTGCGGGATGTCGGCGGGCAGGTGCGCGGCGGCCGCGCGGGCCAGTGTCTCGGAGTTGCCGTCGGCTCGGGAGCTGCCGAGGACGAAGAGGAACGAGCGGTCCGTGCCAGGTGCGGCGTCGAGGGTCATGTTTCCTCCGGTGGCAGGGGTGCCCCGGTGCCAACTCCGCCTACTCGGGCGGTATTCCGGCCGCCCATCGGCTCCGCCGATCCCCCCATCGGCAGGACCCCCCACTGGCCCGTGGACCCGCCCCACCCCCGCTCCGTAGCGTCGTCGGCATGAGAAACGAGACGAGCGGAACGCAGACCCGAGGGACCCTCGAACTGACCCTCGCCATGGTGCTGTCCGGCACCCTCGGCGTCTTCGTCGTCGAGTCCGGGGCATCGCCCTTCGACGTGGTGTTCTTCCGGTGCCTCTTCGGGGCCGCCGCCCTCGGGGCGTACAGCCTGGCCCGTGGCTACTTCACCGGGCACGGCTTCTCGCCGAAGAAGCTCGGACTGGCCGCCCTCGGCGGTGTGTTCATCGTCTTCAACTGGGTGTTCCTCTTCGAGGCGTACGAGGCGACCTCGATCTCCTTCGCCACCGTCGTCTACCACACGCAGCCGTTCTTCCTGGTGGTGTTCGGCGCGGTGCTGTTCCGGGAGCGGATCACCGCCGCCAAGTTCGGCTGGCTCGCCGTCGCCTTCGTGGGGCTCGTCCTCGTCTCCGGGATGCGGCCCGGGGACACCGCCTCCCTCAAGGGCCTGGGGCTCGCGCTCGCCGCCGCCGTGCTCTACGCGCTGTCGACGATCGTCACCAAGCGGATCACCGGCGTACGGCCGCATCTGATCGCCCTCGTCCAGGTGCTGGTCGGCCTCCCGCTGCTGCTGCCGTTCGCCGACTTCGGGGCGGCCTCGCGGCTCGGTGGGGGCTGGGGATGGCTCGTCGGGCTCGGGCTCATCCACACCGGGCTCATGTATGTGCTGATGTACGCGGCCTACCAGAAGCTGCCCACCGCCAAGATCGCCGTACTCGCCTTCACCTACCCGGCGGTCGCCATGTTCGCCGACTGGGCGGTGTACGGGCACCACATCGGCCTCGTCCAGGCGCTCGGCGTCCCGCTGATCGTGCTCGCAAGCCTCAAGGTGACTCTCGTACGAGGCGCCGCGCCTGCTCTACGAACAGCCGTACGTGCGCCGGAAGCCGCTTCCCCCGTCGCCACGCGATCTGCGTGAAGAGGGTGAACGGCGGCTCCCAGTCCAGCGCCACCAGCGCCCCGGACGCCAGCTCCTCGGAGACGGTGACCCGGGGCAGCAGGGCGATCCCCAGACCGGCCGCCACGCCCCGCTTGGTCGCCTCGATGGTGCCGAACTCCATGAACGGCGGCGCCCACTCCCGCAGCTCCCCCTCGAAGAGGTCGCGGTACGGGCAGCCCGGCTCGGTCCCCACCAGCTGGGCCGCCGCCAGGTCGGCGCTCGCCAGACCGGCCCGGCCGGCCAGCGGATGCCCGGGCGCGGCCACGAGCACCAGGGGTTCGGCGGCGAGGACCTCGCTCTCCAGGCCGGCGTGCTCGGTCTCGGGCTCCATCAGGAAACCGATGTCGTACGTTCCCTGGCGCAGCGCCTGCCGGGTCTCGTCGCCGAGCGTGGGGCGCAGGGTCAGCCGCACCTTCGGGTAGCGGTGGTGGAACAGCTCCAGGAGCGGCGGCAGCCGGTAGGAGGTGAGCGACTCCATCGTGCCGACGGCGATCGTCCCGGCCGGCTCCTCGGCGGCCACGACCGCGGCCCGTGCCTCGTCGGACAGCTCGATGATCCGCCGGGCGTACGGCAGGAGCCGCTCGCCGGCCTCGGTGAGCCGGATGCGGCTGCCGAGCCGTTCGAACAGCTCCACGCCGAGCGAGGACTCCAGGGAGCGGACCTGGCCGGTGACGCTGGACTGCGCGTACTTCAGCTCGGTGGCTGCGCGGGTGAAGGAGAGGACGGTCGCGACCTTCTCGAAGGTGACCAGGAGCCTGAGCTCCATCACCGGTCCTTGTCGCCGCCGCCGTCGCCGTCCTGCTCGCGCTTCCTCAGCTCCTCCTCGCGGCGGCGCAGGTCCGCCTCCCAGTCCTTGAGGACGGCCTCGTCCTTCTCGTTCTCGTCCTTGAGGGACTTGAGGAAGTCGGGGTTGTCGTCGGGGGCGACCCACTCGCTGCGGTGGTTGCGGTGCCATTCGGAGGGCGTACGGCCTCCGGCGGGGGCGCGGCGCATCTTGCCGGCGGCGAACCAGACGATCGGTCCGACGATCCAGAAGAGCAGGATGATGATGACCCAGACGACCTTGGGCAGGTGCTTGGCCTCGTCCTCGGGGGTGTTGAGGCAGTCGATGAAGGCGTAGATCGTCAGCGCCAGCGGCAGGATGTACATCAGTGCCCTGAGCATGTGGGACAGCCCCCTGGATGCAATGGCGAGGCCCGATTCGGCGGCCCCGGTGACAGGTCCAGCCTATCGGGTGGCGGATACTGGCCCCTATGGCTTACGACGATCTCCGCTCGCTGCTCAGGGCCCTGGAGCGCGAAGGCGACCTCAAGCGCATCAAGGCCGAAGTCGATCCGTACCTGGAGGTCGGGGAGATCGTCGACCGGGTGAACAAGGCGGGAGGCCCGGCGCTCCTCTTCGAGAACGTCAAGGGCTCCGCCATGCCGCTCGCGATGAACGTCTTCGGGACGGACCGCCGGCTGCTGAAGGCGCTGGGCCTGAAGTCGTACGGCGAGATCAGCGAGAAGATCGGCGGCCTGCTCAAGCCGGAGCTGCCGCACGGCTTCGTCGGGGTCCGGGAGGCCTTCGGCAAGCTGGGCTCGATGGTGCACGTGCCGCCGAAGAAGGTGAAGTCCGAGAACGCCCCGGTGCAGGAGGTCGTGCTCACCGGTGACGACGTCGACCTGGACGCGCTTCCGGCGCTGTTCACCTGGCCCAAGGACGGCGGGTCCTTCTTCAACCTCGGTCTGACGCACACCAAGCACCCGGAGACGGGGGTCCGGAACCTCGGGCTCTACCGGCTCCAGCGCCACGACAAGCGCACGATCGGCATGCACTGGCAGATCCACAAGGACAGCCGCAACCACTACGCGGTGGCCGCGGCGCGCGGCGAGCGGCTGCCGGTCGCGATCGCCTTCGGCTGCCCGCCGGCCGTGACGTACGCGTCGACGGCGCCGTTGCCCGGTGACATCGACGAGTACCTCTTCGCCGGCTTCGTGCAGGGCAAGCGGATCGAGATGGTCGACTGCAAGACGGTGCCGCTTCAGGTGCCGGCGAACGCGGAAGTGGTCATCGAGGGGTGGCTGGAGCCGGGCGAGACGCTGCCGGAGGGCCCCTTCGGCGACCACACCGGCTTCTACACGCCGCAGGAGCCGTTCCCGGCGCTGAGGATCGACTGCGTGACGATGCGGAAGCGTCCGCTGCTGCAGTCGATCGTGGTGGGGCGGCCGCCGACGGAGGACGGGCCGCTGGGGCGGGCGACGGAGCGTTTCTTCCTGCCCCTGCTGAAGATCATCGTGCCGGACATCGTGGACTACCACCTGCCTGAGTCGGGCGGCTTCCACAACTGCGCGATCGTCTCGATCGACAAGAAGTACCCGAAGCACGCGCAGAAGGTCATGCACGCCATCTGGGGCGCGCACATGATGTCGCTGACGAAGCTGATCATCGTGGTGGACAAGGACTGCGACGTGCACGATCTGCACGAGGTGTCCTGGCGGGCGCTCGGCAACACGGACTACGCCCGTGACCTCACCGTCGTCGAGGGGCCGGTGGACCACCTCGACCACGCCTCGTACCAGCAGTTCTGGGGCGGCAAGGCGGGCATCGACGCCACGAAGAAGCTGCCCGAGGAGGGCTACACCCGGGACGGCGGCTGGCCGGACATGGTGGAGTCGGACCCGGCGACGGCAGCGCTCGTGGACCGCCGGTGGAAGGAGTACGGCCTGTGACCAGCGCCGCTGCCGCCGCCCCCGCACCCGGGCGGACGAAGGCGTTCCTCCGCCTGGTGATGATCGAGCACTCGGTCTTCGCGCTGCCGTTCGCGTACATCGCCTCGCTGACCGCGATGTTCCGGCTGGACCGGAACGTCCACTGGGTCACGCTGCTGCTCGTCACCGTCTGCATGGTGGGGCTGCGGACCTTCGCGATGGCCTGCAACCGGATCATCGACCGCGAGATCGACGCCCGTAATCCGCGGACGGCGGGGCGCGAGCTGGTGACGGGGGCCGTGTCCGTGCGGTCGGCGTGGACCGGGGCGGGGATAGCGGTCGTCGTCTTCCTCGGTGCGGCCGCGCTGCTGAACCCGCTCTGCCTGGCGCTCGCGCCGCTCGCGGTGGTCCCGATGGTGGTCTATCCGTACGGCAAGCGGTTCACGAACTTCCCGCACGCGATCCTGGGGATCGCGCAGGCCATCGGGCCGATCGGGGCCTGGATCGCGGTGACCGGGGAGTGGTCCTGGCACGCCGTGATCCTGGGGCTCGCCGTCGGTGTGTGGATCGGCGGCTTCGACCTGATCTTCGCCTGCCAGGACGTCCAGGCGGACCGCGCCCACGGCGTGATGTCCGTCCCGGCGCGCTTCGGCATCCCGGCGGCGCTGTGGGGGGCGCGCGGTTCGGCGGTCGTGACGACGGGGCTGCTGGTCTGGTACGCGCTGGCGACGCAGGCGGGGCTGTTCTTCTGGGTGGGGCTGGTGATCGTGGTGGTGGCGTTCTGCTACGAGCACACGATCGTCAAGCCGCACGACCTGTCCCGGCTGAACCGGGCGTTCTTCACGACGAACGGCTTCATCGGGATCTCGCTCTTCGTCTGCGCGCTGCTCGACCTGCTGGTGCGCGGCCTGACCGTCTAGCGACGGATCACGGGGTGAGGGCCGGGCGGCGGCCCGCGGGGCGGAACAGGAAGGCCGCGCCCACGCCGGCCACCAGACCGACGAGGTGGGCCTGCCAGCTGACCGCGCTGTCGGTGGGAAGGGCGCTGAGGAGCATGGTGCCGCCCCAGATCGCGGCGATCGTCACGCCCACCGCGATGCCGAGGAGCTTGCGCTCCACGAAGCCCCGGATCACGAGATAGCCGAAGAGGCCGAAGACGAGGCCCGAGGCCCCCGCGGTGATGGAGTCCGTCGGGGAGAGCAGCCAGACGCCCAGGCCGTCGGCGACGACGATCAGGGCGCAGACGGCGAGGAAGCGGCGGATGCCGCCGAGGGCCGCGACGAAGCCGAAGATCAGCAGTGGCACGCTGTTGGAGGCGACGTGGTCGAAGCCGAAGTGCAGGAACGGGGCGGTGATGATCCCGCCGAGGCCGTCCGGGTCGCGGGCGACGATGCCGTACGCGTCGAGGGCGTGGCCGGTGGCGTGGTCGACGGCTTCGAGCACCCAGAGGGCGGCCACCCAGACCAGCATCATCTTGGCGGCTGCCTTGCCCCGGTCGGCCGAGGTCCAGACGCGGGTGTGCGGTTCGGTCATCGCGACCCCCCTGCGGTCGTGCGCTTCCCCCCGGAAACGTCCGGGACACCTTACTCAGTTCCGCGGGGAGCGGGCCGGATAGGCTCGTCCGTGTGGAGCCGGTAGAGGAACAGCAGCGTCGTCCCTGGGTGGTCGGGGTGTCCGGGGCGTCGGGGACCCCGTACGCCGCCGCCGTGCTGAGGGGGCTGCTCGCAGCGGGGGAGAGCGTCGATCTGGTCGTGTCGCGGGCGTCGCGGCTGACGTTGCTCGACGAGACCGGGATCGCCTTTCGGGACGCGCACTGGCGCGAGGACCTGGCGACCTGGCTGGCGCGGGGCGCCGACGGGAAGCCGGACACGTTCGCGCCGGATGTGAGCGGCGTGCGGTACTGGGCGGCCGGGGACCTGGCCGCCGGGCCGTCCTCGGGGTCGTACCCGGCGAAGGGGATGATGATCGTGCCCGCGTCGACCGCCTCGGTGGCGGGTGTGGCGCTGGGACTTTCGAAGGACCTGCTGCAGCGGGCGGCGAGTGTGACGCTCAAGGAGCGGCGGCCGCTGGTGGTCGCGGTGCGGGAGACCCCGCTGAGCGGTCAGACGCTCAAGGCGCTGGTGGCGCTGGACGAGGCGGGCGCCGTGGTGCTGCCCGCCTCTCCGGCGTTCTACGCGGGGGCGACGCACATCCAGGATCTGGTGGACTTCGTCGCCGGGCGGGTGCTCGACGCGGCGGGGGTGCCGCACCGGCTGTACCGCCGCTGGGAGGGAGAGCTCGGTGGTGGCAGCTCTCGGGGGGACTAGCGCTTCTTCGCCGCGCGCTTCTCGGCGCGACGCTTCGGCTGGGCCGGCTGGTGGGCACGCGAGCGGTTGGCCATCTCCTGCAGCTCGCGCATACGGGCGTAGGCCATCTCGATCGTGTACACGGTGAACACCACTCCTGAAAGATCGTCTTTGATCTGTTGAAAGATTCACAGGGTGTCGCCCCCTGTGTACCTTAGATTCTATACCTAAACTCGCGGTATCGCTGGACAATGGAAGGCTTCATACCTATGGACGCCGTGGACAGGCAGCTCATCCAGGCTCTGCGCGAGAACGGCAGGGCTTCGTACGCCGAACTCGGCCGGCTCGTCGGGCTCTCCGGCCCCTCCGTCACCGACCGCATCAACCGTCTCGAGGCGGCCGGCGTGATCACCGGCTACCGCGCCACCGTCGACGCCGCCTCGCTGGGCCTCGGCGTCACCGCCCTCATCGGCATCTCCCTCTCCGACGCGGCCGACCACGAGGACGTGGCCCGTCGACTGAAGGACCTCGCCGAGATCGAGGACTGCTGGTTCATCGCGGGCGACGACTCGTTCATGCTCAAGGTGCGGGCGAACGACGTCGACGGCCTGGAGAAGACGATCCGCCGGCTGTCCGGCACCAAGGGCGTCTCCCGGACCCGTACCACCATCGTGCTCTCCACCAAGTGGGAGAACCGGGTCGGAGATCTGCCGGAAGAGGGTTGAGAGTACGGTGGTGGGGCCTGATCGACGGAAACATGGGAGGCGGCCGTACATGGACGCGGGACTCAAGCGCGAGCTGGAGCAGAAGGTGCTCGCCGGTGAGCGGCTGAGCCGTGAGGACGGCATCGCCCTCTACGAGTCCGACGACCTGGCCTGGCTCGGCGGCCTCGCCCACGAGGTCCGGACCCGCAAGAACGGTGACGTCGTCCACTTCAACGTCAACCGTCACCTCAACATGACCAACGTGTGCACCGCCTCCTGCGCGTACTGCTCGTTCCAGCGCAAGCCGGGCGAGAAGGACGCGTACACGATGCGCATCGAGGAGGCCGTCCGCCTCGCCAAGGCGATGGAGGGGGAGAACCTCACCGAGCTGCACATCGTCAACGGGCTCCACCCCAACCTGCCCTGGCGGTACTACCCGCGCTCGCTCTCCGAGCTGAAGAAGGCGCTGCCGAACGTCTCGCTGAAGGCGTTCACGGCCACCGAGATCCACCACTTCGAGACGATCTCGGGCATGTCCGCCTCGGACATCCTCGACGAGCTGATCGAGGCCGGCCTGGAGTCCCTGACCGGCGGTGGCGCGGAGATC
Organism: Streptomyces sp. NPDC006551; assembly: GCF_040611675.1. Taxonomy (NCBI): domain Bacteria; kingdom Bacillati; phylum Actinomycetota; class Actinomycetes; order Kitasatosporales; family Streptomycetaceae; genus Streptomyces; species Streptomyces sp. NPDC006551. Next base: position 33,870 of record NZ_JBEXOT010000059.1, read on the forward strand.
TTCGACTGGGAGGTCCGCCAGCACATCGTGGACCACCGGACGCACTGGGAGGACTGGTCCCGCATCCACCGCCTGGCGCACGAGAAGGGGCTCAAGACCCCCTCGACGATGCTGTACGGGCACATCGAGGAGCCCCGGCACCGCGTCGACCATGTGCTGCGGCTGCGGGAGCTCCAGGACGAGACCGGCGGTTTCCAGGTCTTCATCCCGCTGCGCTACCAGCACGACTTCGTGGACATGCGGGACGGCAAGATCCGCAACAAGCTCCAGGCGCGCACGACCATGGCGACCGGCGCCGAGGCGCTGAAGACCTTCGCGGTCTCGCGCCTCCTCTTCGACAACGTGCCGCACGTCAAGGTCTTCTGGGTCATGCACGGCGTCCAGACCGCGCAGCTGGCGCTGCAGCACGGCGCGGACGACATGGACGGCTCGGTCGTCGAGTACAAGATCACGCACGACGCGGACAACTACGGCACACCGAACAAGCTCACCCGTGACGACCTGCTCGAACTCATCCGGGACGCGGGCTTCCGGCCGGTGGAGCGGAACACGCGGTACGAGATCATCCGCGAGTACCCGGGCCCGGACGCCGGACGCCGGGAGTCGCCGCAGCCCATGCGGGTCTGAGCCCCCTCCTCGCGACGGGACGGCCGCGGGGGGGGGGGTGGCACCCCGGCCCGCCCCCCGCCCGCCGCCGGCACCCACTATA
>NZ_JBEXOT010000060.1:0-34304 GCF_040611675.1 Streptomyces sp. NPDC006551
GCGTTGTCGTCGGTCGCCAACGCTCCGCGTTGGCTCCCTCCTCCGCCTTGCGATCCGTCCCCTCGGCCCTGGCGGGCCTGGGGAGACCCCATGCACCAGACCCCGCTCCCTGATCCGGCCTGATCCGAACGAAAGACCCTAGGCCACCGCTGGCGCCGTGAGCGACTCATCGTCCTGCCTACGGCCCAGTGGGACATGGGCCGCTCTCGTGTCCCGCTCAACTCTAGGCACCGCAGGTCAGGGTCCTCGCCCTGCCCACACTTATCTGGGACAGGACAGCCGTCCGCGCGGCGCGGATAAGCGCATCCACTTGTGGGCGGTGGCCCGCGAGATGCCCATCTCGGCCGCGACATGCGCGACCGGCCGGCCTGAGCGGACACGTTCGACCAGCAGCCGCCTACCGAAGACGGTCAGCCGGGCATTTCGGTGGGACACGAAGACCTTCGTGCGGTGTGTTCCTAGACAGCTCCACCACACCGGAGGTCTTCGCCATGATCAAGACCCACGACTGTCAACAACGCTCGTGATCAATACACCTAGGGCTTGGGGGTGTCCTGCTGGGCGAGCCAGGCCACGGCCTTCGCGCGGTCCGCCTCCGTCGGTGCGGGGCTCACCTGGTCCGGGTAGCGGATGAGGTAGTGCTCGCGGGCGACGCTCAGGCCGACGGCACGGGCCTCAGGGGAGAGGCCGGGGTGCTCGGCGACCTTCTGGGCGCGCCGCCACCAGCACACGCTTCTCGGGTCGACGGCGTAGTGCCACAGCGGCTGTTCGGGGTCCGCCACGCCGATCAGCACCCTGCGCAGCACGTACTCGCGGATGTCCGGGTTGCCGATCAGCCGGTCGGCGACGAGCAGCGGGTGCTCCCCGTCGAGGCGGGCCCGGACCAGCACCCAGGTCATCAGCTGGCCCACGTCGTGGGCGGGCGAGGTGACGAAGTCCCACAGTTCGGCGGCCTTGGCCTCGTCGGGGGCGCCGAGGTGGGTGAGGAGCCGCAGTTCGTCCTTCCACAGCGGCCGGGCCGCGTTCCACCAGGAGACCAGTTTCCCCGCGGCTGGGTGGTCCAGGTCGAGGGCGAGACAGGTCAGGGTGACGAGCGGGTGGCGCCATTCGGTGTACGTGGTCCGGTACTTCTTGGTGAGGTCCTTCAGCCGACGCGGCAGCAGGGCCTCGACGTCGGACGCGGTGGCCAGACCGTGGGCGACGAGGAGTTCGAGGCAGAACCCGAGCCCCTGCAGGCCGGTCGTCGGGTCGGCCACCCGGTCCCGCAGCCAGCGCACGTCGACGTCGGTGAGTGTCCGGTACCGGTGCCACACGTCGGCGAGCTTGGTCTCGGAGCCGGTGAGTTCGGGGCCGGTACCGGACAGGAGTCCGTCCCTGGCGGCCTCGTAACGGTCCACGGCGGCCAGTACGTCGGCGGTGCCGACCCCGTCGAGGTCGGTCTGGCCGGGCCGGAGCGCCTCCTCCCGGATGTGCTCCACCTGTTCGCGGGCCGCGTCCGCGGCGAGGACGCGCAGCACCCGCGGCAGTCTGTCGTCGGTGGCGAAGCGGACCGCCGCGAGCCCGGCGTACGACCGGCCGGCGTGGTAGCCCGCCGCCGTCTCCCGGCGCCAGTCGGCGGTGACGGCCTCGATCAGCGCACCGTACAGCCCGTGCAGCGAGGTCTCCGGCACGTCATGCGCGGCCAGATCCGCCGCGAGGGCCGCCGCGGCCCGTACCGCGTCCGGCTCGCGGAGCGACCGGTGCAGCGCGAGCCAGGCGTGCACCGGGGCACGATGGCCCGCGAGCGCGGCCTCCCGCACGACGGCCAGGCCCCGCTCCGACGGCATGCGGGACACGACGTCGGCCACCCGGGGGTCGCCGACGCCGAGGGCGTCGACCGTCCCCCACGCCTCCGCGTGGCCGTGGCGCAGCAGCGCGTGGAGCAGCTCCGCCCAGGCGCCCCACGCCGTGAGCCGCCCTTCGTACTCCGCACGCCAGGCGCGCAGCAGCCGCTCCGTCTCGTCGGGCGTGAGCCCGTCTCTGCGCTCCAGCGAGACCGCGAACCGGGTCGCGGCGGCGAGGTCCTGGGGGTCGTCCAGCCGTTCGTGGAGCCAGGCGGCCTCGACCGGGGACAAGGGCCGGTACCGGAGCGGGGAAACGCTGCGGTCCACCGGCTCGTCGAGCGCGTCGAGGAACTGCCGTACGCCGTCAGGGTCAGCGGGATCGGGCAGTCCCGCCTCGTCCCGGTCGGTGATCCGGTCCAGCCGGAAGGCGCCCTGAGGACCGCCGTCCACGACCCGGAAACCGGCCGGCCCCTCACCGAGCCCGGCGGCGACGGTGGCGTGGTCGCCGCCCCAGTGCAGCAGCAGTTCGCCCTTCAGCGCGCTGGAACGGCCGAAGGCCCGCCCGTGGGACTGCCAGTGCCAGTACGCGAAGGAGACGGGGCCGGTGAGCCCGCGCTCCGCGCGGACCTCGGCGGCGTCCTCGTGGCCGTCGGACTGCGTGTAGCGGCCCCGGTTCGGCGGAGGGAGCACGAGGAACCCGTCGCCACCGAGCCCCTGCCACCAGGCCGTGATCAGGGCGAGGTCCGAGGGCCGTCCGCGCGCCGGGCGGCGGCGGGCGGCGGGGGCGCCGGCGGCGGCGTCGTTCACGTGTTGCTCCCTGGGTTCTCCGGGGTCTTCTCCGGGATCCGTCGAGGACGGCTCTCCCGCCTCGGGAACCACCGTGCCACAGGGGTCTGACACGCCCTCTCCGCCGGGGGCAGGGAGCGGTGAGCCGCCCTACGATCGCCGTATGACCCCTCGCCGCGCTTCGTCCGGTTCGTGCCTGTCCCTCTGGTCGCGCGACTCGTTCCTGTCCGTCGGATCGGTCGGGTCGACGCTCTCGATCGGCTCCGTCGGCTCGTTCCTCTCCGTCGGCTCCGTGGGCTCCGCGCTCTCCGTCGGCTCGGTGGGCTCCTGGGCGAGCGCCGGTTCGCTGCTCTCGGCCCGGTCCTGCTGGTCGGTCCTCTCCTGGCGCTCGCGCCGCGGGATACTGGCGGCGGGGGTGGCCCTCGCGGTGGCGGGCTCGACGGCCCTGGCTGCGGGGGTACGAAACCACCGATGACCAGCGGCTCGACGCGAGCGGCCCCCGCGAACGGCCCTAGGGTCTTTCGTTTGGGTCAGGCCGGATCAGGGAGCGGAATCTGGTGCCGTGCCTCGCAAGGCGGAGGAGGGCGCCATGGCAGCCGACGACAACGCCGCGAGGAGCGGTGCTGGGTGTGTTGTTCGGGCAGGTTGGTGACGCGGCTGGCGGGGGTTTGGCCTGCGATGCCGGTGGTACGTCGCGTCCCTGGGGGGCCGGGGGTGACCGCACGGCTCTACGCCGATCTGTGCGCTGACCACAAGCCGCCTGCGGTCGGCTGCGCCGGCCCCTGGCAGGCCAGGCCCGGCCGTCCGGGCTGCTCGGTCGGACGACTGGGTGTGGGTCGTGGGATCGGGGGCATGCGGGTGGTGAGCGAGTGGGACCGCTCTGGATATGCAGGGTCTGCCGGACTTCCCCCTTCCGGCGGGCCCTTGGGTGGTGAACGGCCCGCACCGGGTGACGGTGCGGGCCGTTCGGCGTGTGGGTGCGCTAGCCGAGGGGAGAGCGCCATCCGTGCCCCGGGGCCTGCAACCACGCGGAATCTCAACAGATGGGGCAGGGTCGGCGGATCCTCTGCCTGAACTCTCAGTACGTCTCGCCTGGGTTGTGGGGCTGCCGCCTGGGTGCGGATGTCCGTGCGCCTGCACCAGGGTCGCTGCCCGGGCGCTCGACCTGAACCTCACTGAGGGCCTTCTACCAGCGGTGGCTGAACGCACCGAACTCCTGACGCCGACACATCACACCCCACATTCGGCTTCAGCCCGCTGCCGGCCGGCATGCTGGGCCGGCAGCATCACACTGTCAGATCCGGGAAGCCGCGTTGACCTCTTCGCCCCCTCCCCGGCCCTGCTGGCCCGCGCGGACCGCGGCTTCGCCCGGTTCCTCGGTCAGCACGACGACGACCAGGACGACATGCCCTGCGACGGCGGGGACCCCCAGCGGTGACCGCCGGACACCCCCGCGAAGACGCTCCAGCAGCGGCCCGCCATGCACACCAGCACCCACACGGTCCTGTACGACCCCGACGGCCTGGTCCAGGCGGAGCTCCCGCTCGATCGCGAACCGTACGAAAGCCTCGTCAAGGCCGTCCTCGCCTGGACCGGCGAGGACACGCTCGCGACCCGCGACTACCAGCAGATCTCCCTCCAGCTGACCGGCCACGCCCGCGCGCTCGCCGCCGACGTGCGGCGCCGCGCCGACCAGCTGCCGAAGAGCAGCGGCCCCTGGGCGCTCGCCGACGTCGTCCTGCGCGAGGCGGAAGGCCGGCTGTCCGCGACGCTGGAGGGAACCGTGCGCTGCGTCCAGAACCGCGCCCGCCTCGTTCGCGCTCTCTACGAACGGCTGGACCGCCTGGAGGCCGCGCTCGCCCCGGAGAGGGTTGTACCGAGCGGGGGCTGAACCGTGGGCTGGACGGTTGCTTCCAGCTACTTCGTCAGCGTGTCGAGTGCCTTCCTCGCCTCACCCGACAAGTCGCTGACCTGGCGCAGAGCATCTTCCTGGGCGTCGGCGGGCTTGCTGACCGTTCCAGCGGAGGAGGCCTGGCCCGGCTCCCGCCTCGGATACCGTGTTGCTCTACGGGGTGCCATAACGGATGTGACGCCCCCCACCGGAGGTAGTCAGCGTATGAGTTCAAAGCGCAGCAAGAATCCAGCCCTGCCCGTACTTGACGACGCATTCCGACTCGAGTCGGTCAAGGGCGCCGAAGAGTCCACCCGTGACTTGGCCGCGCGGCTGGCCACCACCGAGCTGCGCCGCGTTTCCCACCCGGGCCGGGTCACCTGGGAGCCCACCGATCAGACCGAGCCCGTACCGGTCCCGCCGACGGTGGTCGACGGTGACGGGGACCTGTGGCTGCGGGACCGGGGCACTAACACCTGGACCATGCCCGAGTTCAACCCGAAGGAGTTCCCGGCCCGCTGTGGCGAGGTTCTGACGTGGAACGAGCTTGCCCGCGAGTTCGGCCCGCTAACCGCACTGGCCGACGACCGCCGCATCGGCGGCGGCCGGCGTCGCTGACCGCGCAGCCTTCTGGGATGACCGCGCCTGAAGCGCCCGTTACGGGTAGCTGCGAGCTCCAGCTCACCGCCGAGCTCGACGATGGCAGCGAGCAGGTGAGCATGGTGGTGGCGTGCGACGGCCTCGAGCAGCGTGGTGCGGGCCTGGCGCCACCCGATGTCCTCGGTGCGGCCGGCGTCGGTGGACCAGCCGGGTAGCGGCCGGCCTTCAGCTGCCGTGGTGAGCGCGCGGCCCAGCTCGCCGATCGACTGCTGCCAGTCGGCCAACTGCCCGAGCAGGCCGCGCCCCAGCTCCTCGACGGCGGCCGCCGCCGGGCCGGCGCCGAAGGTGATGCCGATCCCGAATTTTCCTCAGAGCTACTCTTCGCCCCAGTTGGTTCACGGAGTGAACCAACTGGGGAACGTGGGGAGCGGAGAGCCGGCGTGACGTGGCTGCTCTTCGACTGGTGTCAGAGCTGTGGGGGATGATCGGGCCATGCCGGATCGTGAACGAGCTCGGGCCCATGCTCGCACTGCGGCCGCGGAGCCGCTTCCGCAGAGACACGGTGCTGATCGTGGACGCCACCCTGGTACCGACAACGGGACCACAGCGTGGCGGAGCAGTCGAAGACATCTCATGTCGCTGGTGGGCCAAGTCCGCGGTAGTGCCGCAACAAGCAATGTTCGTCCTGTCGGCTTCCGTCACCGCGGGAGAGGCTTCGCGGTGCGTTTCCGGGTGCACCGCGAAGCCTCTGCGCGTGAAGCACTCCCATCGAACGTTTGAGAATCCCCCCGCTCTGGCCCGCGATGTCGAGGGGGCGTTTCACCACATTCCGTGTTCCAGTTCCTCCAGTGAGAGGTTCCATTGTGAGTCCTCATCAGCGAACGGGGTGGGGTCGAAGGCGCCTACGATCTGCTTGAAACGTGCTGACAGCTCTTCGGGGTCAACATCGTTGTCGTGATCGACTTCTAGCTTGCGGAATTCGATGAGCGCGTACGCCAGGGACTCGACATCTCGATGGAGTTCGATGTAGCCGTCGGATCCTTCCGGGAAGGCGTACACTTTACCCGACTTTGGATCCAGGGCCACGAGTGAGGTAAACAAGTAGCCGAGCATCCACCAGGACCGGCTTTCCATCGGACAGGACATGCCGTAGTGGTCGAAACGGCTCCCCAGGGTGATCGCATCCAGCTCTGCGGGGTAGGGGTCCGCAACGTCTTCCCGGGATACGAACACCTCCGAATGCGGAAGCCCCACAGTGCTCAGGAAGTTAGCCGAGCGCGGATCGAATTCGGTGACCGCACTGTGCGGGAAGTACACAATGTTTTCCAGCCCATAGGCCTGCATCAACTGCATCGGAGTCACAGAGAAGTTCACGCCTGTCATCCTACCCTATAGTGCCACTACTTACCGTGCAGATTCTTCAAGTGAGCGACATACTTGGTGTGTTCCGCGTTTGTGGTCTTCCCCTCCGGCGTGTAGTAATCGGCGACGTGAGTCACCTTTGTGTCCTTCTTGAAGTAGTAATCTAGCCAGCGCGCACATTCTGGATTTTTTCTGCAGGGTTCTCGTTCAGTGAAGATCTCGGTGAGTCCGTCCTGTTTTCCATTGTGGAGGAGGGGGCGTCCGATCATGCGCTCGGAGTGGCCGTTCTTGTTGCTGTAGCCGACAAGGATGGACTCCTTGCCGTCCGGAGCGACGTACCGGCCGGCAGCGTAGTTGGTCCCCTTGTAGTCATCCCGAGCAATCCTGGCGGCCTGCGTAGCCCGCACCAGATCATCTTTGCTGTCGAAACCGATCTTCGTCGAAGGTGCTCTGCCCGGATGTTTCGAATCGGCGTAGAACTCGCTCTTCTCCTTCGGGGTGCTGGGGATCCATGCCTTCCCGTCGTTCAGCACAACGCCGTTCAATCGGCTCCTGTCGGCATCGTCAAGTTTGGTCGTTTGCCCGTCCTCGTACAGGCGTTGCACCGATCCGTCTGCGTTGAGCAAGTATGTGCGGACGTTGTCATCGCCGTCCTTGTCACACTTCTTGAACTTGTCCTTGACGTCGTCGTCGTGGTTCTTATGGCTGCCCTTGCTCTTGTCGATCTTGCCGCCGTGGTCCTCAAGAGTCTTGACCATCTCGTCGGCCTTCTTGTCGACGGAGTCTTCGGCCTTGTCCATGACGGTGGCGAGCTTGTGGAAACGGCTGTCCTTCTTCACCGAGGACTTGCGAGTGGCGCCGCCGTTCTTGAAGTCGCCCTTCTTCTCGTTGAAGTTGGTGGCCGTTTTCTGGTAGTCGCCGGCTGCCTTCTCGAACTCGTCGAACTCGATGACGAGGTCCTGGGCCATGTCGGCGCTGCCTGAGGCCATGACGTCATGGGTGGCTCCACCGCCGAGCTGGTCGGAGAAGAGCTTCTCGATCTCCCCGAGGATCTTTCCTTCGATCTTGTCGGTGACGATCGAGGTGATCTGGTCGATGGCGTAGTCGATGGCCTCCTGGATGAGCAGCCGCGCGGCGGCGATGGCGGCTGCGGACAGCAGGCCGCTGAGCCCGACAGTGAAGAACATGCCGACCACACCCGCGGTGGCGGTGGCGGCGGTCGCGGTCAGTTTCCCGATGATCGCGACTTTGCAGGCGAGGATCAGGTCGGCGCACTCATCGAGGGCGCCGGCGAGGTCGTCGCACCCTTTGGCGAAGGTGCCGAGGTCTCTCGTCGTGAGCTTGCCCCAGCGACGGTCGATCGCCGTGACCGTTTCGCCTTTACTCTTGCCTGCGACGATGTGCGAGCAGGCGTTGTTCCCTTCCTTGACCGCGTCGCGGATGCCTTCAGCTAGCTTGCGGTAGTCCTTGGCGGACGCCTTGACCTCGTCTTCGTCAATCTGCGGCCAGTCGATGCCTATCAGGTCCAGAACCTCGACCAGGTCATCGGGCAGCGTCATCCCCATGCTCTACCCCCCGTTAGTCGCCAACCTCCCTACCCTCCACGGCGGGCTGATCAGTCGTCAACTTTGCAGGCGTGAGGACACAGTGAAACCAGACAGCTCGATCTCACACCGGAGCAGGATCGCCACCAAGGCGTGGCTGCTTCGGGACTAGGCAGGTCAGGGCCTCGTCCATGGCGACAACGACGCGATTGTCCGCAGCGAGAGCGACGGCGCGGACAGGGGGCCCGGGCCGGAATGTTTGCTGCTCACCGGTGTCCCACTGGATCCAGTCCACCGCGCCGTCCCCCCAGGCCACCACGGCCGCGGGTCCGTGCTGCGTGCTCGCGGCGTCGAGCGACACCACAGGGCAGGAACGTTGAAGGACTGGTGCATCCATGGGGGCGTTGCCAGGGGCCCACGCCCGCACGGTGCCGTCCGCGCCCCCACTGTAGACAAACGGTAGGGACGCCTCGCCCTCCAGGGGGAGACGTATTGCAGCCAGGGCGTTCACCGGGCCGTTGTGCAGGCGGGCTGAGTCTGCGATGTCGCCGAGGATTTCCACGGTGCCGGAGCCGGAGCCGATCGCGATGATGCCTGCGTCATGTCCGGTTGCGGAGGCGACAGCCGTGCCGGTGTGTCCTTGGACGGCTGCCACCAGACGCTGGGCGCTGGTGGGGCCGTCGTCGAGGAGCCCCGCAATCCCTGACCCTGCCGGACGGGCTGCCCACGCGCTTTCGGCCTGGATACGGCCGTTCTCGTCAAGCATCAGCAAGGTTCCGTCCGGAAGGATCGTCAACCCCCCGGCGGGCAGGCATGCCAGCGGTGCCCGCCCGCGTGGCGACGCGTCCGCCAGTTCCACGGCCCGGACCGTGCCGTCGGGGCCCGTCATCAGCACGGAACCGGCCAGTGGTCCTTCTCCAATGGACAGCGCGGTGACAGGCCCTGGCCAGGGCGGCGTCACATCACCCATGACCCGGCTCCATTCCAGGCGCCAGGCCGCTTTCGCGGCCAGGCCGGCCAGCGCGGGCGCAAGTCTCGGGTCCGCACCGTCACCCAGGACGCTCAGCAGGGTCAGAGCCCGAGACGCCGACGACGTATCCCGGCACAGGGACTGCCCCGCCCTCAGCCAGGCAGCGCGAAGCCCCCCGGCCCCGAGGCCGCTTCCCCGGTCATAGGCAGCCGTTACCTGCCACGGATCGGCCTCGCAGACAGCCACCGGATCTGACAGTTCCACGCCCACACCCAGGTCTGCACGCGCAGGCGGTAGTGGCATGGGGGGGCTGGGAGAGAGCAGCCTGCCACTGTTCGAAGCGGAGCTGGTCTCTCCACTGCTCCAGGTCGAGATCGAGTTCAGCGCATCCGTTTCCGGAGAGGCGATGGTGCGCAGGGCTTGACGAGCGGGACTCGACGATCACCCGGACATGCGACAGCGCTGTCAACTCCAGCACCAGCCCGGCGACATCAGCGTCATGCACGTCTGTCAGGACAATCACCGTGCGGCGCGGATCACGAATCAGCGCCGCCACCAGTTCTCCCGGGGCACGCGCCACAACGCCGATCTGGTCGGCAATTGACCACACTGTCCCCCACAGGCTTTCCCCTGCGAAGGGAACGACGGCGTGGATGGCACGCTCCACCGGAGTCCCGCTCTGGCTGCCATGGCGCACGAGCCAGGCGAGCAGAGCTGACTTTCCGCACCCCTCCGACCCAGACACCAGACACAGGCGAGGGGCATGAGGGTCGGCAAGCCAGCCCAACAAGGCCGCGGCCGCGGGTTCACGGCCTGCAGCAGGAGGATCCCAACGCATCAGTGACGCCTCCCCTGTTCGGCCGCATGCGCGATCAGCCCCTTCAGGCCTTCCTCGCGAGACTCAGCGGTGTCGCCGTAGTCGAAGCTGTGCGTGAACTCCGCCTGGGGAAAGGCCTTCTGCATCCACGCGGCGCAGTAGTGCCCGGGCATCATGCACGGCTCCAGCTCACAGTAGACACGGCGCACCTGTCCAGGCTCCACACCTTGTCCCGACAGGCGACTCCAAATGAGCTCCTCAGGGTGGGTCCTGCCCGGCCCTGTGGCCTCCGTGACCACCTGCCTGGCACCTCCAGCATCGACGTACTCGAACGCTGCGGAGAACGGGAAGTTCAACGTGTGGCGAACATCATCCAGGACACGAGGCCACCAGGACTCCCGCACCTTAAAGGCCGCCGCGTCGATCCTGCGCAGCTCCGCATTCAGATCGCGGAAGATGGCCGCCGACTCCGCCAGCCCCGCCGCCACCGAGATCAACGGTTGCGCACGATCCAATGCCAGAAGCGACGCGTTCAGCGTCGAGACGTCGGTGTTGACGAACATGTCATCCACGATCTCGTCCAAAACGACGGCCTGGACAGCGCCGTCAGGGCGCACACACAGGTGAGCCAGGCCGTCGAACCCGATCCTCGGCCAGCTCTCCATCTCCTTATGTGGCCGCGGACCCGCAGATCGGGCAGCGACGACACCGAGAGTTACCGGCTCGTCGGCAGCCGGGGCCCTGAAATAGGGAGCAACGCTCCGCGGCACGCCGGTCTCCTCCAGAAGAACCCGCCCCGCCGCTGGAAGAACGGCCCCCAGCAAGCTGCCCTGGCCAAATCGCCGCAAGCCGTCGCGACCGAAGTGCTCAAGCAGGTCGTCGCGGCGCTCAGGGACGGGGGAGGGCATGGGAACCTCACAGTTCGGGTGGTGGCCGGTGGTCACAGGTGACCATAGTCGCGAACCATGCTGGACCGGGGTATGGGCCCGCGTACACATTTGACGCGACTGCAGCGGCGCTGTGTAGGTGATGACGACGCCAGAAGCCCCGCCTGCCGTACGCCGACGTCCGATCTCCTCCGCAGGTGCGCTCAGTACATCGGGTAGGTGGTCGTATCCTGGCGGACCAGATGGCCGTTGGTTCCTGCGTGGAGACTCCTGAGCCGGTGACCAGCGACTACCCGACCGAGCCCCTTCTTCCCGTCCTGACCGCTGCGGAGGCAAGGGACGCGGTCGGATACATGCGGCTGCTGGAGAGACTCGACCTCACCTCATGCGGCCAGGCTGCCGGGCAACTAGCTGCAGACCTGGCCCGACGCCTTCCGTCGGGGTGAATGTCCCTTGCGGTGTGGCGGACCATGCGGCCGCCGGCTCGCTGCCGGTCGCTGATGTCGAAGCGACCACGGTCGCGAGGTTATTGCGTCAGGCCTGCTGCCATCCACCACAGCGCCGACACGACGCAAGAACGCTCACGCCGCTCTCCTCGGCTGCCTGCAAGACCTGACCGACCCCGCTGCCCGTCACGTCCAGGACCTGCCATGAACCACTGCTGATCACGACTTTGCCGTCCTCGGGCACCACCGGGCACTGTGCCGCGTGAACAGTCAGGCGGACCTGCCGCCCGGTGAAGCGCCTGAGCGTGGCGAGCCGGAACAGCGCCTCAGACGCACAGGCAGACAGAGCTTCGGCTTGAGTAGGCACCACCGCACCCTAATTGGATACCTCTATGGGGGAAGCCCCGGCCTTCCGGTGATCAGGACCCTCTGAAACGGTGAGGCCCAAGAGGACTGCTGCGTACCCCCTGCGCAGCCGGCCCGGGCGACATGATCAACTCCAACGTAGTCCCGCCTCTGGCCTGCCCCCCCATGTCGGCTGCTCTCCGCCGAACTGGAGGCACGAGTGTCAGTTGACGGGGGCTTGATAGAGGCCGCGGCCGGCACGGTGGGCGCGGGAGGTGGCGACGAGGCGGTCGAGGGTGCTGCGTACGGTGTTGATGCTGCCGGTGGTGTCGTCCCGACCGAGTACTTGCGCGACGTCGCGGGCGCGCATCGCGGTGTGGGGGCGGCCGGCCAGCACGGCGACGACCTGGTCGGTGAGCCCGCCTGCGTCCGTAGCCGAGGTTTCGGCTGGTGCCGTTTCCTGAGCCGTGGTGGCCTTGAGTGCATTGCTGGTGACGGGTGCCTTAGTTTGGCGGCGTTTGGCCGTCGGCTCGTCGGTCACCTTGGGTACCGCCGTCCTGCGGGGAGCTGCAGCAGCCTTGCGGGGTGAGCGGCGGCTGCTTGCTGTCTTCTGTTGCGCCGGCACGGCGGTCTTGCCTGACTGCAGAGCCTTATCGGCCGGGGTCGGCTCGGGCGTGGGCTCGTTTGCCGGTGCGGTGCGTGCTTCGTGCGGGGTTGTGTCAGTGGGCGCGGGGGCTTCGGTTCGCGGCTGGGGGAGCGTGGTGCTGGCCAGGGCATTGAGTGCGGTCAGGGCACCGCGTACGGACTCCAGCCGCTCGGTTACCTGCTGCAGTTCTTTCTGTAGCGCCTGCTGGTGTTCTTCGAGTTGGGGGAGTTCGGCCTGGAGCATGGCGGTGGTGGTGGCGATGCTGTGGCTGCTGGTCATGTTGCGCTCCCTGTGGGGTGGGCTGTTGCTGCGAGATGTCGGGGTTGTTGTGATGCAGGGTACGTTCCACGCGTGTACTGGCAACGTCGCCGGACAGGCCAGCGTGCGTGTGACCCGCTACAGACAGCACGTTTCGTCATCGACGGGTCGCGCAGGGGATGGCTGAGCCGGGTTACTGGCTTGCTGGCTTTGTTGACGAATTGGGCAGCAGATGTCGACCACTTCGGGAGGCACGAGAGTCTGGTGCTGGTCGATTGCCGGACGGCTAGAAGAGGTTTGCCGAGGTGCCCTGTGTGAGGTTCTCGAGGATCGTGCGCAGCCAGGGGCTGCGCACGGCCGGTAGCCGGACCAAGGTGTGTTGGAACGTTCCCCGGTCGGCCCGGAACGGGTGGTTGAGGAGCAGTGGGAGCGGGTCGTCGCGGAGTACGTCTTGGGGGATGCGGCCTGACGCGGGAACCGGCAAGTACGGTTCGGGAGAGACCAGCCACAGCCACACCCCCAGCGGCAGGGGCACCAGGTATGCCGGTGTGGTCGAGCCGGCAGGGGTCCAGGTCCGGCCCGTCTGGGGATGGACGGGGACGAGGAGGATGTCGACGCCCGCGCCCGGGGAAGGTTGTCCCGGTCCGGCCAGGACGGCACGTCGCTTCGGGGTACCCGCCTGCAGCGCGGCGTCGAGCGCGCGTTGGAACACGTCCGCGGTCAAGCCGTCCGGGACCTTAACCGGCTGCCCCTCGGAGGCGATCAGCAGGTGGGCGAGCGCCTGGCCGGCTGCCGCCTCCCACTGCGGGCTCCACGACCAGTAGTGGTTCGTCCCCAGCCGTCCTCCCCATGTGGCGATCGGTTCCAACGGGGGCGTTTTCTCCCCCTTCTGTGCCAGCTCCGCCCAGGAGAGGGGCGCGGCGTGGATACCGTCGACGGGAACGCGGTGCACGACGTCCGAGCCGAGTCGCACCATCTGCCAGAGTGAGCAGTCGTCGACCCTGGTCGCCACGGGGAGGTCGCATACCTCGCAGGCCATGTTGGGCCCGTCGGCTCCGTCGAGGCCGCAGCAGGCACCGCCGCGCTTCTCGGGAATCAGCCGGGTTCCACGGATATCACCGGGCGCGATGACACTCGCCCCGGGCATGCTGTCGGACAGGGCGTAGACCGGTGCGTAGATGCCGCGCGCCTCAGCCTCACTCGGATCAATCTCGTCCCACATCCGCCACGGCCCTCCCCAGGGGTCGGGGTCCACGGCAAACGTCCCTGACTCCATGAGCACCGGAAGCTGAGTCCCGTTCCCGTACTTCTGACGGGCGTGGATGGGCAGTGAGACCTGGGACAGCGGGGTGGTCAACTCCGCGCCGCATCCCGCACACACGAAAACGAACAAGTGCCCTCCGGCTGGGAAACAGGCACATCTTCGCAGCTCGCCGGCAGCCATCCAACACGTTTCTTGTCCGGGCGAGCGGTGGGCGGCTCAGGAGGAGCCTGGCCGCATGCAGGCCATGGCCGCAGTCCACCTCAGATCTCCGGTTTCGGCTTCGTATGACCACGCCTTGATGGATCCGTTGCCGACGAGCAACTGGATCGCACCAATGAGAGCAGCGGGCGGAAGTCCGCACCGGCGGGCCAACTGGGTGCTGTCGGCAACTCCGTCTGCGCTTCTCGCGGGTGTGTGTGAGGCGAGGGCTACCGCGACGAGTCGTGCTTCCGCGGGCAGGTGACGGATGTCGCGCGACCGGAACGAGCGCAGGAACCAGTCGGCGGCGCGGACCCGGCAACGCCGGCTTGGTGCGCCGATGAGAGGCTCGATGAGCCAGGAGGTCGTTGAGGCGGTGGGGCGGAGCCAGTCTGTGGCAGCGAGCTCTTCCCAGGGTTCGTGCTGGTGGCGCAAGGCCAGGCTGCGGGTGAGGCCAGGGGGCAGGTGGACCAGGCCAGAGGAGTCGGAACGTAGGACGCACTGCACGGCCAGGGCTCGGGCTTCAGCGCTCACGTGCGGGGGGAGCGAAGCGGCGAGGTAGCTGAGCATGTTGTCGACGAGGGCCCGTTCGGCTTCTTCGTGACGGCTCCTGCTTGAGCGGCGTCGCACGGTGGGCGAGGGCCCGGTAGCCGGGTTGAGGGTGGTCTCGGGGATGACCGAGGCGTCGGGCATGGCGCGGGCGCAGGCGAGGCACGTGTCCGCGAGACGCCAAAGCCGGCCTCCGCGTGCGCGGGAGAGAACGAGGAGGAGAGGGCCGGCGCAACCGCGGTGGCGGGGGTGCCAGCGGCAGCCGCGTTCGTGGCACTGGCAGGTCCGCAGGTGCTGAGGAAGGAGCGAGCGGCGAGCATGGCGGGCGAGGTGTGCAAGAGCTGCCGAGCGTGCAGCGTGCCCTTGGAGGGTTTCCGGCTCGAGGGGGCAGTGGGCGCAGGCGAGGACCGGTCCTTGGGGATGAGGCCGTAGTTCGACGGTCCAGGCGCGTGTCGCGGGCGGGCGCATGGTGCACAGCCTCATCGGCCGAGAACCCCTCTCTGTCACCCGCTGGTTCGGGCCCGTGAGAGTCGGGCGGCGGGGGAGTGTCGTGATGGCCGCACACCGTAGTGCAGATGTCTGCCCTCTGTGGCGGTGCACTCACCTACACAAATAGGGCAGAGGTCTGCACTGACAGGGCAGGGTCCTGCACCTTCGGATGGACAAGTGACGATCTTGCCGCCCGAACCAAACCTCGACGCGCTGCGCCTGCAACTCGCGCGCCTCAGGGGAGAACGCGGCTGGACCTACGACGAACTCGCCGAAAAAACCGCCTTGTCCAGGCGCACCCTCATCGAAATCGAGCAGGGCCGCACCATCGGATCCCTCGCCACCTGGCACGCCCTCGGCCACGCCTTCGACGTCCCCCTCGGCGGCCTCTTCGCCGCCCTCTGCGAAGGCCACGCACCCCCAGGCGGCGACACCCAGTAATCCACGTTCCGGCTGCCAGAGATCACCCGAACCAGTCACGACACGAGAACATGCGAGCGAGTCATCGCCTTCCTGTTCCCACGTGATGGGCCGACCGGGGGACCGGAACCGTGCGCACGCCACTGTCTCGGCGCGTCGACTGGCACCTTCACGCCCATGCGCCCCACCCATGCCTCCACCGGCCGCCACTGGGACGGCAGCCCCACCGCGCCACACCGCAGGCGCGCCCTGCAGGTAGCCACCGACAGTCCTAGCCGCCTGCTGCGCATCGCCCAGGCCAGCCGCTGCCGCGACTGCGGCAACCGAATCGAATGGCACACCACCAGCAGCCGGCAACCCGTCGGACTCCACCCCACCGAACTGCCGTCCAAGATCGTCCCTACTAGCCGCCGCTGGCACGTCGCCTCCGGAATTGCCCACCCGGCCGGTGACGGCAGCCCATGGTGCCGCATCACCCACCACACCCTGTGCCCTGCACACTCCACACCACAGGAGCTCCCGCCCCAGCTCGACGGCCTGCGCAGGCGTCTTGCCCTCAACACCCGCCACCTCGTAGACGCCGGCGCTTTCACACCCGGCGAGAAACCTGCCGACGAAACCGCAGCAGACCCCTGCCGGCCGGCCCGCCCCCTCGTACAGCTCCTGTACGGCCGATACCTCGCAGCACAACCTGTCGAAGACATCCAGTGCGTTGCCCAGACCCGTCGCCGCACCCGCTGTCTCCAGCGCGTCTTGGATTCCGGAGCCGCCCCAGGGCGGTGGGTGCTCGCCCCTGCAGCCTGCAACCGCAGCCGCCAACTGGCCCGGCCCGTAGTAGATATCGCCATCTACGACCTCGGTCACCTGTCCTACTCGGAGCAACTGCGCTGGCGGACCCAACGCTGCTCCACCCACGCGTCAATCACCGGAGTACCCGACCTGGCCCGAACAGACTGGGAGCCCTTCGACCCGATCCGGCACCACGAGCACCTGGTGTCCCGCCTTCCTGGCAGCCGCCACCACGTCCGTTGACGCGCAGCAGCGTCACCGAAGCCGACTCCCGAGGGAGACGTGTCCCGGCTCGTTCCTACGACCTGGCGCTGACACCTCGAAGCTGTCCGCAGCGACCCCTGGCATCGGCAGAGACCGTCATCCCCTTCTCCCACCTCGTCCCGCCACTGGAGCAGACCGTGTTCACCCCCACTGACGAACAAGCCCACGCAGCCGACCGCTTCCACGCGGGCGACCACATGGCCCTCCAAGCCGGCGCAGGCACCGGAAAGACCTCGACCCTGGCCCTCCTCGCCCAAGGCACCAAACGCCGCGGCCGCTACCTCGCCTACAACCGCGCCATCGCCGGCGACGCCGCCACCCGCTTTCCGGCCACCGTCACCTGCCGCACCGCACACTCCCTCGCCTACGCCGCCATCGGCCACCGCTACACACGCCGCCTCGACGCCCCGCGCAAGCCCGCCTGGCAAACCGGCCAAGACCTCGGCATCACCAAAACCGTCCGCATCGGCGGCCACGACCTCACGCCCACCACGCTCTCCAACACCGTCCTGCGCACCGTGACCCGGTTCTGCCACTCCGCAGACCGCGCCATCACCACCCACCACGTCCCGGCCCTACGCGGCCTCGAAGACCCGGCCAGGCACAGCGAACTCACCCATCTCGCCGTCAAGTTCGCACAAAAGGCGTGGTCCGACCTCCAGCATCCCGACGACGGAGCAGTTCGCTTCGACCCCGACCACTTCCTCAAAATCTGGTCCCTCACCGACCCCAAGATCCCCGCAGACTTCCTCCTCCTCGACGAAGCCCAGGACACCAACCCCGTCGTCGAACACATCTTCAACAACCAGCGCAACCACGCCCAGCTCGTCATGGTCGGCGACTCAGCCCAGGCCATCTACCACTGGCGCGGCGCCAAAGACGTCATGACCGGTTTCGACGGGGCCCACCTCACCCTCTCCCGCTCCTTCCGCTTCGGCCCCGCCCTGGCAGCGGAAGCCAACCGCTGGCTCACCATCGCCGAAGCGCCCCTGCGCCTCACCGGCAGCACCACAACACCCACCGACCTCGGCCCCCTCACTGCACCCGACGCGATCCTGTGTCGCACCAACGTCGGCGCCATGAAGCACGTCATGGCTCTCCTGTCCGCCCGGACCCGGGTAGCCCTCGCCGGGGGAGGCGACAGCCTCCGCTCCCTCGCCCTCGCCGCCCGACAGCTCCAAGAAGGCCGACCCACCAGCCACCCCGAACTCATCCTCTTCCCCACCTGGGGAGCCGTCCAGGACTACGCCGCACACGACCCCTGCGGCCGCGACCTGCAGCCACTGGTCGACCTCGTCGACAACCACGGCACCGACGCCATCCTCTCCGCGGTCAGCCACCTCAGTCACGAATCACACGCCCAGGTCACCGTCTCCACGGCGCACAAGGCCAAAGGACGAGAATGGGCCCGAGTGAAGATCGCCGACGACTTCCCCCCGCCCAAAGACACCGACGAGCAAGACCCCAGCGGCAAGCCGATCCCAGAACCGATCGATCCCGGTGAAGCCCGCCTCGCCTACGTGGCCGTCACACGCGCCCGTAAACACCTCGATATCGGTGGCTTGTCGTGGATCGACCACCACCCCGACGGAAAGCCCTGACGGCGCCAAACGCCTCGCGTGCCCAGCGCGATCAGCAGATGGGACTTGCCGGTGCCGGAGTCGCCGATGAGGCAGAGCGGCAGTCCCTTCTTGATCCATTCACATTTGGCGAGGGTGTGGACCATGGCCGGGTCGATGTTGGGGTTGCCGTCGAAGTCGAACTTGCGCAGCGACTTGTCGCGTGGGAATCCGGCGGCCTTGATGCGCCGCTCGGACCGGCGGCGGGCCCGGTCGTCGCACTCGGCCCGGAGGAGTTCTAAGAGGAATCCGAGGTAGGACATCTCCTCGCGGCCGGCGGTTTCGGCGAGCTCGGGGAACTGGGACCGGGTGGTGGGCAGCCTCAGCATCCGGCATACCTGGTAGGGGGGCCGCGGCGGAGCCGCAGGAGCTGGTCGTAGTGAGCGACCGACGGCAGAGGCCGTTTGTCAGGTGGCAAGTGGGCCCGGATGGCAGCGGGCAACGGGGCGATGCTCGTCCGGCTTTCTGCTATTGGTTCCGGAGCCTCGGCAGGGCCGGTGTCGGCGTCTGCCACCTTGCGGGCTTCAAGAGCGACGGCGTCCGCCGTCAGCGCCCCGGTCTTGAGGCGGCGGCGAGTCCGGTGACCAGGTGCTCGTGCGGCAGGTGCCGTCCGAGGAGAAGGATCTCGATGAGCGCGCGGGTGCCGTCTCGCTCGCCGTGGGCCTTGACCGCCGCTTCCTACCAGGTGTCGTGGACAGGAGGGAACCGAACGCTGGGCGACGTCCGCGTCACCATGTTCAGCGACGCGGACTGCCAAACCCCCGCCGGTACCACCACCAACGGCAGGGAATGGCTCATCGCCGACATCCCGACAGGCACCGACCGGCTCTTCTACGGCAACGGCAAATGGTTCGAAGTCGGCGCCAGCTTCATCCAGAACCTGGAGGAGGAACTCACCCGCCTCTTCATGGAACCCAAGACTGTCACCCTGCCGCCTTGGCCCAAGGGCCCGCTCAACTCTGAAGGTCACGACTCCCACGACGAGGATTGGTACAACAAGCTCGCAGCCAAGCAAAGCGGATACCTGCTTTTTGACAAGAAGAACGTCCGCACCGGCAACTTCCGGGGAGGAGGACTGGAGATCTGCGACCTCCTGGGACCCGAGAACCAGCTCATCTGCGTCAAGAAAGCCACCAGCAGCACCGCCCCCCCGCCACCTCTTCTCCCAGGGCGTGGTCGCCGGCGAGACACTGCGCAGTGACAAGCAAGTACGCGCCAAGTTCCTGGCCCAGGTCGCCGCCCACACGCCCGGCCACCGCCTCTGGAAGACTTCGGCAGCATCCGGGTCGTCTTCGCCCTCCTCTTCAAAACCGGCACCGACATCACCGTCAGCTCCATGTTCGCCTTCGCCCAGGTCTCCCTGCTCCAAACAGCCCGGCGCCTGCGCGCCATGAACACCGAAGTCGAGATCATCGCCATCCGCCGGATGTGCCGCCCGAGGATGTACGTCCGCCGACCCCGACGGAGGAGTTGAGCGCGAAGGTGGCCGTGGCCAACCGGAGGTGGGGACGGCCACCTTCGCGCTCAGTCCTGCGGTACGAGACCTGGATGCTCCAGCCCGACCGCGGGCCGGACGCGGAGCCGGTCCTGTACGCGATGCAGTGCGCCGTGGACGAAGAGACCTCACCGACGAGCGAGGACTTCGCCGAACCGCAGGACTGGGTGCTGCGGCACTGCGGCCAGAACCCGTCCCACACACCTACCGGGAGATCATCACCCTCCCCTGGGAACCTGGCGCCAGACGTGACCCGCCTCGCTCGCCCAGGCGCCGCATCGCGCTGACCCACCCGACTCCCGTCCCTGCCGGGCGCAGCCGAATGAGGCTCGCCCGCACTCGTCAGCCCCGGCAGGGACGGGCCCTCACGTGCGTGCCGTGCCCATGGGGGTTCTGGCCTCTGCCACAGGAAGTCAGCCACGACGGCGGGCGCGTCGACCGGCCACTCGCCACGTGTGTCTCGCTCAACCCGCACCGGCATCAGCCCAGTTATCTCCATCGTCACGGCCACCAGCCGGGCAGCAAGCATGGGCGTCCGGGACGGCGCGAGCCCGCCGGGCGGCTTCTCAGGTGCCCGGCCAGTCTGCTGTTGAGCGGTCGGACCGGGGCTTCCGATTGGTGGTCCGGCTTACGCTCCCGGGCTCTGCGCGCCGAGTTGTCGGCGGCCGTCGCCAGCGGGGCGGCAGACAGGAGCGGGCGGCGGTCACCGACCGCCGGCGCGCGGCGGCCCGCGTCAGCGGGACGCCCTTGATCAAGTAAAAAACTCTGAACAGCTCGTCCCATGGATCTGATGGCGAGTGCACGGGAAGAGCCGACGGTTCGGGGCTGGCGGCGAGAGCCGGGGCCGCAGTGAGTCGGCTTCGGGACAGTTCACACCTCGGCCACGCCCACGTCGGCGTCACCGCCATCGTCTACACCCACGTACGCCTCCGACTCCTACGCCGCCATAATCATACTCAGCAACACCCTCAACCGCCCTGATGCACGAACGGCAACGGCGGCGAACACCCCCGGTGTCCGCCGCCGTTGCCGTCAGCTAGTGCCGTCACGGCACCTGAACACCTCGTCAGGACACACCTGACGGGCGCTAGATTTGCACAAGCACTCCCGAGGGGAGAAACGCTCACCGGCCGCGTCAGTCAAAGACCGAATACTTGATCACCGCCCCGTCCGGCAGATCTCTGATCTGCACGGCAAGCTCTGCACGAAGCCGCATCCCTTTGGCCGCATCGAGGGCATGCAAGTTATGCACCGAATACTCTCCGCCCAGCACAAATGGCCTCTTCGGGAGGAGACGAAATCCTTGCTGGAGCTGACCGTATCGACTCTGCCACTCATGAGCCAACGGATAGCCGGTCTCGACTTCGAAATCGCCGAGTAGGCGGCTTGCCCATTCTTCCATGCTCGCGGCCATTGGTGACGCTTCTCCGGTCTCCGGGTCAAATGAGTAAATCATTTCACCTCTGATGCCGAATTGGCCGCCGAAGCAATCTTCGGCGAAGAATAGGTACCCGTCGGCCATGCCGCAGTACTCGACTCGCCACAACTGATCTTCGTTCCAGCCCTCCTGGCTCAATGCATCACCAGCGGAGCCAACCGGAAAGACGTGCAACGCCGATTCGAAAGCGTAGAAGCCATTGACGGCCCGCAAGAGCTCGGCAAGCTCTACGCCCAACCTCCCGTACGCCGGGTTCAACTCTATATCGCTAGTGGAGCCGAGGGGCTCCCCAGAAATTTGAAGAAGCTTACTGATAGATGCTTCCATTACGGGCACACCACCACATGAACGACAGTTCCGTTGGGCAATCCGGTGCACTGATGCCTAATGACTGAACCAGCTCCTCTATTATCACCGGGATCAATTGGTCGCACGCTTGAACCCGTTCCGCCTTCCTGGAACATCGCAGGAGGATACTCGTCACGATCCTTCCCTGCCACGACCGGGTTACCCCGCATCGATTCTGCGCGCCTCTTCTTCGCGCCGCCTCGATCAATGGTCAAGTGGTCTGGCTGCCCTGCCGCCTGCGCATCTTCAATGTGCTGCGCTGATTCCGGGTGTCGACTCCTGCTGACCCCGACATCGGGTACGCCATTGCAATTGTGGACCAGGACTGGTGTGGCCCCCGCCAGCACATAGTACGTGTGGAGGTTGCTGACGGTGAGGTTGTGGACGGTGGTGTTTTGTGTCCAGCGCTGGATTGCGGTGATCTGGGCGTAGGTGCCGATGCTGGTCTGGAGCCACTGGCCGGGGCGGAGTGCTGTGGCGTCGAGCCATTCGCCGAGCTCGGGTACCCAGAAGGGGTGGCCGTCTGTTGCGGTGACGGTGGCTGTCTTGGTGCCGTGGATGCCGTCGGTGTCGATGGTGATGCGGACCAGGTTCTTCTTGCCCTGTCCGACGATTTCGGTGGTGACGGTTTCGGTGCGGGTTTCGCTGGTTTCGGGGTCGGTGGCCAGGACCTGGTCGCCGGTTTCGATGTTTTCGATGGGTTTGGTGGTGCCGTCGGCGAGGAGGACTTCGGTGCCCTCTGCGAAGCTATTGCTTACGCATTTCGTGGCTTTCCGTGCGACGGACTTGGCTGCTCCAGCGGGGCTGGCCAGGCTCACCATGTCCATGAGGACTTGGCCGGATTCGTAGGAGCGGGTGTTGGTGTCGACGCCTATGGAGGAGACGGCGGCGTCGTAGCCGGCGGTGAGTACGTCCCCCACCATGGGGGCCGGCAGGGCGATGGCTGATTCCCCGACCAGCCATCTTCCCACGCCGGCGAGCATGTTCCAGCCCCAGTTACGTTCGTAGTAAGGGTTCTTCCACCCGGTGACCTTCTTGGCCATGCCGTGCCAGGGCATGTTGCCCAGGCCTTCCGACTTCCAGTTCGCGATGGTGAGGGCGGGCATGTTCCGGCGGTAGTACTCCGCGACGGTGGCCTCGCTTTGGTACTGGGTGGTGCTGGTGGTGATGACCTGGTCGCCGGAGCACTTGTAGAGCGATGCGCATTCGTCGCTTTTCAGTCCGGTGGGGTCGGACTGGGTGACGGGGGTGGCGTTGGCGTAGGTGTACCCGTTCATCTGGAGCGGGTCGGCGAGGTCCATGATCGGGTCGGCGGAGAGGAATCGGCCGGTGGTGGGGTCGTATTCGCGGGCGCCGATGTGGGTGAGGCCGGTGGTGGGGTCGTCGATGCCGGTGCCGAGGAAGGTGTGCCGGCTGGGCCAGTCGGTGGGCTGGGTGCCGCGGGGGTTTCCGTAGGGGTCGAAGAAGCGGCGGGTGACGGCCTGGTTGCTGGTCTGCTCGATGGCGGTGGTGGCCGTGTTGTGGTGGTCGGAGAGCAGGACGGTGAGCTTGTGGCCGGTGGTCTTGCCGCCGGTTGAGCGGACGGTCGTGGGGGCGCCGGGGTGGCCGTAGTAGCGCTGGGCGTTGAGGGCTTGCCCGGCGGTGTTGACGGTGATTTCGGCTTCGCCGAGGAAGAGGGTGCGGGTGGTGCCGTTGTTTTCGATGAGGCGGTTGCCGGATGCGTCGTACAGGTAGGTGACGTTCGCGGTGCCGTTGTTGTCGGTGTCGACGGACGTCAGTTTGTTACGGCGGTCCCACGCGAAGGTGGCGGTCGCACCGCCTGCGGTGACACGCTCGGTGGTGTTGCCCGAGGCGTCGTACGTGAAGCTCTGGCGGAGGTCCAGGCTGGTCCCGTCCGCGTTCTGGGTGCTTTCGACGCTGACCAGGGTGTGAGGCTGAGCCGTGGTGGGGGGCTGGGTGAGGTTGTTCTCGACCGTCTTGCCGTAGGTGTAGCTGTAGGTCTGTGCGGGCTGGACGCCGGCGGGGTCGTGGACCGTCAGAGTGGAGCGGTTGCCGATGGAGTCGAACGCGTATTCCTGCCAGTAGCCGTTGCCCTCAGTGCCGGTGGAGACGGTGCCTGCTGCCGGTCCGGCGCCCTGCGCCGTGGTGGCAGGCGCGCAGCCCTCGGTACCGGTCCAGGCGTGGACGAGGCGGCCCATCGGGTCGTAGGCGAAGCACTGCTGATCGGACTTGGAGACCTTCTGGGTGCTGGTGGTCTCGGTCTGGGTGCCGGTGATGGAGGTGACGTTGCCGACCTTGTCGTAGCCGTACTGGGTAACGGAGCTCCAGATCGGGTTGATCGTCTCCCGCTGGGCGACCGTCTTGTCCAGGCGGCCGGTCAGTTCGTCATAGGCGGTGGTCGTCCAGACCCGTGCGCCAGCCTCGCCGGAGGTTGTCCGCAGGACTTTACCGAAGGGGCTGTAGAGGGTGCCGGCCGTGTACCAGGTGAGCCCGGAGGTGGTGAGAGGGGATCCTTCACCGTTGTAGCGGGTGATCACCTTCTCGGCGGCGAGCCCGCCTGGGGTGGCGGGCAGGGTCACCGACTGTGGCTTACCGGTGGCCGTGTAGGTGTTGGTGTAGGTGTAGGTGCCGTCCAGGCCGGTGGTGTCGTCGGTCTTGGGAATGGTGATCTTCGAGCCGGTGGGCCGGTACTCGGCGTCGTACCCAGTGGTTTCGCTCTTGTACTCGGCCGTGCCGTAGTAGCGGGTGGTGGCGACGGGGTAGCCCTTGGCGCCGGGCAGCGTGTCGTAGGTCCATTTGGCGATGAGTGAGCCGGTTGGGGAGTCGTCGCGGAGTTCAGTGGTGCGTCCGAGTGGGTCGTAGAGGGTGTGCTGAGCGCGCTGGCGGCTGTCCTTTGACCAGATCTTCTGGTCGAGTTCGTTGTAGCCGAAAGTGGTGGATCCGATGTCCGGGTCGGTGGTTTCCTTCTGCCGTCCGCGGACGTCGTAGGTGTAGGTCCAGCTGTTTCCCTTGGCGTCGGTGACCTCGGCGAGCTTGCCGCGAGCGTCGTAGGCGTAGTGCGTGTCGATGGACGCGGGTGCCGGGCCGGTGAGGCTGGTGGTGGTGTAGTGCTGGATCTTCGTCGTGCGGCCTGCGGCGTCGGTCCACGTCTTGGCCGCGCGGCTGCCGGCGAGCGGGGTTGTTCCGTCCGCCGACATGCCGGTGCGAGACAGCGTCCAGTCGCCGCCGTACTGGGTGGTCGTGGAGTGCTGGGGGTCGCCCTTGTACAGGGTGGTGGTGCGGATGGCGCGGCCGAGACCGTCGTAAGCGGTTTTGGTGGAGTTGGGGACCTCGGTGTAGCTGAGGGGGACGAAGATCTTGGGTTCTGGTTCGTCCGTCGTGAAGTAGCCGTTCTTGGTCTCCCTGACGGTGCCGTTGGCGTTGTACAGGGTGTCCGTGATGATCCGGCCGCCACCGATTGCTTCGGTTTGAGTCTGACGCGGCCGCAGCTGCCCGTCGTAGATGGTGACGCTGTCCTCGTAGGTGCCGTTGTCGCGCAGGGTCTGCGTGGTGACGACCGGGACCTTGTCAGCTGCGATCTGGTAGTCGAAGTGGGCAGACGCCTTGTCAGTAGCCGGGTTGCGCGCGGGTGACCAGACGTCGGTGAGCCGGCCCAGCTCGTCGTAGCGGCTCGTTGTTTTCCGCCCGTTGGCGTCGATGACCGACAGGACCGTGCCACGTGCCGGGTCGATGGTGGAGGTGGCCGCATGCTCCAGGGGGTTGGTGACGGTGATCTGGAACGGCGCGCCCGTGGCGGGGCTGTAGGTGGTGGATGTGGCGTTGCTTTCCGCGTCGATGGTCTTGGTGGGGCGCCCGAGCGCGTCGTACTCCGTGCGCACGGTGGTGGTCCAGCCGGTCCCCTCGCCGTTGATCGTGTCGACCTGGCGGGGCAGTCCCTTGACGGGGGCGGTACCGAAAGCTCCCAGCGCGTCGTAGGAAGTCCGGGCGTCGGAGACGACCTGGTTACCGGTTGCCGAGGCCGCACTCGAGCACGGCCCGACCGTGGACCGGACGCGCTGCGGCAGGCCGATCAGATGGTTGTCGGCGTTGTGCACATATGACGTTGTGGTGCAGGACTCATTGCTCTTGACCGTGACGCCCTCGTCGTTCGGGCTGAGCGTGTACGTATGGGTCTTGAGCGGCAGGTCATAGCCGTCGCGCTCTTCGGTTTCTATCCGCGTGCTGCGCGTCTTGCCGCCACTGACCGTCTGGATGGTATCGGCCCAGTCGGTGCCTGTGCGGTAGGCCTCGAGGGCCGGAAGTCCGTCCCCGCGTGCGCGGCTGGCGGTCTTCTCCGCGTAAGGCTTGGTCACCTCGCGCGCGGCGATGCTGCCGTCGGCCTTGGTGTAGGTGACTGTTTCGGCGGCGCGGCCCTGGAAGGGCAGGGAGTCGTCGACGGAGACGGTGGCCCCGGCTGCGTCCTTGAGAGTGAGCGTGATGGCGGGGCGGCCCGCGTCGCGCGACATGCCCCGGAAGTAGCGGGTGACCTTCTGTGACTGCTCGGTAGCGGCCCCCAGACCGTCGCTGGAGGTCTCACCGCGCCGCACGGTGACCTTGTCGTAGCCGCGCCACTGGTCGTAGGTGCGCAGCTCGGGCTTGGTGAACTCGTCGGTGTTCTTGGCCCAGGCACCTGATTCGGTGTACTTCGGCTTGTCGCCTTCCATGACGGGCTGGCCGGAGCCGTCCAGGACGGGGGTGCCGTAGAAGTACTGAGTGGTCACATCCGGCTCGCGGGCGACGCGGTCCTTCTCGACGATCTTTTCGACGACGTACTTGTTGAACCACTCGACCGGCGGGTTCTCCAGTTCGGGGTCCGGCGACCACTTGGTCGGGAAGCACCGTGTCGTGTTCGTTTCAGGCGACGGGTGGCTGCTTCCGACTGGGCACGGCGCCGAGTAGTCAACGTAGATCTCGCCGCCGGTCTCGGTCCGAATGGTTTCGACACGCAGACGGTCGAAGTCGGGCGTGTCATCGTCCGCGCTGGTGGCGACGCGATTGGGCATGTCGACGACGTTGGCGATGAAGGAGACGTCAGGAAGAGAGGTGCCTGCGTTGTCCTGCTTGCCGGTGGAGTCGGGGGCCGCGTAGCCGGTGCGGCGGATCGACTCGAGCCACAGCGGCGGGTGAGTGTCGGTTCGGTGCTTCGGGAACGACTGGTGCAGCTCCCATTTGTCGACGAGAAACAGATCGGTTGAACCCTGCAGGCGCTGGCCGTAGGTGGTGACAGCAGCCAGCTTGACCCGGGTCCAGAACGTCGGCGCGGAGGAGTAGCAGTTCTCGGCGCCAGCCTTGCAGTGCAGGGTGGAGGGAGTGTCCCACCAGGGCTGCTTGTCCGCATAGTTCGCCGAGTCGAACTTCGCTGCCGGGCAGGCGGTCCCGGTGGCGCAGCGCTCGTTGGCAGTGAACACCACCTTCCCCGCAGGCGGGCCGGTGAGGTTGCCGACGCGCAGTCCGTACAGGATCTGCTTGGGGTAACCGCCGCGGACGTAGGCCTTAGAAGCTGTGTACCCCTCGTTCTGGGCGTAGTAGTTGATCTCCTGCTGCCAGTCGACGACCATGGCGTTGCCGTGGACGTCTTCGACGTAGTCGAGGTTCCAGCGCCATGCCTGGGTGCAGGCAGAGCTGGCGTAGGTGGCCTGGTGGCAGGGGTCGCCGCTGTGGTTGCCGAAGACGGGAACGGTGAAGACCGAGTTGGTGTGGGCGCGGGTACCGGTGCCGTCGAGGTCGTTGCGGCCGAAGTAATAGCGGGTGCCGTCGCGGCTGGTTACACGCCAGTGCTCACCGGCGTACTTGCCGTCCTGACTCGTCGTCTTCACCTTACCGGCCCCGTCAAGGTACTCGACCTTCACGCCGTCGTCGTTGGCGGGAACCCACCGGCGATCGGCGTCGTGGACGAGTTCGGTGGACGAGCCACCGAGCGACAGCAGCAGACTGTCGCTCGCCCAGCACAGGTCGGTCTTCTTCTTGTCGCTCTCGCTGACGTTGTTGGGGCTGCCTGCCCGGTCGTCGGAGCAGGTGCGGTATCGCCGTTCGACGAACCCGGGGTGGTAGTCCCAGCCGTCGCCGATCCAGGACGCTTGGCCGTTGGCGACCGAGGTACGGCCGTCGACCGACTGGGAGGAGTAGCTGAACGCGATTTTCGGCGCTGGGCCGGCCGGGGGCGCGGGGACGGTCAACGGATAGGTCCAGGAGAAGCCACCGCTGCTTCCGCCGTGCGTCCACGAACCGCTCGGAGCCAGCGAGGTTGCTCTGTATGTACCGCCCGCACCAGCGGCGGCGTCGATCGCGGCCAGGACGGCCGACTCGTTGGAGCCGGTCTGCGTGGCCATTCCCTGGACCGGGCTTGCGGCGGGGTCGATCGTGGCACGGACCGTCTGCGCCGAAGGGTCGTTCGTGCTGGGAACGTCCACCGGGGTCGCGCACTCCGGCACGGTCGGCGTCGTAGCAAAGCAGGCAGGGAACTGCACCAGCTTCAGCCGCGACGCCCACTCGGTGCCGAACAGATCCTGGAACTTGCTGTAGTCAAGCTCCACATCGACCGGTGTGGAGCCGGTGGATGGGGGAGTGACGGTGATGATTGCACCGTCGACATGGGCTGCCTCGGTCGCCTCGCGCGCCTCGACGGTGACACCCCAGGTGCCCGAGGGGGCGGGCGGATTCGGCTCGTCCTCGGTGGGGGTCGCCTTACCCAGGCTCACGGGAAGGTCATCGACCTGCATGAGGCCCTCGCCCGCCTGGTCGAGGGGAACTGTGCCAGTGTCCTGTGCAGGCGGCGCGACATCGGACGGAATGTACTCCGCCGGCGGCGCGAGGGGCTCCCCTGACCAGCTGGTCAGTTTCTCGATCTCGCCCTCGTCCGGGAGCAGTTCCTTGCTTTCCTGAACCGCTTCCAGCTCGATGGCATCACGGGCGTCGACCGGCGGAAGTGCCCACGCCTGCGACGGCAGCAATGTTGCAACGACGAGCGCTGCGACGGTGACGGTACCGAGGCGATGGGGGATACGGGAACCAAGCCGGGACTTCCTACCGCGGCCAGGCTTCCGCCCACCGGGCAGCCAGAACGGGCGTCCCGAATCGGACGAGGACATGAACCCCCCACTTCCACCGCCGGCCGATGAACGGCCGCAGGGAATCGACAAATAGCCAGCAGATTGTGCAGGTGACCGGCACAGGAAATCCATAATCTCTGGCCCCGTGTGGTGTCACTCACAGCCGCAATTCAAATCATCAGGTGCCCAAGGGGGGCCGGCATGGCAATAAGGGAAAATGGTGAATGAGTGTATCAACCAGTGACGTTAGAAACTTTCATGCATGGAACGGGTCAAGATCGGCTATAGGGGGAAGATGCAATATGCGGTTTGCTATGGATTGCGGTCATTGGCGCGCAGGAAGGTGCAGGTCAAAGCACTTGCTGTGACCGATCAACGAACCTCAGTCGCAATGAGGTTCCAGCTCTTTGCACCCACGGAAGCGGTGACGAAAACGTGAAGATGGGTCATGCTCTGCTGGCACACGTCTGCGCACAGCAGGAATTCCGGGGGTAGCACAGCATTCAGGCGCCCGCGGGGGGAAAGGAAGCCATGGACGCCTCGAACATGCCAGAGAGCACGAAACCCGCTCCTGCGGGAGACGTCACCTCACGCGATTCTGCTGCCGTTGCGGCCCGGCCATGGAAGGGTTGGAAGAAGCGCCGCTACACGGTTCTTGCCGCAGTGATGGCCGCAACTGTCGCTGTCCCCCTGGCTGTCCACATGATCAACGACAGCCCGCCAGCCGCCACGCCGCCCGCCCGGAACACGCCCGGCGCCCATCGGCCTACGGACGCTGTAGAGGCCTCACGGGAAGCGAAGCGCACCGGCAAGGACGTCGTCGTCACCGCCCGGCACACGGCCAACTCCACCACCTGGGCACGCCCCGACGGACTGCTGCGTACCCGCACATACAGCGACACGATCCGGGCCAAGGTCGACGGGGTCTGGAAGCCGGTCGACACCACCCTGCGCCCGGTCAAAGGCGGATACGCCCCGAAGGCCGTCAACGATCCTCTGCTGTTCAGCGCCGGCACCAGGGGTACACACAGCGCCGACGGCAACAGAGCATCTCGCACGCTGAGCCGTGCCCTCCTTGCGCCCATGGCAACGAACGAGGCGACCTGGAGCGAACTCGTACGCCTCAGCATTGACGGTCACGAGCTCGTTGTCAGCTGGCCCGGCGCCCTCCCCGCCCCCGTCGTGAACGGCTCCCGGGCGCTGTACGAGAATGTCCGCCCCGGTATCGACCTCCTCCTCACCGCGCGCGACAGCGGCTACTCGCACGTCCTCATCGTGCACAATCCGGAAGCGGCCAAGGATCCTCTGCTCGCCGACCTCGACTACCGCCTGTCCTCTGCATCGCTGAACTTCAGCCTCGACGACACCTCAAACGTCGTCAGCGCCCGGGACAACAGCGGGCGCGAGCTAGCGGCAGCCCCCACCCCCTATCTGTGGGACTCCGCCGGCGCCGTGAGGACAACAGGCGGCGAGCCCATGCCCCCCGTCGATCCCACTGTGGACGACACCGCCCTTGCCCTGCCCGGCCTCGCCGGACCCCAGCCCGGAAGCCATGACGCCGTCCTCGACGCAACCCTTGCTGCCGACGGCACACTCAACCTCGCCACGAACGCAAAGGTGCTGACCGACCCGGACACGGTCTACCCCGTCTTCATCGATCCCTCCTTCAAGGGCCACAAGAAAAACTGGACCCTGCTCTACGAAAAGGCCCGCACTTCCAGCTTCTACAACGGCCAGAACTTCAACGACGGCACCAACGAAGCACGCGTCGGATACGAAGCCACCACCGGCGGCCTGTCACGCTCCGTCTTCAACTTCGAGCACTCCAGCGCCCTCTACGGCGTCACCGTGAGATCCGCGACCTTCCGCACCCTGCAGACCTACTCCTGGGGCTGCTCGCCACGCCAGTACAACGTGTGGTCCACCACCGCGATCTCCAGCGCCCACACATGGGACAACCAGCCCACTTGGAACCGGATCGTCGGCTCCTCGACCAACGGCCACGGCTACAAGGCGGACACCTGCCCCGACAGCTGGGTCGCGACCGACGTCAAGTCGGTAGCCCAGGAGGCAGCCACCAAGAAGTGGCCCCAAATCAGCCTCGGCCTGCGGGCGGCCAGCGAAACCGACTCCAACGCCTGGAAGAAGTTCATGGCCAACGGCGAGACCTCGCCGTACATCGAGATCGTCTACAACCGGCCACCGAACGAGCCCACGCAATCCGCCATGAAGACCACACCCGGCGGCATGTGCGACTACACCTCCCCCTTCCCCTCCATCGGCAAGTCCGACATCACCTTCAGCGCCAAAGGCACCGACACCGACGGCAACCTCCGCTACGTCCACATAAAGATCTGGCCCACCAGCGACACCGCCCACCCGCTCCGTGACGCCAACTACAGCCCCACCAGCGACGGCACCGCCACCGTCACCGTGCCCTGGACAAGCTTCGTCAACGGCAAGACCTACACCTGGACCGCCTGGACCGTCGATTCGGAAGGCGCCACCTCTCCGTGGGGGCCTTCTGGAACGACCGCGTACTGCCAGTTCACGGTCGACCAGTCGGTGCCCACCAGCCCCCAAGTCAGTTCGACCAACTACTACCCGCCGTCTGGTGACAACTTCGATACGTGGAGCAAGGTCCTCCATGGCACACCTGGACTGTTCACGTTCACCCCGAAGGCCGGCGACGGGGTGATCAAGTACGAGTACAGCTTTAACGCGCCCAACTACGCACAGATCATCGACATCAGCGCCACCCCCGACAAAGCAGTAGAGAAGTCTCTCTCGCCTCCGCTAGCCGGCCCCAACACGCTCTACGTCCGCGCCCGCGACGCTGCCGGAAACGTCTCGCATGGGCGCAGCTACGAATTTTCCGTCAGACCCCGCCCAGGCAAGGACAAGCCTGGTGACGCCAGCGGTGACGGCATCCCCGACCTCTACAGCGTCGATGACAAGGGCAACCTTCGGCTCTACCCCAGCCAGGATGGCGACATCGACGCTGGCATCCCCGCCGCCTACACCACAGAAGAGGGAGCCCCGGAGCACGTCGAGGGCCACTGGACGGGTGCACTGCTCAGCCACCACTCAGACTGGTTCCCCGGCGACGGCATCACCGACATGCTCGCCCGCATCAACAGCGGCCTCTACGTCTATCCCGGCGACGGGTACGGAAGTTTCGATGTTCATCAGCGCATCCAGGTCCTGTTGCCAGCAGCAGCGCCTAAACCCGCCGATCTCACACAGATCGTCGCCACTGGCGATGCCACCGGTGACGGACAGATGGACGCCATAGCCACCACCGTCAGCGGAGACCTGTGGGCGTTCACCGGATACACCGGCGCCTCCTTCGAAGGCGCGACGAAGCTGATCTCCGGTGCCTGGTCCGACAGGGACATCTTCGTTGCCGGTGACATCAGCGGCGACGGTGTTCTTGACCTGGTCTTCCGTAACAACACCGCCGGCGAACTCCGCCTGCGACAAGGCAAGCCCGCAGCCTCGGGAGGAACCGACCTCATGTCCCTCTCCACCGCCGCGGCCTCCGCCACCCCGACAGACCCCGTCTACAGCCTCGCCCCAGGCTGGCAGCCGACCGAAATCACCCTGTTCATGGGAACCCCCGACGCCAGCGGCGACGGCATCCCCGACTTCTGGGCGATGTACAAGACGGGCAACGTCCGCTTCTACCGCGGTGGACGCACGTCCCACCAAGCCTCCTACGGCAACGTCATCCAGACCGGCGACGACCTCTGGACTGACAAGGTCACCTTCGGATGACCAATGTGCGATCGGCGGAGACCTCACTTCGTTAATCGCGGCAGCACCCGGCCGACCGCACGGGCGCGCCTGGTGCAGGAGGGCTGCCCGCCCCCATGACCGGCGCAGCCCGCGCCGAGTGCCTCATCGGCCAGCCTGCCGTGCCCCCGATCCGAGCTGTGGACCGGGGGCACGGCAGCACCCACTGACGGCAAGGCATAGTCCCGGAAGGCACTGCTGGCCGACCGACAGGCCGCCGCTGGCTGACGGAGTCCACCTCGAATACGAGCAGAGCCCCGAACCGCGCCGGTGTGACTGAGCACGAGAGTTGGCGGAGGCCGTCATCCGGCACGCTCTTTGCCATGCTCGCCTGGCAATGGATGAGGCCAAGGCCCGGGAGTAGCTTTGGCGCCATGGTGTTGCTCGGGATCCTCGCCCTCGCTGTCTTGGGCACGTTCGCCTTCCTTGCGTTGCTGGGGACCGTAATGGGCCAGGCGGCAGGCGTGATCAGTTTCCTGCTGTACCTCGTCGGGGCCGGAGTGCTCTTCGCGGTCGGCTACTTCACCGCCCGTCTGGTTTTCGACCTGTCCGAGCAGCGGAGCATGGCCGTCGGCGCGGCTCTCCCGGTGATCTATGGAGCCGGCCGCCTCATCTGGCTGAAGTTGGGGCTGCCCACGCCGTTCAGCGACTACGACCGCTGGCGCAGCAAGGACCACCGGGACTACTGGAGCTGACGGACCACCGAAACGGGATGCTGCGCCACCAACCGAGCACCAGTGCCGGTACAACCCGGATGGGCAGGTGACCGGCGCCTTTCTGGACGTCCCCCTTTTTTTACTGACCGAAAGGCCTTTGGTGAGTCGTACCGTACGCATAGCCGCACTCGCCGTGGTCAGCCTGGCCACGCCGAGCCAGGCGGCCTCCACTACCGGCGCTCTGATGATCACGCACGTGCGGCCGAACGCCGCCGGCGCCGACACCCGTGATGGCACACAGCTGAACGTCAATGGCGAGTACTTCGTCATCAAGAACGTCACCACGAGGACCGTCAACACCGGCGGCTACGTCCCCGACATCACGACCAACACCTATGGGCGCGCACTACCCTCGTACAACTTGCCGGCCGGGGCGAAGGCGTACGTGCACACCGGCAACGGCCGAAACTACCGAGACAGCAGCGGGGCACACCACATCTTCGCGGCTATGCCCGCCACGTCCTGCTCAACACCTGCACCGCCACGAACCCGGACCTGCGGCTGAAGAAGCCCGGTAGCCCGGACAACAACACTGCCACCGCCCGACGCAGCCGGCCTTCCTCCAGAGAATGGGAGGTTCAGAAGGGTGGTTCAGTGCTGCAGCCGTCGCCCCTTGGGCCTGCTTCCTGCCGGGCTGGCGAGGGTCCGACTCCCTGGCCCCAGGCATTCAAGCCGCGGGCGGCAACGAACTGGTACGACCTGCGGGCGCTGATGGCCAGCACATCGCGAACCAACGGTGTGACGACAGATCGGTGCTGGACCAGCTCTGGATCGTCCAGAAGGGAGACAGCCGCGGCGATAGCCGCCTCCTGGACGGCAGTTTCGGGATCGTGCAGGAAGGCCGACACGGCCCGGAAGAGTGCGGGACGCAGTGCCCGAACCTGCACAGACACCGGGCTTCTCTCCAGGCGGAGTCCCAGCCGTGCCATCGTCGCCTCCGCCTCGTCGCCGACCGCGTTGGCCACGGACTCCACCCAGTCCAACAGGGCTGCACGCACCTGCCTCTGTCGTCCGACCGGGGCGGTGAGGACTGTGGCCGTCGACGGATCCATGAGCGCCGCTGCAACAAATAGTGCTGCAGGCACCGTCGCCGAGTAGACCGAGTTCTGGTGATGAATCGGATCCTCAAGATGGCGCAGCGCTGTGGCGTGTGTGCTGGGATCGTCCGAGAGTAGCCCAATGAGCAAAGCAGGAGACTTGTCGGCTGGCCCGTAGGCATGCTCGAGCACCTGCCAGTCGGTCGCCCTGACGAACGCCCGAGGGTCGGGCAGTGCGCCGTCAACATCAGTGATCGTCACACGACGAGTATGACGGGGCGCCCGGTCAGAGTTTCAGGTCCGCTGCTCGATAGCGGGACAGCCCTTACAAGCCGTCTCATTTGGTGAGGCGGCGGTAGCAGATGAGGGTGCAGGCGATGCTGGTGAAGGCGAGGAAGTGGCTGGCTTTGCGCTCGTAGC
>NZ_JBEXOT010000061.1:0-32980 GCF_040611675.1 Streptomyces sp. NPDC006551
CCGTCGAGCGCATGATGCGCGACGCCAAGATCACCCAGATCTACGAAGGCACCAACCAGGTCCAGCGCATCGTCATGGCCCGCAACCTCCCGTAACCCTCATCGGACCGGACCACCGAGGCCGGAGGCGACGCCCGTCGCCTCCGGCCTCACCCGTTCTTCCGCCCGACTCCCGCCCGACTTCCGGGGCACGTAGCGGGGACCGGCGCGACCGTGGGGGTTCATGCGCCGGTGGGGGATGACACGGACAAACCGCGCGGGGGCGCGCGGACGGGGCGTGGGGGGCGAACAGCCAGTGCGCCGCGTCGCGCCGTGCTCTCTACGGGACTGACGACCGCGGGTCGGGACCCGCGCCCGATCGCTCTCAGTGAGGCGCCACCCGATGACCGGCGAACACCGCGCTATCCGTACGCAGGACACCTCAGCCGTCACGCTCCCCGAGTAGTGGGCGCACACCGCGCTGACCGTGGTCATGCCCACCTACAACGAGGCGGGCAACATACCCGGCACGGCCGAGCTCCTGATGGCTTTGGAGATACCGGGGCTGCGGCTCCTCGTCGTCGACGACGCCTCGCCCGACGGCACCGGCAGGATCGCCGAGGAGCGGCGCCTCGCCGACACCGGGCGTTACTTCGCCGCCGGAACCCCTCGCGACGAGCGGCTCGCCATCCTGCGCAAGTACCACGTCACCTGGATCCTGACCGGGCGCGGCGACCACGGCCTTTCCGGCGGGGACCCGGCGCTGCGCAAGGTGGCGACGGGCCCGAGCGGTCAGCTGCTCCACCGGTTCGTGGGCCGACCGCCCGGCCCGTGCCGCCGGGTCAGCGGTCCGAGGTGACCGTGACCGGCTCGTCGTTCTGGATCTGCCCCACCAGCTGCTTCACCTTCGGCATGTCCCACTTCAGGGAGCCCTGCGGCGCGCCGCCCGAGATCGGGATGTTCATGGACTTGCCGGTGCCGCCGCTGATGCCCTTCATGGCGAAGAACATCTTGCCGAGGTCGTACAGCGACATGTCCTTGTCCACGATCAGCGTGTCCATACCCGCGCCCAGCGTCGGGTACAGCGTGAACGGGTTGAGGATCGTGCCCGGCGTCGCCGCCTGGTTGGCCAGCGCGGACAGGAACTTCTGCTGGTTCTTCGTACGGGCCAGGTCCGACTCGGCGAAGGCGTAGCGCGTACGGACGAAGGCGAGGGCCTGCTCGCCGTTGAGGGTCTGCTCGCCGGCCTGGAAGTCGGCGCCCGACTTCTTGTCCTTGAAGCCCTTCTCGATGTTCATCTCGACACCGCCGAGCGCGTCCACGATGTTGGCGAAGCCGGCGAAGCCGATCTCCGCGTAGTGGTCGATGCGCAGCCCGGTGTTGTACTCGACCGTACGGACCAGCAGCTCCGGACCGTCCATCGCGTAGGCGGCGTTCAGCTTCGCGCCGCCGCGGGCCGCGAACTTCTTCCCGGACTCGGAGCCGACGAAGGAGGGGATCGTCACCCAGGAGTCGCGGGGCAGGGAGATCATCGTGTTCCCGCTGCCGCACGCGGCGAGGATCATCATCGAGTCGGTCCGCTTGCCCTCGGCGGAGCCGGTGTGGAGCTTCTTCTTCTCCTCGGCCGACATGCCCTCACGGCTGTCGGAGCCGACGATCAGATAGGTCGTGCAGTCGCCCTCGGCCGGCCGCTCGATGACCTTGGCGAGATCGACCTCGTTGCGCATCTGCGAGCTGGCCCAGGCGTACGTTCCTATGCTCCAGGCGAGCACGGCCACGAGCAGCACGACCGAGCCGACCTTGATCCGGCGGCGCCAGTCGGGCGCGGGGCTCGACGGCCGCGGGTCGTACTGCGGGGGAACGGTGCCCCGTCCGCCGCCCTGCGGGCTGCCGTAGACCTGACCGGTGTTGTACCCGGAGTCGTAGCCCGGCTGCTGCCCGTAACCCTGCCCGTGACCCTGTCCGTACTGCGGGTCGTACTGCGGCGGCTGCTGGGGGACCTGCGGACGCTGCACATGGCGCATCGCGCGAGCCCCCTCGGGCTGCGCGTTCGCGCTGCCACGGCCGTATCCGCCGTCGTCGGTCCGCCCATGAGGCCAGTCATTCATGCGGAACAGTGTGCCGTCCGGCCTGGTGGGGCCGACAGGGCGGGGTGAGGATCGGGTCGGCGCTGTTGCCAAGCTGATGCAAAGCGGACGGGACGGGGACGCGGCCGGGACCCGGCATAAGGTGGAGGGCATGACAGATCAGGGCGATATCCCGGGCAAGCCCACCTCCGCGTCCCGCACCACCCTCAGCCACATCATGACGAGCCACGACACCAACCTCCTCGGTACGGTGCACGGCGGCGTGATCATGAAGCTGGTGGACGACGCGGCGGGCGCCGTCGCCGGCCGGCACTCGGGCGGGCCGGCCGTCACCGCCTCCATGGACGAGATGGCGTTCCTGGAGCCGGTACGGGTCGGAGACCTCGTCCATGTGAAGGCCCAGGTCAACTGGACCGGCCGGTCCTCCATGGAGGTCGGCGTCCGGGTCCTGGCCGAGCGCTGGAACGAGTCCACGCCCGCCCAGCAGGTCGGCTCCGCCTATCTGGTCTTCGCGGCGGTCGACGCCGACGGCAAGCCGCGCCCCGTCCCGCCCGTGCTCCCCGAGACCGAGCGGGACAAGCGCCGCTACCAGGAGGCCCAGATCCGCCGCACCCACCGCCTGGCCCGCCGCCGCGCCATCATGGACCTCCGTGAGCGCCGCGCGGCCGAGGGCTACGAGGACTGAGACCGGGACCGGCCCCGGTCCCTACGCGCACCCCACCCGGTCGCCCGTGACCGCCTCGAAGGGCCCCGGCGTCTCCTCCACCCGTACCGCCGTCACACCCTTGTAGTCCCGGCCCGCCGTCACCCGCAGCGTCCCGCCCAGCCCCTTCACCGCCCGCAGCTCCGCCCCCGGCAGCGCCGCCGCCAGCGACTTCGCCGAGCGGTCCCAGCCCGGGTCGTACTCCACGAGCGTGCGCCGGCGCTCCGGGCCCGCGGCGGTGCGCGGGGCGCGCGTCGTGTCGAAGCCCGTGGCGCGCAGCGCGTCGTCCAGCTTCCGGCCCAGCCCGTTCGTACGGGTCCCGTTGTAGACCTGCACCCGGACCTCCTTCGGGGCCACGTCCACGACCGCCGTCTTCGGACCCTTGGCCGCCGGGGCCCGGTGCGCGGCCAGCGGCCGGTCCTCGCGCAGGGACTGGAAGAGCTTCTGCGCCTCGGCCGCGTCCCACTTCACCGTCGTGCCGACCCCCTTCACCGGGAAGCTCATGTCCCCGATGGGCACCGACACGAACTCCGACGACGCGGGGGTGAAGCCCCGCATCGCCTTCGCGAGGCCCAGCAGCTGATCCGTACCGAAGTCGCGGTCGGCCCGGACCGAGCTCAGCATGGTCGTGGCGACCTGACGGAACTTCACCGGGTTGAGCAGCACCCCGCCGCTCGTCATCCGGTGGATGAGGGCGGCGAGGAAGCGCTGCTGGCGCTGCATCCGCCCGATGTCCGCCGCCCCGTCGACATGGCGCGAGCGCACGTACTGCAGGGCCTGCCCGCCGGTCAGCTCGTGCGTCCCGGCCGGCAGGTCGAGCCCGGTGTAGGTGTCCTTCATCGGCCGGGCCGTACAGATGCTCACCCCGCCCACCGCGTCGACCGTCCGCATGAAGCTGGTGAAGTCGACCTCCAGATAGTGGTCGATCTTGACGCCCGTCATGTTCTCCACGGTCCGCACCGTCAGCCCGGGGCCGCCCTCCGCGTACGCGGCGTTCAGCTTCACCGGATGGGCCTGGTGCCGCTTGCCGGTGGTCGTGTCGACGTGCTCGGGCATCTCGGCGTACGAGTCGCGCGGCAGGCTCACCACGCTCGCCCGCTCCCGGTCCTCGGAGATGTGCACGAGCATCACGGTGTCGGTGCAGTGACACGGCTCACCGCCGAGCCGGTACGCCTTCCGCTCCTCCTCGGTGATCCTGTCCCGCCCGTCCGTCCCGACGACCAGCACGTTCATCCCGTGCCCGGCCTGGGGCCGGTTCTTCATGTCCTTGAACGGGTCGACCCGGTCGATACCGGTGTCCAGGCTGGTGACCACCGCGTGGCCGATCCCGCCCGCCCCCAGGACGAGCACGGACAGCGCCGTCGCCATCCGCATGCCCCACCGTGGCCGCGCGGCCCGTCTGCCCCGCCGCGCCGGTACGGGACGGGCGGCGGCCGGACGGGGACGGGGCGTGCGGGACGGTGTGGGCACCGGGGGACACCTCCGCGGGTGTGACAGGGGGAACCGTGAGCACCGTAGGCCCATACGATCAGCGCCAGCGCGCACCCGTCCCCGCGGCGCGCGTTCCTGTCCCCCATTCGCGGTAACGTGACCCGCGATGAACGCCATGCCTTCCGCCCCGCCTCCCGTCTCCGTGATCATGCCGGTCCTCAACGAGGAGCGGCATCTGCGCAACTCGGTCCGTCACATCCTCGAGCAGGAGTACGACGGCGAGATGGAGGTGGTGATCGCGCTCGGGCCGTCCACGGACCGTACCGACGAGATCGCCGCCGAGCTCGTACGGGAAGACCCCCGTGTGCACACCGTGCCGAACCCCACGGGCCGCACGCCCGCCGCGCTCAACGCGGCGATCGAGGCGTCGCGCCACCCGATCGTGGTGCGGGTCGACGGTCACGGCATGCTCTCGCCGAACTACATCGCGACCGCGGTCCGCCTCCTGGAGGAGACCGGCGCGCAGAACGTCGGCGGCATCATGCACGCCGAGGGCGAGAACGCCTGGGAGGACGCGGTCGCCGCGGCGATGACCTCGAGGATCGGCGTCGGGAACGCGGCCTTCCACACCGGTGGCGAGGCGGGCCCGGCCGAAACCGTGTATCTGGGTGTCTTCCGCCGAGAGGCCCTGGAACGGCAGGGCGGCTACAACGTGGAGTTCGTCCGCGCCCAGGACTGGGAGCTGAACTTCCGTATCCGCGAGGCGGGCGGTCTGATCTGGTTCTCGCCCGAACTGCGCGTCCAGTACCGGCCGCGGCCGAGCGTGCGCGCGCTGGCCAAGCAGTACAAGGACTACGGCCGCTGGCGTCATGTGGTGGCCCGCTACCACCAGGGCTCCATCAACCTCCGCTATCTCGCCCCGCCGACCGCCGTCTGCGCGATCGCGGCCGGAGTCGTGGTGGGTGCGACGCTCACCCCGCTCGGCTTCGCGATCCCGGCCGGCTACCTCGCCGCGATCACGGCGGGCTCGATCCCGGCCGGCAAGGGCCTCCCGCTGAAGGCCCGGCTCCAGATCCCGGTGGCGCTCGCGACGATGCACATGTCGTGGGGGTACGGCTTCCTGACCAGCCCGCGCTCGCTGGCGAAGAAGGTCATCGCGAGCCGTCGCCCGGCGGTCACGGACGAGAAGGTCTGACCGCCGCTCCCGTACCGCTCGTACGACGGAGAAGGGCCGGGAACCCCGCGGGGGTTCCCGGCCCTTCTCGATGCCGTCCGGCGTCGGGTCAGCTCTTCCCGTCCCAGCGGTAGACGCTGTAGACGTCCATGCAGCCCTTCTGGTCGGCCGTCTTGACGTCCGCGCCCTCCGGGAGGTCTCCCGCCTCCGTCTTCGGCTTCTCGTAGGTGGTGCCCTGGCGCCAGTCGGCGCCGATCACCAGGGTGAGGGTCTCCGCGTTGGCGTCGGCGCGGACCGCCGAGGCGGGCAGGCCGAGCGCCTCGGCCACGGACAGGGCGTCCGCCTTGCCCTGCTCGCCGTCCGCCTTCGGGTACTTGACCACCGTGTCCTTGCGCGGCTCGGTGGTCTGCGCGGCCTCCGCCCGTGTGAAGCCCTTGTCCTCCAGGGCATCGGCCATGGAGCCGGCCCGGCCGTCCACGGACATCTGGCCGCTGCCGGCGGTGCCGTTGATCACCGTGACGTCGAGGGTGTCCGGCGCGCCGGCGGCCGGGCCCTTCGGCTTCGCGGACGCGGAGGCGGTCGGCTTGGCGCCGGCCGGGTCGCCGTTCTTGTCGAAGGCGATGTCCTCGCGGAGCATCGACCACATCTTGTCGGCGGACTGCTCGACCATGACGAGCTTGTTCTGGTCCTGCGACCACGCGGCCGTGGGGACCGTCGCCGTCGTGAGACGGTCCAGCTTCACGTTCTTGAGCTGCATCGACAGCTCGAAGAGCTTCGCCACGGTACCGATCTCGTCCGACACCTGGAGCGCCTTGGTGGCCGTCTCGGCGAGGCCCATCAACCGCCCGGTGTCGGTCCAGGCGTTCTGCTCCTGAAGCTTCTTGACCATCCCGTTCATGTACATGTGCTGCGCCTTGGCCCGGTTCTGGTCGCTGCCGAACGCGTGCCGGGTGCGCAGCCACTGCAGCGCCTGCTTGCCCTTCACCTCGGTGGTGCCCTCGGGCAGCTTCAGACCGGAGCCGCCCTTCTGCTGCCTGGTCGACCGGTCGTGGACGCCGGTCTTCACACAGACCGGGACGCCGCCGACCTCGTCGGCCATCGCCACCACACCCGCGAAGTCGATCATCATCCAGTGGTCGATGTAGACCCCGGTGATCGTTTCCCAGGTGGTGAGGGTGCAGCCGGGACCGCCGCGGCCGAGCGTCTCGTTGATCGGCCTGTTGGTGGTGGGGGCGAAGGTCTCGTCGCTCTTCGGGTCCTTGCACTCCGGGATCGGCACGATCGTGTCGCGGGGGATGGAGACGACCGAGGCGTGCTTCCGGTCCGCCGAGACGTGCAGCAGCATCTGCACGTCCGCCAGCGGCTTCTGCTGCGTCAGGTCCTTGCCGCCGCCGAGCGCGACGTTCTTCGGGTCGCTCCGGCTGTCGGAGCCGATGAGGAGGATGTTGAGGGGAGTGTCGCCGAGCGCGTTCGGCGCGGTCCTCTTGACCCCGCTCTCGCCGCCGCTGCGACCGCCGCTGCGGATGTTGCCGTTGAGGTGCTGGTAGTACAGGTATCCGGCGCCGGCCGTGCCCAGTATCAGCAGCGACAGTGTGACGGCGACCCAGCGGAATATCCGGCGTTTGCCGTTCTTCTTCGCACGCCGGCGCGAGCCTCCGCGCCGGCGGCTGGTACGGCCGTCACCGCCGCCCTGGCCGCCCCGGTCGCCCGTGCGTTCGTCGCCCGGCCGACTGCCGGCCCCGCGTTTCCTGGCCCCCCGGCCCCTGGTCCGGGTGCCGGCAGCGGCTCCCTCGCCCTCGTCGCCGTACAGGCTCTCGTCCCAGCCCGAATCACGGGCGTGCGGAACGCTTCTCCGCGTCCCCTCCCCGCGCACGCTGCTCTGTCCCACCCCTGGGTCCCCTCGTTGGTCAGGAGCGCCCCGCGACCCGGTGTTTCCGGGTCACTGGGCGCACACCTGCTTGTCGGCTTCCACCTTTTCGACGTCCGGCGCCTTTGCCGGACCGGTGATGGGCACCCCCGCGCCCTTGAAATCCCCGCCGAGGACGAGCGTCATGGGCTCGCGTTCCCCGGCGTCCTGCGTGCCCGGCTTCAGCGCCGTGGCGGGCAGGCCCATCATGTCCGCGAGCTTGCGGGCCTGATCGGCCTGGTTCGGCGCGTAGGTGAGCGTCGTCTTCGCCGCCTTCTCGGGGGCGTTGGCCTTGTTCGTGGAACGCGTGACGCCCTGCGTGATCTGCAGCCAGTCGAGCGTCTTCTGCGCCGCGCCCTGGATGCCACTGCCGTTGTAGACGTCGACGCGCACGTCGACGGCCGCGGCGCGCGGCCCCTGGAGCAGCTTCGCCTGGGCCTGCGCCTGGGCGTTCTTGGTGTCCTGCTCCTTCTTCTTCACCTCGGTGAAGGAGATGTCGTTCTGCACCATGCTGAACACCTGCGGCGCCTTGACCGGGTCGAGGACGACGGTGGCCCGCTTGGTGGGCGGCTCGTCGGGGTTGTCGACCACCGGAACGGTCATGAAGCTGATGTTCTTCAGATCGACCTTTCCAAGCTCCTTGGCCAGGGCGGTCAGCTTCATGGCGCTGCCTATGCCCTTGTCCACCGTGAGGGCCTTCGTCGCCGCGTCCGCGACCGAGAACAGCCGCGTCGGACTGTCGAGCGTGTCCTCCTTCAGCTGCCGGATCATGGAGGCGAGGAACTGCTGCTGCATCTTGATCCGGTCCAGGTCGCTCTCGTTGCCGAGACCGTGGCGGTTGCGGAGGAACGCGAGCGCGTCCTCACCCTGGAGCTTGTGCTCCCCGGCCGGGAGGTTGAGCTTGGAGTACTGCTTGTCGTGGATGGGCTTCTTCAGGCAGACCTTCACGCCGCCGACCGCTGCCGACAGGGTCTTCACGGCGTTGAAGTCGACCATCATGAAGTGGTTGATCTCCAGCCCGCCCGTGAGCTCCTTGACGGTGCGCATCGTGCAGCCCGGGTCACGGCCGTCCACGCCGAACGACTCGTTGAACTTCTGCTTTCCGATCGAGCCGGGGATGACCTTGGTCGAACCGTCGGCCTGCTTCGTCGGGCAGTCCGGGATCTTGATCTTGAGGTCCCGGGGGATGCTCAGGGCCGTCGCGTTGGTCCGGTCCTCCGAGACGTGGAAGAGGAACGTCGTGTCGGCGTGACCGGTGACGTTGTCCTTGTTCCCGTAGCTCTCGTTGCCCTCGCCGGTGCGTACGTCGTTGCCGATGATCAGGATGTTGAGCGGCCCGTCCATCGCCTGGTCGCCGGCGGCGTCACCGACGTCGACCGTGTTCAGGTTGCCGTCGAAGCGGTTGTACAGCGCGTACGCGGCCGTGGCACCCGCGACGAGCACGACGGCCATCGTGCCGCCGGTCCAGATCAGGGCCTTCTTCTTCTTGGCCTTGGCCGGCTTGCGCTTACGACGGCCGGCCGGCGGAGGCCCGCCACCCGGCTCCGCCGCACGGCGACGACGCTGCCCGGGTACGGGTGCCTCGGTGGCCGTCCGGGAGCGTTCCGCGCCACGGCCCGGCTCGGCGGTCCGGGAACGCCCGGCGGATCTCGGGGCGGGGGTGGTGGCGCCGCGAGGCTGGGACGGGAGCGGTGACTGCCCAGCGGAGTGGTCCAGTCGCAGTTCGTAGTTGCCGGTCTGCGGGTTGAGCACCCACTGGTCGGCGGGGTCGATCTCGTCCGCCCGTCCACGGCTGTGCGCGTCCACGGTTACTTGAATCCTCCGTCGGTGCCACGCGAGGCGCCTCCCCCGTCGGGCGCTCGGTCGTTCGATCCGTAAAGTGCGCGACCACGCGGGTCGGGAGCACCGGATCGCGTCACACTATCCGCCCAGTTCAGCGTGGGGCGACGTCCGTGACAAATTCCACGCCCCTTACAACTGGGCAATTTGCCCAAACCTCATCCAGCACAGCCCTCCCCTTGGGCATCGCTTTACTCGCCCCTCTACGGGCAGGCTCTCTGTGCCGCGTTGCGCCCGGTGAAGGTCGGTGTCGGAGCCGGAGTCGGCGAGCTCGCCTCGTCCGGCTTTCCGTTGCCGTCCGTGTCCGGCCGCCCA
Source organism: Streptomyces sp. NPDC006551 (assembly GCF_040611675.1). Classification (NCBI taxonomy): domain Bacteria; kingdom Bacillati; phylum Actinomycetota; class Actinomycetes; order Kitasatosporales; family Streptomycetaceae; genus Streptomyces; species Streptomyces sp. NPDC006551. The sequence continues at coordinate 9,434 of NZ_JBEXOT010000061.1, forward strand.
CTCGTATCGCCTCCGGGCGCCACCATGACCGGCTTGTCCTCGCGCAGCCTGGCGAAGAGCTGACTTGCCTTCGGTTGTACGAGTTCGTCCCGGTTCGCGTTGTACGAGTACGGCCGGCGCGGCACCGTGAGGAACTGCACCTTCTCCGTGGGGATGCTCCGCATCGAGCGCGCCAGGTTGTAGAGATCCCGCAGCGAGTCGAGACCCGGGTCGGTCGTGATCGACTTGGTGGCCGCGTCCAGGACCGGATAGAGCCGGGTCGGATTGAGCAGGACGCCGTTGCTCTGCACCTTGCTGACCAGGGCGCCCAGGAACTGCTGCTGCCGGTCCATGCGTTCCGTGTCACTGCCGTTGCCCAGGGACTTGCGGGCCCGTACGAACCCCAGCGCCTGCTCGCCGTGGAGCGTCCGGAGTCCCGCCGGCAGTTTCAGACGGGCGTCGGAGTCGTCGATCGGCTCCCGGAGGCAGACCTCGACCCCGTCGACGGCGTCCACCATCTTCTTGAAGCCGCGGAAGTCGATCACCATGTGGTGGTCGACCCGGATTCCCGTCAGCCGCTCGACGGTGCGGATCGTGCACGCCGTCCCGCCCACCTCGAAGGCGGAGTTGAACTGGGCGAACCGCGCGCTGCTCCGTGTTCCGTCCGATTTCCGGCAACTCGGGATGCCCACCATCAGATCGCGCGGGATGGAGACGGCCGTGGCGCTCGACCGGCCCGCGGAGATGTGCAGCAGGATCGTGGTGTCGGAGCGTTGAGTGCCCTTGTCGTGGCCGTACTCGGCGTTCCCCGCGCCGGCCCGGGTGTCGGAGCCGATCAACAGGATGTTCCGCGCGGCCGAGACGACGGGCGCGGGCCGCTCCTTCTCGTACCGGAGCAGTTCGGCGGCGGCGGTGGTGTCCGTGGTGATGTTGCCGTCGAGCTTGCGGTAGAACCACCAGCCCGCGGCGGCCCCGGTGAGCAGGACGACCGAGACCCCGAGCGCCGTCCAGCGCAGCCAGCGGCGCCCGCCCTTGGCGGCACCGTCGGAGGCCGCCCCTCCGGAGGTGCCGGCCCAACTCACTCCCATGGTCCCGGTGCCTCCCACGGTGCTGGCCGTGCCGACCGTGCTGGGCGTCTCGTCCTCGGCCGGGTCGTCCGGTTCGGCGGGCGTGCCAGCACTGTCCGTCACGTCTGAGTCCGTCCTTCATGGGTCGGCGGCGCGCCCGGGCCGCCGGTCGCAGAGGTAGACGGCTGAACCTGACGCTTGGTTGTGCGGAAGGGGGGTGCGTACCCGCCGATCATGTACCGGAGTTGACGCGCGGACCCGGGGACTCGGCGAGTCGCTGCGCCATACGGGTGGATCTCCGGCGGGTTGTCACACCGCGGTCGCGGTGACGCGCTCGCTCTCCACCCGCTTGTCGAGCTCCTCGGGCGCCAGCCGGTCCAGGTTCCGGCACAGCACGACCGACGCGCCGGCCGCCAGCGGCGCGTAGAGGCCGGCGGAGACCCCCTCCCAGCTGTCGTACGGACGCGCCGACAGCAGGCGCGCCCCGGGAGCCAGCCCGAGCGCCTCGGCGTCCGCGCGGGCCCGCTCGACGAGCTGGGCGCCCGTCAGTTCCGTACCGCCGACCACGAGCGCGGGAGAGTCCGCGGCGACCGGGACGAACGGGGCGAACCGGTCCCCCTGGCTCGGCACCTCCACCGCGTAGTCCGCGTATCCGGCGGGCGGCGTCGGGAAGCGACGGCCCAGCGGGGCCAGCGAGAGCGCGATCCGGTCTCCGGAGCAGGCCAGCCCCGCGTCGAGCGTGTCCGGACCCGCGACGGCGTAGTCGGCGTCGGCCGGGTCGCCACCCAGCTCGGCGGTCACGCCGACGGACGAGCACGCGAGCAGCCAGACCGCCGTCTGCCAGTGCGCGGGCAGCAGCAGCGCGAGCCGGTCGCCCGGGGAGGCGGACAGCTCGCCCTGGAGCAGATTGGCGGTCTTGGCCACCCAATTGGCGAAGGTGGCGACGGACAATTCCACGCGCTCACCGGTGGCGTCGTCGTAGAAGGTGACCAAGGGGCGGGAGGGGTCCGCGGCGAGGGCGGATCGCAGCAGGTCGGCGGGGGTTCGGTCGCTGGCGTTCACGCGGGCAAGCGTACGCGGGGAGGTGCGCGGGGACCCGCCGTACCGGTGACACCGTCCACCGGTCGGCCCGATGGTCCGTCAGTCTCCCGGCCGCTTCCCGTCGAGCGGAACGGCCCCCGAGTACGGACCATCGCTTCATGCGTGCCTACCTAGCATCCTCGGTCGCCGTCACGTGCGCGGCGGCGCTCTCCCTGCCGTTGTCCCTCGCGACCCCGGCGGTGCCGCTCCCACCCGGCACGCCCGCCGTGCCCGCCGCCCCACCATCCGGGGGATCCACCCAGTCCCTGCGCCTGGGCCCCCTGGCGGGCGGTGAACGGGCCACCGGCGGCGCCCGCCCCGAACAGGGGCTGTCCCCACGCGACGTCAGGCCGTTCTCGCTCGTCGGGGTGGTGTGGGACGACCCCACCGCCCGGCTGCACGGCACCGTCCAGGTCCGCACCCGCGCCGCCGGGAGCGACACCTGGTCGGGGTGGCAGGACGTGGATACCCACAACGACGAGCACGGGGCCGACCCCGAGACCGCGGAAGGCGGGTCCGGCGCCCTGCGCGGGGCCACCGCCCCGCTGTGGGTCGGCGCCTCGGACGGCGTCGAGATCCGTGTACGGCCGGACGACGACGGCGGGGAGCCGCTGCCCGCCGGGCTGCGCCTGGAACTGGTCGACCCGGGCCCGGAACCGCCCCCCGATGCCGCCGACGAAGACCCCACGACCCCGGTGGAGCGGGCGTCCATGGCTCCGCCGGCGCTGACGGCGGCCAGGCCGGCGGCGGCCGCCGGGAAGCCGTACATCGGACCACGCCCGAAGATCATCACCCGAAAGGGCTGGGGCGCGGACGAGAAGATGCGGGAGAAGGGCTTCGTCTACACGAAGGCGGTCAAGGCGGCCTTCGTCCACCACAGCGCCACCGGCAACAACTACACCTGCAAGCAGGCGCCCTCCGTCCTGCGCGGTATCTACCGCTACCACGTCAAGAGCAGCGGCTGGCGTGACTTCGGCTACAACTTCGCGGTCGACAAGTGCGGAAACATCTACGAAGGCCGCGCCGGTGGTGTGGCCAAGCCGGTCCTCGGCGCCCACACGCTCGGCTTCAACACCAACAGCATGGGAGTCGCGGTCCTCGGCTCCTACAGCTCGGTCAACCCGCCCGCCGCCGCGGTGACGGCCGTGGCACGTCTGACGGCGTGGAAACTGGGACTTCACGGGGTCAACCCGAAGGGGAAGGCGACGCTGGTCTCCGGCGGCGGCAATCGCTACAAGAAGGGCAAGAAGGTCAGCTTCAACGCCATCGCGGGCCACCGGGACGGCTTTGCGACGGAGTGTCCCGGCGGGCGCCTGTACAGCCAGCTCGGCACCGCCCGGACCGCTTCGGCGAAGTACCAGGGACGACGCTGATGACGTGAGGCGCCTGATCCTCTGCATAAACTGACCGGTCATATCGCACGGACGAGCGATGTGACCGGCCCCGGACAGGAAGCAGAGACGACAGGTGACAGAAGCGATCCTCCTGGTCGGTGGCAAGGGCACACGGCTGCGCCCCCTGACGGTCAACACCCCGAAGCCGATGGTCCCGGCGGCGGGTGTCCCGTTCCTGACGCACCAACTGGCCCGTGCGCGGGCCGCGGGCGTCGAGCACATCGTGCTCGCCACCTCGTATCTGGCGGAGGTCTTCGAGCCCTACTTCGGGGACGGCTCGTCGCTGGGCCTCAGCCTGGAGTACGTCACCGAGGAGGAACCGCTCGGCACGGGCGGCGCCATCCGGAACGTCGCCTCGCGCCTGCGCTCCGGCCCGGACGACCCGGTCCTCGTCTTCAACGGCGACATCCTGACCGGCCTGGACATCCAGGCCCTGGTCGACACCCACGCCTCTTCGGGCGCCGACGTCTCGCTGCATCTGACCCGGGTCGAGGACCCCAGGGCGTTCGGTCTGGTACCGACGGACGGCAGCGGCCGCGTCACCGCCTTCCTGGAGAAGCCGCAGACGCCGGAGGAGATCGTCACCGACCAGATCAACGCCGGGGCCTACGTCTTCCGCCGCTCGGTCATCGACACGATCCCGACCGGTCGCCCCGTCTCGGTCGAGCGGGAGACGTTCCCCGAACTGCTCTCCTCCGGGGCGCACCTCCAGGGCATGGTCGACTCCACGTACTGGCTCGACCTCGGCACCCCGCAGGCCTTCGTCCGCGGCTCCGCCGACCTGGTCCTGGGCCGCGCCCCGTCCCCGGCCGTTCCGGGCCGCTGCGGCGACCGTCTGGTCCTGCCGACGGCCCGTGTCGCGCCGGACGCGAAGGTGACGGGCGGCACCGTAGTCGGCGAGGGGGCGCGCATCGGCGATGGCGCCCGTGTCACGGGCTCCACGCTCCTCGCGGGCGCGGTGGTCGAGCCGGGCGCGGTGATCACGGACTCCCTGATCGGAGCCGGCGCCCACATCGGCGCCCGCACGGTCCTTACGGGCGCGGTGATCGGCGACGGCGCCCATGTGGGCGCCGACAACGAACTCCGCGACGGCGTCCGCGTCTGGTGCGACGCCACCCTCCCGGCGGCCTCGGTCCGCTTCTCCTCGGACCAGTAGGACTTCGCCGGCGACCGCCCCGCACGCCGGCGGTGTCGGCCGGCGACGGGGCCGCCGGCCTCCGCGGACCGGGGAGCGGGCAGCCGACCGGAGGCCGGGCGCACCCCGCCGGTACGCCGACGGCGTCTCCGGCCACGGGCGTCGCCGACCGGGAGAACACCAGCGCCGGCCGGAGGGCCGGGCGCACACCGCCGGTACGTCGACGGTGTCTCCGGCCACGGGCGCTGCGCCGCCACCGGCCGGGAAGATCACCCGCGCCGGCCGGAGGGCCGGGCGCACCCGGCCGGTACGCCGACCGGGAGACCGGAGGGCCGGGCGCACCCCGCCGGGCGCATCCCGCCGGTACGCCGGCGGCGTCTCCGGCCACGTTGCGCTGCGCCGCCACCGGCCGGGAAGATCACCCGCCGGCCGGAGGGCCGGGCGCAGCTCGCGGGCCCGTGGCCGCTTACCCTCGTACCCATGGCCGGCCGCTTCGCTCCACGTCCCACCCGCACCACCGTGCGCGGCGGCCACGTCTCCGTACCCGCCCCCAGGCCCGCCGGCGCCCCCGTCCCCGGCACCACCCGCCGGTGGACACCGCCCACGCCGTACGACCTCGGCCTCACCCTGGGCCCCCTCCGCCGTGGCCCCGCGGACCCCACCTTCCGCGCGCTCCCCGACGGCTCCGTCTGGCGCACAAGCCGCACCCCCGCCGGTCCCGGCACGCTCAGGGTCGCCGCGCGCGGCGGCGCGGTGGAGGGCGAGGCCTGGGGGCCCGGCGCGGACTGGCTCCTCGACCGCCTGCCGCAGCTTCTCGGGGCCGACGACGACCCCACCGCCTTCGTCCCCCGCCACCGCATCGTCGCCGCGACCCACCGCCGCCGCGCCGGACTGCGCCTCACCCGCACCGGCCTGGTGATGGAGTCGCTGATTCCGTCGATCCTGGAGCAGAAGGTCACGACGGACGAGGCGTACCGCGCCTGGCGCCTTCTCGTACGGAAGTTCGGCGAGCCCGCCCCCGGCCCGGTCCCGGAGGGGACGTACGGACTCCATGTCGTGCCCGACGCCCGCACCTGGTCGCTGATCCCGTCCTGGGAGTGGCACCGCGCCGGCGTCGACAACAAGCGCGCCGCCACCGTCCTGCGCGTCGCCAAGCTCGCCCGCCGCATGGAGGAGGCCGCGGCGATGGAGCCCGAAGCGGCCCAGAAGCGCCTGGAGTTGATTCCCGGCATCGGCCCGTGGACCTCCGCCGAGACGGTCCAGCGCAGCAACGGCGCTCCCGACGCCGTCAGCGTCGGCGACTACCACCTGCCGAGCATCGTGGGCTTCGCCCTCGCGGGCGACAGGACCACCGACGACACGGCCATGCTGGAGCTCCTCGCCCCCTACGCGGGCCAGCGGTACCGCGCGGCCCGCCTGATCCTGCTCAGCGGACACGCCCCGCCCCGCCGCGCACCGCGCATGACCCCCGGCAACATCGGGGCGCTCTGAGCGAGTCCGGGCGGGACGGCGGCGAGGGAGGCCGGCGCACCCTGTGGAGGGCGGTGCACCCCGTTAGGCCGGCGCACCCCGTGGAGGGCGGCGCGAGACGTCAGCGGACCTCGATGAACTGCCCCGCCTGCCGCGCCGGCCGTTCCCTCGGCGGCGCCGCCGCGTGCCCGACCGCGACCGCCCCCATGGGGTCCCAGTCCTCCGGCAGTGCGAGGACCTCTCGTACGACTTCTCGGCAGAACATCGTCGAGGACACCCACGCCGAGCCCAGCCGCTCACCGGCCAGCGCCACCAGGAAGTTCTGCACGCCCGCGCCCGCCGCCACCACGAACATCTCGCGCTCCGCCGCGTCCCGGCGCGCGTCGCCGTAGTGGTGGGAGCCGTCCATGACCAGGCAGGGCACCACCAGGTACGGCGCGTCGCGCAGGACGTCCCCGCGGCGGACGCGCTTCGCGATGGACTCCTCCGACTTGCCGTCCCGGCGCAGATCCGCGATCCAGGCGTCCCGCATCGCGTCGAGCAGCCGGGTCCGCGACCCTTCCGATTCGAGGAGGACGAAACGCCAGGGTGTGGTGTGGTGCGGGGCCGGTGCCGTGACGGCCGCGGCGACGGCCCGTCGTACCGCCCCCGGGTCCACGGGCTCGTCGGTGAACTCGCGGACGGTACGCCGCAGAGTCACCGCCTCCCGTACGGCCTCCGAGGTCCCGAGCCGGAACATGTCGTCGGCGGCACCCCGGATCAACGCCCGGGCCCCCTCCTCGACGTCGCCCACCAGGTGCGGCAGCCCGCGGACCACGGCGACCGGCCTGCCGCTCGCCTTGCCCTTCACCAGATCGCCCGCCGCCGCGAGTTCGTCGGCGGTGGCGACGACGGTGGCGCCGAGCGGGTTGCCATGGGCGTCCGTGCCGCCGCGCAGGTCGTCGAGGACCCGCACTCCGGCCGCGCCGATGGCCACGTCCGTCAGACCGCTGCGCCAGGGCCGCCCGAAGGTGTCCGTGACGACGATCCCGACGTCGACCCCGAGCGCGTCGCGCAGCCCCTCCCGGAGCGCGCGGGCCGAGGCGTCCGGGTCGACCGGCAGCAACAGCACGGTGCCGGCAGGGGTGTTGGATGCGTCGACCCCGGCGGCGGCCATGACGAGCCCCTGCCGGTTCTCGACGATCCGGAGGGTGCCACGCCGCGCGACCACCCGTACGGTCTCGGCGTCGATCGCCTCCTCCCGGTCGTCGGCGGCGATCATCCGCCCCTCGGCCTTGCTCACGATCTTCGAGGTGACGAGCAGGACGTCCCCGTCGCGGAGGCCGGGGGAGACGGAGGCGATGAGCTTGGCGAGATCGTCCCCCGCCTTCACCTCGGGCAGACCGGCCAACGCCCACACCCGAAAGGCTGCCCCTCGCGCGACGGCTTCCGGATCGACGGTGCCCCGCCCGACGGTGCCCTGCGAGACGGCGGCCGGCTCGACGGCCCCTTGCTCGACGGCTTCCCGCTCGACGGTGCCCCGCGAGACGGCGGCCGGCTCGACGGCCCCTTGCCCGACCGCCCCTTCCTCGACGGCTCCCTGATCGGCGGGACCCGTCATCCCCGGACCTCCTCCGCCAGCGCCAGCGCCTCGCGCGCCATCGCCGTCGTGGCGTCCAGGTCCGTCATCATCAGCGGCACCGCCCGGCAGCGGATCCCCGCCGCCTCGACGTCCGCGACCGTGCCCGCGTCGACCGTGTCGACCAGCCAGCCGTCGAGCAGCCCGGATCCGTAGTGCTGGGCGACCGCCGCGGCCGTCGCCTCCACGCCGACCGCCGCGAGGACCTTGTCGGCCATGCCCCGCACGGGCGCGTCGCCCACGATGGGCGAGAGGCCGACCACGGGCACGTCCGCCTCGGCGATCGCCTCGCGGATGCCCGGCACGGCCAGGATCGTGCCGACGGACACGACGGGGTTGGACGGCGGGAAGAGGACGACGTCCGCCTCCGCGATCGCCTCCAGGACACCCGGCGCCGGCTTCGCTGCCTCCGCGCCGACCGGCACGACGGCCCGCGCGTCCACGGACGCGCGGAGCCTCACCCAGTACTCCTGGAAGTGCACCGCCCTGGACTCGCCCTCCACGTCGATGGCGACATGGGTCTCGACCCGGTCGTCGGACATCGGAAGGAGCCGGACGCCCGGCTGCCAGCGGGCGCACAGCGCCTCGGTGACGGCGCTCAGCGGATAACCGGCGCCCAGCATCTGCGTACGGACGATGTGGGTGGCGAAGTCCCGGTCGCCGAGGCCGAACCACTCCGGTCCGACGCCGTACGCCGCGAGTTCCTCCTTCACGGTGAAGGACTCGTCCTCGCGGCCCCAGCCCTGCTCCTCGTTGATGCCACCGCCGAGGGTGTACATCACCGTGTCGAGGTCGGGGCAGACCTTCAGCCCGAAGAGATGGATGTCGTCACCGGTGTTGCCGATGACCGTGATCTCCGCGTCGGGAGCGGCCTGCTTGAGGCCGCGAAGGAAGCGGGCACCACCGATGCCACCTGCCAGAACCACAATGCGCATACGGACAGTCTGTCAGGGGTGGCGGTCGGGCGACGGGCGGGCCCGTCAGGCCGGTACAACTCCCCGGGGCTCCGGGGCGCACCGCGCCCCGAGGGATTCGTGCATCGGCATCTCGGTGAGGCCCGGGTAGTAGACGTGCAGGCTGACCGCCGGCTCCAGCGAAGCGTTGACGACCTCGTGGACGTACCCCGGCGCGAACACCCGCTGCGCGCCGGCCGTGAGCGTCCGCGTGCCCCGCTCCGTACGTTCCGTCAACTCGCCCCGCAGCACGGTCAGTACGCCGGACGAAGGGCCGTGGTCGTGCGATCCGCTGCCCTGGCCGGGCACCCAGGAGAGCAGCCAGACCTCGTAGCCGGGACCGGTGCGCAGCCGGTGGTACCAGCGGGTGGTGGCGTCGTACTCGACGTACGGGGCCCACTGCGCGCGGTCGGCGGCGATGGAGCGGGCGAGCCCGGCGAACTCGGCCACGGTGGCGGGGTGCTCGCGGGCGGGCTGGAGGAGGTGCTGGACCTCGAGGATGTCGCCGGCGATCTGAAGGTCGCTGTCGCTGTTCATGGGTGCGGTGGTTCCTCGGCAGAAGCAGAAGTGTGCAGTGCGGGGTGTCGCGAGAAAGCGGGGGTGACGCGAGAAAACGGGGGTAACGGGGTGACGCGAGAGAGGTGACGCGTGAGATGAAGCAGGCTGGAGCGCTACGGCATCAACAGCTGGGACAGCAACAGCAACAGCGCGCCTGGACAGCGCGGCGGAACCCACGGGCGTGGGTCGCGGAGGGCGCTGAGGTCGCTGGCATGGCAACAAAGGTGACGGGCGGACGTCCCGACTGTCAACCCAATGCCCGTTTTGGGGGTAATGTTTCACCTCATCCGGTTACTGCGTCCGGAGAAAGGTTTGTGCAGCCGAAGGGCGGGACACATGGCGCAGCAACCGTGCCCGTAAACGCGGTGGGGGTCTCGTGATCAGACTGTGATCCGGATCGCTTCCGTGGCTGGATCGCAACAAGATCCACGTCTCGGGCGTCCTCCTTCACGAAGAGGCGCGGTGCGGCCAGGCCGGTGGCAAGTGTCAGGTTTTTGGTGATTTGAACACTTTCCGCATAGCCTTGGTTCCGCAGAGTGAATACCGGGCCCAATAGCAGATTCCGGCTTGACTCGCACAGAGCACAAACTTGTAATTTCACTCGTGTCGTTCGGCCGGAAATCGGTGGCGGCTACATCACGGGGACGCGAAGACAGACGAGGGGCGCACATGACCGAGTTGTTCCAGGAACTGCTGGTCGAGGACGCGGACGAGGAACTCGGCTGGCAGGAGCGCGCGCTGTGCGCCCAGACCGATCCCGAGTCCTTCTTCCCCGAGAAGGGCGGCTCGACCCGCGAGGCCAAGAAGGTCTGCCTCGCCTGTGAGGTCCGCTCCGAATGCCTCGAATACGCCCTGCAGAACGATGAACGTTTCGGTATCTGGGGCGGTCTGTCCGAACGTGAACGACGCCGTCTGAAGAAGGCCGCCGTCTGACCGGCGGTCGCCGCCGACCGCGCCAGCCAAAGCACGCACACCCGTACACAACGAACGGTCCGCCGCCTGTGCTCTGTCCACAGGCGGCGGACCGTCTGCGTTGACAGCCGTTAGTGTGGGGCCCCGTCCGAGACGCACTCACGCCCCCCGCGGGCGACCCCGGCCGGAGGGCCCGTACCTCGATGTCCTCAACTCCCGAGTTTCCGCGACACGTCGTCACCGCCGTGCTCGTCACCCACGACGGCGCCCGCTGGCTGCCGGACGCCCTCGCCGGGCTGCTCGCCCAGGAACGCCCCGTACAGAACGTCGTCGCCGCCGACACCGGCAGCGCCGACGACTCCGCACAACTGGTCGCCGACGCGATCGGCGCCGACCGCGTGCTCCACCTCGCCCGCCGTACCGGCTTCGGAGCCGCCGTCGAGGAGGCCGCCCGCACCGCCCCCGTGCTCGGACCCGAGGAACTCCCCTATCTGAAGCGGCCCAGCGGCTGGGACCCCGTCAGCCGCACTTGGCGCGACGACGCCTACGACCTGCCCGAACTCCCGCACGGCGAGCCCGTGCAGTGGCTCTGGCTGCTCCACGACGACTGCGCCCCCGAACCCGACGCGCTCGCCGAGCTCCTGCGCGTCGCCGACTCCGACGCGTACGCCGCCATCGTCGGCCCCAAGCTCCGCGGCTGGTACGACCGCAAGCAGCTGCTGGAAGCCGGCGTCTCCATCGCCCGCAGCGGCCGCCGCTGGACCGGCCTCGACCGCCGCGAACAGGACCAGGGCCAGCACGACCAGGTCCGCTCCGTCCTGTCCGTGTCCAGCGCCGGCATGCTCGTCCGCCGCGACGTCTTCGAGGAGCTCGGCGGCTTCGACCGGCGCCTGCCCCTGATGCGCGACGACGTCGACCTGTGCTGGCGCGCCCACTCCGCCGGCCACCGCGTCCTCGTCGCCCCCGACGCCGTCCTGCGGCACGCCGAGGCCTCCGCCCGCGAACGCCGCACCGTCGACTGCGCCGGCCGGTCCGTGACCAACCCGCACCGCGTCGACAAGGCCGGCGCCGTCTACACCCTCCTCGCCAACGCCCGCGGCGCGGTCTTGCCCTACGTCCTGGTCCGGCTGATCCTCGGCACCCTGCTGCGCACCCTCGCCTACCTCGTCGGCAAGGTCCCCGGCCAGGCCGTCGACGAGGTCATGGGCCTCTTCGGCACCCTGCTGCGCCCCGAGAAGATCCTCGCCGCCCGCAAGCGCCGCAAGAACCCCGCCGTCGCCGCGAGTGAACTGCGCCCGCTCTTCCCGCCGCCCGGCGCCACCGTCCGCGCCACCGTCGAACAGGTCGTCGCGAACTTCGGCGGCTCCGACGCCGACTCCGGCGGCTCCCGGCACGGCGCCGTCGAATCCGGGCCCGGCGGCGACGACGCCGACTTCATGGAGATCGAGCAGTTCGCCCGGCTGAAGAAGATCGCCCGCAAACCGGGACCGCTCCTCTTCGCCCTTCTCCTGCTCGTCTCCGTGGTCGCCTGCCGCGGCCTGTTCGGCGGTGGCGCGCTCGCCGGCGGAGCCCTGCTGCCCGCCCCGGACTCGGTCTCCGAGCTCTGGGGCCGGTACGCCGACGCCTGGCACGCCCTCGGCACCGGCGGCACCCAGACCGCACCGCCCTACCTCGCCGTCCTCGCCGGACTCTCCGCGCTCTTCCTCGGCTCCACCTCCTTCGCGCTGACCCTGCTGCTCGTCTGCTCGGTCCCGCTGGCCGGTTTCACCGCCTACTTCGCGGCCCGCCCGATCGTCGAGTCCAGGCTGCTGCGCGCGTGGGGCTCCATCGCGTACGCCTTCCTGCCCGCCGCCACCGGAGCGCTCGCCACCGGCCGCCTGGGCACCGCCGTCCTCGCGATCCTGCTGCCGCTCATCGCGCGCGCCGCCGTCGCCGCCGCCGGACTCCACCGGCCGGACCGGGGCAGCTGGCGCGCCACCTGGGCCTACACCTTCCTGCTGACCTTCGCGATGGCGTTCACCCCGATCGTCTGGCCGCTCGCGGTCGTCCTCGGCATCGGCGTGCTCGTCCTGCGCCGCCGCGACATCACCGCGTACGGACTGCGCTTCCTCGCCACCGTCGGCACCCCCCTCCTCGTCCTGGCCCCCTGGTCGCTCTCCCTGCTGACCAGCCCCGCCGCCTTCCTGCGCGAAGCCGGGCTCGACATCCGTACGGGAACGGCCTCCGCCCTCGACCTGCTCGGGACCAGCCCCGGCGGCCCGGGGACCGTCGGCGGTCTCCTGCTGATCGGCGTCGTGCTGGCCGCCCTGGCCGCGCTGCTGCGCGAGGAGCGTCAGTTCGCCGTCCGTACGGCCTGGGCCGCCGCCCTCGCCGGCCTGCTGTTCGCCGCGCTGTCCAACGGCGCGGGCGGCACGGGCTGGGCCGGACCCGCCACCCTCGTCTACGGCGCCGCCCTGCTCGCGGCCGGCATGGTCGGGGCCGAGGGCGGCCGCACCCGCGTCGCCGCGCACGGCTTCGGCTGGCGCCAGCCCGTCGCGGCCCTCATCGCGCTCGCCGCCGCCCTCGGACCGGTCGCGGCCGCGGTCACGTGGATGATCGCCGGCGCCGACGGCCCGCTGACCCGGCGCGATCCGGTCCAGGTGCCCGCGTTCGTCGCCGAGGAGAGCGGCACCCGCGACCAGCCCCGCACCCTCATCCTCGGTGGCACGTCACCCGGCGAGGTCGCGTACACCCTGGTCCGCGGCTCCGGCGGCCGCCTCGGCGACGCCGAACTCGCCGCGGCCGCCGACGGCGACCCCCTGCTCGACAAGGTCGTCGCCCACCTCGTGGCGGGCTCCGGCGCCGACCAGACCGCGGAGCTCAGCGGATTCGCCATCCGCTACGTCCTCGTACGGGACGGGGCGCCGCGCCAGATGAGCCGCGTCCTCGACGCCACCCCGGGCCTCAGCCGGCTCAGCCAGCTCGACGGCAGCGCGCTGTGGCGCGTCGACCGCGAGGTCGCCCGCGCGACGATCGTCCCCGCGGCCAAGGCCGACGGCGGAGGCACGGACGCGACCCGGCCGGTCACCGTCGCCGCCGGACCCGTCGAGGCGCACACCGACATCCCGTCGGGCCCCGCCGGCCGCGTCCTGCGCATCGCCGACCGCGCCGACGACGGCTGGACCGCCACGCTCGACGGCAAGGCACTCGAGAAGACCACCGTCGACGGCTGGGCCCAGGGCTTCGCACTGCCCGCCGAGGGCGGCCGCCTCGACCTCACGTACGACGAGCCGCTCACCCACACCGCGTGGATCTGGACCCAGGCCGGCCTCGCCGTGGTCCTGCTCGTCCTCGCCCTGCCCGGGCGGCGCCGCGAGATCGACGACGACCTGCCCGAGGAGGAGGTCGCCGTCCCCGCCCAGGCCATGGAGGGCGACGGCCGCCGGGCCCGCCGGCTCCGCGCCGCCGCCGAGGCGGAGGCCGCGGCCGACCAGGCCCCGGAGGCCGAGCCGCAGCCCGAGCCGGCCCCGGTACCCGACCAGCAGACGCACGCGGCGGAGGACTGGCCGCAGCAGCAGGAACAGCAGCAGGAGCAGTACGCCCAGCAGGGTTACTACCCGCAGTACACGGAGTACGCGGCCGACCCGTACCAGCAGTACCCGCAGCAGCAGTACGACCAGCAGCCCCAGCCGTACGACCCGCAGCAGTACGACCCGTACCAGCAGCAGGGCTACGACCAGCAGCAGCCGCAGCAGCAGCCGTACGAGCAGCAGCAGTACGACCCGTACACCTACGGGTACGACACCGAGCAGCAGCGTCCCGACGGGAGCAGCAACCAGTGAAGCGCACCACCCTCTCCCTGATCGCGGTCGCCACGGCCCTCGCCGCCATCACCGGCTTCGCCGCCCTCACCGCACCCGACGGCACCGTCCCGGTCCACCCCATCGCCAAGCTGCCGGTGCCCGTGGAGCGCTCCAGCCTGCTGTGCCCGGCCCCGAGCACGTCCGAGGTGGCCGAGACGGTCTACACGTCGTACACCCCCACGGCGAAGGCCGGCACCAGGACGGAGCCGGGCAAGGCCGCGCCGGGGAAGGCCGAGCTGAAGCCCGCCCAGGCCGCCGCCACGCCCGTGGACGACAAGCCGAAGAAGGCCGCGACCGCCAAGGCGCCGGCCACCGTCGCCCAGCCCGGAAAGCCCGTCACCGCCGAGGCGAACGGCGGCACCGCCCCCGCGCTGACCGGCTCGGCGACCGGCGCGCTCGCCCCCGGATGGACCGTCCAGCAGACCACCGTCGTCCCGGCCGGCGGCGCCCGCGGACTCCTCGGCGTCTCCTGCACCGCCCCCGACACGGACTTCTGGTTCCCGGCCGCCTCCACGGCCAAGGACCGCCAGGACTACGTCCACCTCACCAACCCCGACGACACCGCCGCCGTAGCCGACATCGAGCTGTACGGCCCCGAGGGCGCGCTCCCGTCGCAACTGACCGAGGGCATCCCGGTCCCGGCGCACTCCAGCGTCCCCGTCCTGCTCTCCACGCTCACCGGCGAGGCGGCGAAGGCCGACGTGACCGTCCATGTGACGACCCGCAGCGGCCGCGTCGGCGCCGTCATCCGCTCCGCCGACGACAAGCTCGGCAGCGACTGGCTCCCCGCCTCGGCCGACCCGGGCGCCCGGGCCGTCCTGCCCGGCATCCCGAAGGACGCCACCTCGGTGCGCCTGGTCGCGTACGCGCCGGGGCAGGACGACGCCGACCTGAAGATCCAGCTGGTCGGCCAGAGCGGCACGATCGTGCCCGCGAGCGCGCAGTCCCTCCACGTGAAGTCGGGCATGACCGCGGCCGTCGATCTCCCGGACCTCACCCGCGGCGAGGCCGGCTCCCTGCTGCTCACCCCCACGGACCCCAAGAAGGCCACGCCCGTGGTCGCCGCCCTGCGGGTCGTCCGCGGCAAGGGCGACGACCAGGAGGTCGCCTTCATCCCGGCGACCTCGGCGATCACCTCCCGCGCCACCGTCGCCGACAACCGCCCGGCGGGTTCGACGCTCTCCCTGACCGCCCCCGGCGAGACCGCCGAGGTCAGGGTCACCGCTTCCGCGGGCTCGGAGGGCGGCACGTCGGTGTCCAAGACCTTCACGGTCAAGGGCGGTACGACGACGGCCGTGACCCCGCCGGTGCCGGACGGCCTGAAGGGCTCCTACGCGCTGACCGTGGAACGCCTCTCGGGCGGACCGGTCCACGCGGCGCGCACGCTGGCCCTCCCGGAGGACGGCATCCCGATGTTCACCGTGCAGACCCTGTCCGACGACCGGGGCACGGTCGAGGTCCCGACGGCGAAGCAGAACCTCTCCGTCCTGGACGACTGACGAGGACGACGACTGGCGAGGACGACGACTGACGAGGGCGGAGAGCGAGAGCGACCGACCGGGACGGCCGCCGGTCAGTCCTGCCCGTACCGGGGATCGACCGACTCGGGGGAGAGGCCCAGCAGCTCCGCCACCTGCTCCACCACGACCTCGTGGACGAGCAGCGCCCGCTCGTCGCGGCTCTTGGAGCGGATCTCCACAGGCCGCCGGTAGACGACGACCCGGGCGGGACCGCTCTTCTCCGCCGGCATCGAACCCCCCAGCGGAACGGCCTCGCCCGGCACCGACGGCGGCACGTCGAGCACCATGAACTCGACGTCCGCCAGCTGCGGCCAGCGCCGCTCCAGCCGCTCCACGGAGTCCAGGACGAGATCGCGGAACGTGTCGGCCCGGCTCGCCGACAGCGGGACCTGCGGCGGGGCGACCGGCCCCCGCATCCCGCGCCCGTGACGGTCGCGGCGACGCGTCCGTGGCTCCGCCGGAACCCGGCTCGACTCCGCCGGGCCGGACCCCGTACGGCTCGGATCCATCGGGTTCGATCCCGTCCGGTCCGAAGCAGTCGGGTCGGACTCGGTGGGACGGGACGAGGGGCGCGGCGGCACAGGACTGTCCATCACTGACGCAGCGTAACTCTCCTCGGTGTTCCACGACCGTGGCGCACACGGGCCGGGTCCGTATCGGGCCGAGCCGCCCTGTCGTTTGTTGAGCATTCCGGCCAAGCGACGGCTCGATTCGGTACGCCGTGTGGATCGGCCATCTGGCCGTGGTTGACCGGATTCCTGCAGACCGCTGTCCGGATCGCCCATCGTCCCCGTGCCCCGTAGGCTCCTCCCGCGCAGGTCACAAGGGCGGTCCCGGAAGGGCGCGTGGCCGACGTCACACCGCGACACGGTGGAGTGACCTGGTGGAGAGTCGTCGCGGCCCGCTCAAGAGTGCGGTACCGTCCAACGTCGTGAGCCCTGTACGTCGCTGTTCGCGCACCGCGTGCGGCCGCCCTGCCGTCGCGACACTGACGTACGTCTATGCCGACTCGACTGCGGTCCTCGGCCCGCTCGCCACCTACGCCGAGCCCCACTGCTACGACCTGTGCGCCGAACACAGCGAGCGCCTCACCGCCCCGCGCGGCTGGGACGTCGTGCGGCTCACCGACGGCTCCGCGCCGTCCCGCCCCAGTGGCGACGACCTCGAAGCCCTCGCCAACGCGGTACGGGAGGCGGCCCGCCCCCAGGAGCGCGCCGCCGAGGCCGGCGGCAAGGGCGGCGGCCGTGGCGGGAACCCGATGGAGGTCGGACGCCGCGGACATCTGCGGGTCCTGCGCTCCCCGGACTCCTGAGCCGCGCACGGCACCCGAGCGCACCCCCCGGGCACCGGCGGAAACCGGACCCACCGACCCCTCGGTCTGCGGCGCCCCACCCCACCCCGGGTAGTTTGGGCGTTCCGTACACGCGCCGCATACGCGTGCAGAGACTTCAGGAGGGTTGTTCCGTGGCTGCTGATCTGTCGCAGATCGTGAAGGCGTACGACGTCCGCGGGGTGGTGCCGGATCAGTGGGACGAGGGTCTCGCCGAGCTCTTCGGCGCCGCGTTCGTACGGGTCACGGGCGCGGACGCGATCGTCGTCGGCCATGACATGCGCCCCTCGTCGCCGGGCCTGTCCGGCGCCTTCTCGCGCGGCGCCGCCCGCCTCGGCGCCGACGTCACGCTGATCGGGCTCTGCTCGACGGACCAGCTGTACTTCGCCTCCGGGCAGCTGAACCTGCCGGGCGCGATGTTCACCGCCTCGCACAACCCGGCCCAGTACAACGGCATCAAGATGTGCCGCGCCGGCGCCGCCCCGGTCGGCCAGGACACCGGCCTCGCCGAGATCCGCACCCTGGTCGAGCAGTGGTCGGAGCAGGGCGCGCCCGAGGCCGCCGCCGCCCCCGGCACGGTCACCGAGCGGGAGACCCTCGACGACTACGCCACGTACCTCAGGTCGCTCGTCGACCTCACCGCGATCCGCCCGCTGAAGGTCGTCGTGGACGCCGGCAACGGCATGGGCGGCCACACCGTCCCGACCGTCCTCGGGGGCCTCCCGCTGGACGTCGTACCGATGTACTTCGAGCTCGACGGCACCTTCCCGAACCACGAGGCCAACCCGCTCGACCCGAAGAACATCGTCGACCTCCAGGCCCGCGTCCGCGCCGAGGGCGCCGACCTCGGCCTCGCCTTCGACGGCGACGCCGACCGCTGCTTCGTCGTCGACGAGCGCGGCGAGCCGGTCTCCCCGTCCGCGATCACGGCCCTGGTCGCCGCCCGCGAACTGGCCAAGCACCCCGGCGGCACGGTGATCCACAACCTGATCACCTCCTGGTCGGTGCCCGAGGTCGTGCGCGAGAACGGCGGCACGCCGGTCCGCACCCGCGTCGGCCACTCCTTCATCAAGGAGGAGATGGCCAGGACCGGCGCGATCTTCGGCGGCGAGCACTCCGCCCACTACTACTTCAAGGACTTCTGGAACGCCGACACGGGCATGCTCGCCGCGCTCCACGTCCTGGCGGCCCTCGGCGGCCAGGAGGGCACGCTGTCGGATCTGGTCGCCGCGTACGACCGCTACGCCTCGTCCGGCGAGATCAACTCCACCGTCGCCGACCAGACCGCCCGGATGGCGGCGGTCAAGACCGCGTACGAGGGGCAGGACGGCGTCACCCTCGACGAACTGGACGGGCTGACGGTGACGGCCGACGACTGGTGGTTCAACCTCCGCGCCTCCAACACCGAGCCGCTGCTGCGCCTGAACGTCGAGGCCCGTGACGAGGCCACCGCGGCCAAGCTGCGCGACGAGGTCCTCGCCCTGGTCCGCGCGACCGGCTGACGCCGCAATCCACGGATTCCGCCGGGACGGACGGGGCGGGCCACGAGCCGCGCGCCCCGTCCCCCGGCGGTAGGCTGACCTGGCCCAAAGGCAGCACCATCATCGTTTGTTCGAAGGGACACCCCATGCCGCTCGAAGCCGGCCTCCTGGAGATCCTGGCCTGCCCGGCCTGCCACGCGCCGCTCAACGACCGGACGGCGGCCGAGACCCCCGAGCTGGTCTGCACGGGCGACGGCTGTGGCCTTGCCTACCCGGTCCGCGACGGCATCCCGGTCCTCCTGGTCGACGAGGCCCGCCGCCCGCAGTAGCGCGACCCGCAGCCGCCGACGGTGGGGTCCGAGTAAGTCCGAGTACGGGACCACCGTCAGTCGACATCCGAGTTGCACGGGTGGTGCGGGTGGGAAACCCCAGCCGGCCGCAGGCCGGGCGCACCACCACCAAGCCGCCCGCACCCGCCCCGCCCCGGAGGCCCCATGCTGGACGAGACCCTCCTCGACGCCCCGGACGCCCTCGCCGTCGCCGACCGCCGCGGCCTGCTGCGCGGCGCCGCCGAAGCGGGCGCCCGCGTCCGGACCGCCGCCCGCCACGCCGCCGAGGCCGGAATCTCCGAGCTCCGCCCCGAGGGCCGCCCCCGCGCCGTCCTCGTCGCGGGCCCCGGCACCGCCGCCGCCGGCGTCGCCGACCTGATCGGCTCCCTCGCCGGCGCCGCCGCCCCCGTCATCCGTCTCCAGCCCACCGGCGTCGCCCCCGCGGCCGGCGCCCTGCGCTGGGCCCTCCCCGGCTGGGCGGGCTCCGTGGACCTCCTCCTGGTCCCCACGACCGACGGCTCCGAGCCGGGCCTCGCCCTCCTCGCCGAGCAGGCGTACCGCCGCGGCATCACCGTCGTCGCCGTCGCCCCCCGCACCTCCCCGCTCGCCGAGGCCGTCAACGGCTCCCACGGCCTGCTCGTGCCGATGGCCACGGCCCCGTACGACACGGCCGAGGAGACCGCCGACGACCTCGCCGCCGGGCCCAGCGCCCTGTGGGCCCTGTTCACCCCGCTCCTCGTGCTGCTCGACCGGGTCGGCCTCCTCGAAGCGCCCCCGGAGACCCTGGAGAAGGTCGCCGACCGCCTCGACCGCACGGCCGAACGCTGCGGACCGGCCATCGCCACGTACAGCAACCCGGCCAAGACCCTCGCCGCCGAGCTCGCCGACTCGCTGCCGCTGATCTGGACCGAAGGCGCCGCGGCCGGCCCGGCCGGCCGCCGCTTCGCCGCCGTCCTGGCCGAGCTTGCCGGACTGCCCGCGCTCGCCGCCGACCTTCCCGAGGCCCTGCCCGCCCACGGCGTCCTGCTCGCCGGCGACTACGCCGCCGGAGCCGACCCCGACGACTTCTTCCGCGACCGGGTCGACGAGCCGCAGGCCCTGCGCGCCCGGGTCGTGCTCCTGCGCGACCGGCCCGCCGGCGGCCTCACCGCCGCCCCCGCCGCCCGCGAACTCGCCCTCAGCCACGAGACGGCCATCAGCGAACTCGAACCCGAGGAGGGCAGCGAGCTGGAGGCCCTCGCCGAACTCCTCGCCGTCACCGACTTCGCCGCCATCTACCTCTCCCTGGCTTCGGCCGGGATCAGCCCACCGCACTGACCCGACGTCGCACCCCCGGCCCGAGCCGTGAGCGCACCGGTACGCCGCCCGCACCACCCCGCCGAGTCCCGCCCCGTATCCCGCTGAGACACCCCACGGACACCACCCGCTGAGACACTCCGCCGACCCGCAGCCCGCACTGAGGAAAGCTGGAACGTTCGATGGACCGCCTCGTCAACACCGTCCGCCCCTACGCCTGGGGCTCCACGACGGCCATCCCGGAGCTGCTCGGTACCACCCCCACCGGTGAGCCCCAGGCCGAGATGTGGATGGGCGCCCACCCCGGAGCCCCCTCCCGCACCGAGCGCGGTCCGCTCAACGAGGTCATCGACGCCGACCCCGTACGGGAGCTGGGTGCGCCGACCGTCGACAAGTTCGGCCCGCACCTGCCCTTCCTCCTCAAACTGCTCGCCGCCGGCGCCCCGCTCTCCCTCCAGGTCCACCCCGACCTCGCCCAGGCCAAGGCCGGATTCGCCGCCGAAGAGGCGGCCGGCGTCCCGATCGACGCGCCCCGGCGCAACTACAAGGACGCCAACCACAAGCCCGAACTCATCTGCGCGCTCACGCCGTTCACGGGGCTGTGCGGCTTCCGCGACCCCGCCGAGGCCGCCGACACCCTCGCCGCCCTCGGCGTCGACTCCCTCAAGCCCTACGTCGACCTGCTGCACGCGCACCCCGAAGAGGCCGCGCTGCGCGAGGTCCTGACGGCGCTGCTGACCGCCGACCACGAGGAGATGGCGCACACCGTCGCCGAGGCCGCGCACGCCTCCGCCCGCCTGGGCGGCGCGCACGCCCCGTACGCCTTCCTCGCCCACCATCACCCGTCGGACCCCGGGGTCATCGCCGCCATGCTGCTCAACCCCGTCCAACTCCAGCCCGGCGAAGCCCTCTTCCTCGGCGCCGGCGTCCCGCACGCCTACCTCGACGGCCTCGGCGTCGAGATCATGGCCAACTCCGACAACGTCCTGCGCTGCGGCCTGACCCCGAAGCACGTCGACGTACCGGAGCTGCTGCGGGTCGTCCGCTTCGAGCCGACCGAGCCGGGCGTCCTGCGCCCCGAGGCGTCCGAGTCCGGCGAAGAGGTCTACGACACCCCGATCGACGAGTTCCGCCTCTCCCGTTTCGTACGGGCGGAGGGCGCGACCTCCAGCGACGTCACCGCCGCCACCCCGCAGATCCTGCTCGCCGTCGCGGGCCGGCCCACGGCGGGCGAAGTGACCCTCGCCGCCGGTGAATCCGTCTTCGTACCGGCGGGCGAAAAGACCGAACTGTCGGGTACGGGTACGGTCTTCCGCGCGACCGTCGTGGCCTGATGTAAAAATGTGCGGCCGAACAGCGGCGCCAGCAGGGCCGGAGCATCGACGAAGGGAACACGTACACCCATGAGCGCGTCAGGCGGAACCAAGGCGATCGTGGCGGCACTCGCCGCCAACCTCGCCATCGCGGTAGCCAAGTTCGTGGCGTTCCTCTTCAGTGGTTCGTCCTCGATGCTCGCCGAGAGCGTGCACTCCCTCGCCGACTCCGGCAACCAGGGCCTGCTGCTCGTCGGCGGCAAGAAGGCCAAGCGCGAGGCGACCCCGCAACACCCCTTCGGCTACGGCCGCGAACGCTACATCTACGCCTTCCTCGTCTCCATCGTGCTCTTCTCCGTCGGTGGCATGTTCGCCATCTACGAGGGCTACGAGAAGATCAAGCACCCGCACGAGATCGAGGCGTGGTACTGGCCGGTCGGCGTCCTCGTCTTCGCGATCATCGCCGAGACGTTCTCCTTCCGCACGGCCATCAAGGAGTCCAACGAGGTCCGCGGCAACCTGACCTGGCGCCAGTTCGTCAAGCGCGCCAAGGCGCCCGAGCTGCCGGTCGTCCTCCTGGAGGACCTCGGCGCGCTCGTCGGCCTGATCCTCGCCCTCGTCGGCGTCAGCCTGGCGCTCGCCACCGGTGACGGGATCTGGGACGGCATCGGCACCCTGTGCATCGGTGTCCTGCTCATCCTCATCGCGATCGTCCTCGCCGCCGAGACCAAGTCGCTCCTGCTCGGCGAGGCAGCCGGCGTCGACGAGGTGAAGAAGATCGAGGACGCGGTCGTCGACGGCGAGACCGTCAGCCGCCTCATCCACATGCGCACGCTCCACCTCGGCCCCGAGGAGCTCCTCGTCGCCGCCAAGATCGCCGTCCGGCACGGCGACACGGCCTCCCAGATCGCGGCCGCCATCAACGCGGCCGAGGAGCGCATCCGCGCCGCCGTCCCGATCGCCCGGGTCATCTACCTGGAGCCGGACATCTACGACGAGACCGCGGCCACCTCCGGCGGCAACCCGGCCAAGGCCCCGGGCGGCACGGGCCACTGACCGGCGGACACGGCCCCGGACCGAACGGTCCGGGGCCGTGCCCCGCCTCTCTCCCACCCTCCCGACCCCTTCTCGAGGCCCTGTCGCGGCCGGATCCGGCCGAATCCCGCCCCCGGGCGGACTGTGGGTCGCTGCGCCGATCGGTGTAGATTCGTGACCAGCCAGACGTCGCTGCTGATGGCGGTCGGGCGGTCCTCTCGGACCGGCCGAGGGAGAGAGGGCCTCCGACGACTGCACCGCGGGAGTACCCGGGCATTCGTATGCCCGCGGTGCCCCCGAAGCGCGGTGTCAGGCGCCTCAACCGACCCTCGAACCCGATTCACGAGGAGCAGCCCAGTCATGACGACTGTCGCCACCCAGCAGGACTTCAAGGTCGCCGACCTGTCCCTGGCCGCCTTCGGCCGCAAGGAGATCACCCTCGCCGAGCACGAGATGCCCGGTCTGATGTCGATCCGTCGCGAGTACGCCGAACAGCAGCCCCTCGCCGGCGCGCGGATCACGGGCTCCCTGCACATGACCGTGCAGACGGCGGTCCTCATCGAGACCCTGGTCGCCCTCGGCGCCGAGGTCCGCTGGGCCTCCTGCAACATCTTCTCCACCCAGGACCACGCCGCCGCGGCCATCGCCGTCGGCCCGAACGGCACCCCCGAGGCGCCCGCCGGCGTCCCGGTCTTCGCCTGGAAGGGCGAGACGCTGGAGGAGTACTGGTGGTGCACGGAGCAGGCCCTGACCTGGCCGAACACCCCCACCGGCGGCCCGAACATGATCCTGGACGACGGCGGTGACGCGACCCTCCTCGTCCACAAGGGCGTCGAGTTCGAGAAGGCCGGCTCCGCCCCGGACCCGTCCACCGCGGACAGCGAGGAGTACGCCCACATCCTCCGTCTCCTCAACCGCACCCTCGGCGAGAACCCGCAGAAGTGGACCCAGCTGGCGTCCGAGATCCGCGGTGTCACGGAGGAGACCACGACCGGTGTCCACCGCCTGTACGAGATGCAGCAGGCCGGCTCCCTCCTGTTCCCGGCGATCAATGTGAACGATGCCGTGACGAAGTCGAAGTTCGACAACAAGTACGGCTGCCGTCACTCCCTGATCGACGGCATCAACCGCGCCACCGATGTCCTCATCGGTGGAAAGACCGCCGTCGTGTGCGGTTACGGCGATGTGGGCAAGGGCTGCGCGGAGTCGCTGCGGGGTCAGGGTGCCCGTGTCAT
>NZ_JBEXOT010000062.1:0-32410 GCF_040611675.1 Streptomyces sp. NPDC006551
CCGGTACGGCTCAATTCCGGGCAACTTCCCAAGGGCTCGCTCGCTCGACAACCGTCACTCAGCGTGCACACTCCACGGAAAGTGAGCCAGAACCCCACTTCGGGAGGCACCCGGGATTCGAACAGCCCGTGACCTGCGGCCGGTCAGTACGGAGCGTTCAGTCCCACCAGTCGTTGCCGGTGTGCCAGCGCTGCACCCACTCCTCAAAGCCCCATGCCTGGTCGCCGGGCGCCGGGACGGCGCCGACGTCGGCGATCATCCACACCTCGCCGCGGCGGGGGCCGGTGGTCAGCAGGAGCCAGAACGACTGTCCGTCCTCGGACCCGAGAACGATGGACCCCTTGTTGAATGCGGCGTCGATCCGCGGGTCCTCGGGGTCGACACTCTCATCGTCCTCCCAAGGCCAGGCCGCTTCCAGGGGGAACGGTTCTCCTGGCTGCCGCGGGCCAAGGTCAGGCCACGTGTCGGGCAGCCAGCCGAGCGGCTGGAGACCGCCGTCGCCAGCGGGCCCCAGGCTCGACCCGTTGCTGATCTCCGCGATGAACGTCCTGTACGGCTCCGGGAGGACCACCCCGTTCTCCTGCTCCCAGTCCGCGACGGCTTCATGTCCGAGCGCCGGCTCGCGCCATTCCGGCGGAAACGCGGAGCGCAGGAATTCGAGAGTGGCTTCGGCGGGACGCTGATCACGTGTGTCTGTCACGGCAGCATGCTGGCAGAAGGGGCAACACCCATCGCGGCTGCCTCACCCCGGAGCTGTGCTGCCCAGGCCATGAACATCGAACAGAGCTGGAAGCAGGTGCCTCCCGAAGTGATGCACATCTGCTGCTCGTTCTCATCGACAAAGCCGATCGGCTCGCGGCCTGGGTCGAGAAGGGCCCCGGCAAGGGGCTGGTGTCCTCTCTGGAGCCTCACACCGACTACTACCGACTCCAGCGGGCCTCCTGGCCCCGCCCCCTTCTCGACGGCCTCGTCGACCTCGCCGGCTGCAAGGTCCTCGGCCTCGGCTGGGACCCGGGCGATCACTCCGTACGCCACCACGCCGAACGCGCCGGTGGGCAGGTCTATCCGGCGACCCTCGAACCCCGCGCAGGCGGAACCGTCCTGCGCTGGACGATTCCGCCGTTGACCGACGTGGAGTGACGCCCCGGAGAGCGCGGTGGCCCGGACGGTCAGAGCAGGCGGGCGGCCCGCTGGGTGGCCTCCACGTCGGCGACGGCCGAGCGGCACGCGGCGGCGAAGAGCTTGAAGCGGGTGTTCCAGGTCTCCGCGCGCTTGGTCGCGCTCGACGAGTCGACGAACAGGCTCTTGCGGAGCTCCGTGGTCAGCTCCAGCTGGGCGCCCTCGCCGAGCATCGTGCGGTTGCAGATGTTCGCGGTGGCCGTGCCGTCGACGTCGCCGTCGCCGGGGAAGATGGCGAAGTGCGGGCTCAGATGGTGGGTGAGCCGCTGCTTCAGCGCCGTGCTCCGGCCGCCGATGACCACGCCTTCGCGGTTCTGGCCGCTCCACACCTTGCCCGGGTTGGCGTTCTCCCACGTGCAGCCGTGCAGGCTCAGGGTGTTGAGGCTGCCGGCCGTCATGGAGAGCGCCACGTGGTCGTCACAGTGGATGGACGTCACGTGCAGCTCGCCGTTGGTCTTGGGCGAGCCGTCCGGGTAGGTCTGACCGCTCGACCGCATGCCCTCGAACATCCAGTAGTCGTACAGCGGCCCGCCGGGGAACAGGAGCGGGCCGTCCTCCGGCTTGGGGTTCGGGTTCGGGTTGTAACCGGCGACGCCCAGGCACAGCTCGCTCGTACCGATCTCGATGCCGCCGCCGTGGATCGCGAGGATCGTCGTCAGCGCCGACGGCCCGGTCGTGGCCTTCTCGGAGTCGAGCAGCTCGTGGCGCTTGTAGCGGCGGCCGAAGTCGTAGCCCTCGCCGTCGGCGGTGTCGGCCGTCCCCCGGAAGTACTTGTACAGCTCGGTGTTGGACGCGAAACGGTCGTTCGCGCCCGTGGCGTGGGCGGTGCCCGTCGCCAGGCTGCTCAGCAGCGGCGTTCCGGCCGCCACCAGCAGACCCGCCGTCAGGACGCTCCTCCGGCTGGCACCTGTGCCACCGCTCTGCTCCGTGCTCACGCGCTCCCCCTTGTGCGATCAGGATGTGTACAGCGCGCAACCTAGCACCCGCCGGTCGGCCCGTCTCCGGCGGTTGCGCCCCCCATGACGGTCAGTCAGTTCAGCAGGGCCCTGGCCGCTTGTGCCCGCTGGCGGATCGAGGCCGCCGCGCTCGGTTCGATCGCGTCGACCACCGAGGCGTACGCCTCCATCTCCGCCGCCCCCGCGAGGAACTCTCCCCGCTGCACCAGCAGCTCCGCGTGTTCGTAGCGCAGCCGCGCCGGGTGCGAGGGCAGCATCAGGGACAGCTCCACCGCCCACAGGGCGACGCCGGAGCGTTCCGGGCGGGGCGAGGCCCAGGCGCGGATGTTGTTCAGGATGCGCAGGACGATGTCCAGCGAGGTCGCCGGGCGCAGCATCGACGGTTCGAGCGGCGCGCCCGTCGCCCCCGCGACCAGGAGTTCCGCGTCCACGCCCGTCATCGACCGGCCTCCGGCGAAGGGATCCGCGAAGACCTGCTCCGCCGGGTCGCCGAAGCCCACCACGAAGTGGCCGGGCAGGCCGAGGCCGTACACCGGCGCGCCCGCCCGGCGGGCGACCTCCATCCAGACGACGGAGAGGAGGATCGGCAGGCCCCGCCGGCGCCGCAGGACCTCGTGCAGCAGCGAGGACTCCAGCCGCTGGTAGTCGGCCGGGGTGCCCTGGAAGTCGTACCGCCCGCCGAGCAGCCGGGCGAGCGCCGTCACCCAGTCCGCCGCGGACCGGGCGCCGTACGGCAGCTCGCCCGCCAGCCGGTCCAGTTCGATCTCCGCCGCGTCGAGGTCCGTCCGGGTCACCGCCGGGTCCGCGACCGCGCCGATCAGCAGGCAGAGCCGCGCGAGGTCCGGCCGCCGTGCCCGGGCCTCCTCCGCGAACTCCTGCCGCCAGTCGGTCACGTCCGTCACTCTTCCGCCGCTCGGTAATGGTGGTAGTGGTGGTGGACCGCGAAGCCCATGGCCTCGTACATCGCCCGCGCTCCGTCGTTGTCCGTCTCCACCTGGAGCCAGGCCGCCGAGGCGCCCTCGTCGAGCGCCCGGCGCGCGAGCGCCGCCATGACGGCGGTGGCGAGCCCCTGGCGCCGGTACGCCGGGTCGACCTCCACTGCCAGGAACCCGGCCCAGCGGCCGTCCACCACACAGCGTCCGATCGCCGCCGGTATGTCTCCGGTGCCCGGTACGGACGCGAACCACACACTCGGGCCGCTCCCCAGGACCTTCAGCACATGGGCGCCGGGCTCACCGAACCGCTGGTACCGCCGGAGCCACGAGTCGTCCACGGAGCGGGACAGCCGGACCCGGTCCACGTCCGCGTCGAGGTCACCGACCGGGGCGAGGCCGCCGGTCCGTACCTCGGCCGAGACCTCCGACCGCCAGCCGCGCCGCTCCAGCTCCGCGCAGAGCAGCTCCTGGGTGCCCTCGGCGCCGGTCGCCGTCTGGATGTACGCCGGGAGGTCCCGCACGGCGTACCACTCCCGCACGCGCGCCAGGGCGGCGTCGAGCGGCAGCCCCGGATCGCCGAGAGGCAGGACCGAGTTCGCCCTGCGGGTGAATCCGGACGCCGCCCGCAGCGTCCACTCCCCGAGCGGCTCGCTCTCCACCGGCTCCCAGGCGCGCGCGGTGACCCGCGCCAGCTCCTCGAAGGAGGCCGCCGGCCCTCGTCTGCGGGCCGGCGCGGAGGGCACGACCTTCCCCGCGACCAGGGAGGATTCCGCGATCCGGACGCTCTCACCGGTCCTGCGTGTGATCAGCAGCACACCCGCGTCCCACGATGTGAGAACCCCGACCGCGTCCGTGAACCTCTCGCCCTGGCCGGCCGAGCCCGTCACGTACCGAACTGAGACACGTTTTCCCACGTCAGCGTGGGTGAGGCGCACCTCAAGGCGTCCTCCAGCGGTGAATTCCACAGCTTCTCCGCCCCTCCTGTTCGGATCGTCCCCAAGAACGGAGATACTAGGGGCGGGCATCGACGACGCCGCGCTCCCGCGCAGACCAGCCCTACCGAGGAGGAACGACAGCGTGACCTACGTCATCGCGCAGCCTTGTGTCGACGTCAAGGACAAGGCATGCATCGAGGAGTGCCCCGTCGACTGCATCTACGAGGGCTCCCGGTCCTTGTACATCCACCCGGACGAATGCGTCGACTGTGGTGCTTGTGAACCGGTCTGCCCGGTCGAGGCCATCTTCTACGAGGACGACACCCCGGAGGAGTGGAAGGACTACTACAAGGCGAACGTCGAGTTCTTCGACGAGCTCGGTTCGCCCGGTGGTGCCTCCAAGCTCGGCCTGATCGAGCGTGACCACCCCTTCATCGCCGCTCTGCCGCCGCAGAACGGCTGATCAACCCGCCATCGGTCCCGTACGGCCTCGCCCGCTGTACGGGACCGACGCGTTTTCCGTACGTACGAGGAAGTGAGCCAACTCGTGAGCGCAGTCTCGGGCGCCGTCTCTTCGCGCCTGCCCGTCTTCCCCTGGGACAAGCTGGAGCCGTACAAGAAGACGGCGGCGGCCCACCCGGACGGCATCGTGGACCTGTCCGTGGGCACCCCGGTCGACCCGGTGCCGGAGCTGATCCGGCAGGCGCTGGTCGCGGCGGCCGACTCGCCCGGCTATCCGACGGTGTGGGGGACCACCGAGCTGCGTGACGCGCTGACGGGCTGGTGCGAGCGGCGCCTGGGCGCGGTCGGCTTCTCCCACCGGAACGTCCTTCCGGTGGTCGGCTCGAAGGAGCTGGTGGCCTGGCTGCCGACCCAGCTGGGGCTCGGTGCCGGGGACCGGGTCGCGTACCCGCGGCTCGCCTACCCGACGTACGAGGTCGGCGCGCGGCTCTGCGGCGCCACCCCCGTCGTCTACGACGACCCTACGGAGCTCGACCCGGCCGGTCTGAAGCTGCTGTGGCTGAACTCGCCGTCCAACCCCACGGGCAAGGTCCTGGGCAAGGACGAGCTGACCCGGATCGTGGCCTGGGCGCGCGAGCACGGCATTCTCGTCTTCTCCGACGAGTGCTACCTGGAGCTGGGCTGGGAGGCCGACCCGGTCTCCGTCCTGCACCCCGACGTCTGCGGCGGTACGTACGAGGGCATCGTCGCCGTCCACTCGCTGTCCAAGCGGTCCAACCTGGCCGGCTACCGCGCCGCGTTCGTCGCGGGCGACGCCGACGTCCTGGCCGAGCTGCTGCTGATCCGCAAGCACGGCGGCATGATGACGCCCGCCCCGGTGCAGGCCGCCACGGTCGCCGCGCTGGGCGACGACCGGCATGTGGCCGAGCAGCGCGAGCGCTACGCGGCGCGGCGCACGGCCCTGCGGTCGGCCCTGGAGGCGCACGGTTTCCGGATCGAGCACAGCGAGGCCAGCCTCTACCTGTGGGCGACCCGGGACGAGCCGTGCTGGGAGACGGTGGCGTACCTGGCGGAACTCGGCATCCTGGTGGCGCCGGGGGACTTCTACGGGGAGGCGGGGGAGCGGTTCGTCCGTGTGGCCTTCACCGCCACCGACGAGCGGGTCGAGGCGGCGGTCAAGCGCCTCGGCTGACGAGACGGACGAAGGGCCCGGGGGGCGGTGCTCCCCGGGCCCTTCGCGTGTGTGCGGTGGCGGTCAGCCGCCGATCGGCAGGCCGCCCAGAGACGGCACGCCGCCGCCGGCGGTCCCGCCGACGACCTCGCCCGCGGTGCCGGCGGTCTCGCCCGCGAGGGGAGTGGCGGTCTCGCCGGCCTCGCCGACGGCCTTGCCGACGGTCTTGCCACCGGTCTTGCCGGCGAGCCCGGTGGCGGTCTTCGAGGTGCTGTCGACGGTGTCGCCGACATTCTCGCCGTCGAGCGAGGTGATGCCGGAGAGGGCGCCGGTGGGCGCCAGGCTGTGGTCCAGGGCGCTTGCGGAGCCGGCCGCACCGACCACGGGGGCTGCGCCGGCCGCGACGAGGAGGGCGGCGCGGGCGATCCGACGGGTCAGGGGGAGGGACATGGTGCTCCTTCGACGGAGAGGACATTGCGGTGTCCGGCGTTCGGACGCAGTGACAACCGGTTCGGGGGAGGGTGAGGTTGCGGCGACCGAAGGTAAAGACTTGGCAATGCGTCGTATTGTCGGGTGGGAGGAAAATGGACGAACGCGTCATTGTCCCGGCCCGTGCCGAACCGTCACTTCCCTTGCCTCGCAAGGGAATTGCCGTGACATGACAGACCGTCGAACGGCCAGGTGGGAGCGGGGATGAATTCCTGACCGGAGTTCCCGGCCCATGCCACCGTCGGGTGAATTCCCGTACGGGTGCGCGGCTACTGTGCGAGACGAATTCGGACGCTTCCGGAGCCGGGGTCCGCCTGGGAGACGGCATCGGACGCCGGCTTCGCGGCCGTCATCCACGCACCCGAGACATCGCCCGCGCGCCAGACCTTGCCCGCGTACGCGACCTCCGCGATCCGCAGCGAGTCCGCCCGCGCCACCGCCCAGTGCGCGATCTCCCAGCCCCGCCGCTCCTGCGAACCGGTCGTCGTCGCCCGCACCGGGACCGCGAGCTCCGCCGACGCGGTACCGGCCCGAGCCCCCGCGCTCTCCGAGCCGCCCACGCCCGTCTTCGGCGCCACCTTCTCCCCGAAGGCCCGGACCAGCTCCGACCGCACCTTCGCCGGATCGCCCGGCAGCCCCTCCTTGGCCGGACTCGTCGTACAGCGCAGGGCCGCCGCCGAGCGGCCCGTCAGCGCGGCCGAGAGCAGCGCCGCGTCCGGCTCGTGCTTCGCGTACGCCTGCGGGAACCCGCTGCGCTGCACCTTCTGCGCCGCCACGGTCAGCGGGAGACGCGAATAGCCCGGGACCTTCTCCAGCCCTTCGTAGAACTTCCCCGAGGAGTACACCGGGTCCAGGATCTGCTCCGGAGTGCCCCAGCCCTGCGAGGGGCGCTGCTGGAAGAGCCCCAGCGAATCACGGTCGCCGTGCTCTATGTTGCGCAGCGCCGACTCCTGCAGCGCCGTCGCCAGGGCGATGGTGACCGCCCGCTCCGGCATGCCGAGGGTCGTGCCCACGGCGGAGATGGTGGCGGCGTTCGACGCCTGCTCCGGAGTGAACTCGTAGGTGTTCTCACCACTGCCCACACTGCACCGCGGGGCGCCTCCGCCGCCCGTGACGTAGTGCACGGCCACATAGGCGGCCACACCCAGCAGCACGGCGAAGGCGGCCGTGTGTCTGGCAAGGCGGCCGCGACGGCTGGAGCGGCGGTTTCGGCCGGGGAAGGAGGCGGACTCGGACACGGGGCCAACCGTACTGGAGGCCGGGTTAGGGTCGGCACATGGCTGACAACGCTCCCCTGGACCTCGCACAGGACGGGCCGGCACTCACCGCCGCGCTCGTCGATTTCCCGTCGGTCAGCGGCACCGAGAAGCCGCTCGCCGACGCCATCGAGGAGGCCCTGCGCGCCCTTCCCCACCTCACCGTCGACCGGTACGGCAACAACGTGGTGGCCCGCACCCACCTCGGCCGCTCGGAGCGGGTCATCCTCGCCGGTCACATCGACACCGTCCCGATCGCCGACAACGTCCCCTCGCGGCTCGACGAGAACGGCATCCTGTGGGGCTGCGGCACCTCCGACATGAAGTCCGGCGTCGCCGTGCAGCTCCGCATCGCCGCCACCGTCCCCGAGCCCAACCGCGACCTCACCTTCGTCTTCTACGACAACGAGGAGGTCGCCGCCCACCTCAACGGCCTCGGGAAGGTCGCGGAGGCGCACCCCGAGTGGCTGGAGGGCGACTTCGCCATCCTCCTCGAAGGCTCCAACGCCCAGGTCGAGGGCGGCTGCCAGGGCACCCTGCGGGTCCTCCTGCGCACCGAGGGCGAACGCGCCCACTCGGCGCGCTCCTGGATGGGCTCCAACGCCATCCACGCCGCCGCCCCGATCCTCGCCCGGCTCGCCGCCTACGAGCCGCGCAAGCCGGTCATCGACGGCCTGGAGTACCACGAGGGCCTCAACGCGGTACGGATCGAGGGCGGTGTCGCCAACAACGTCATCCCCGACGCCTGCACGGTCACCGTCAACTTCCGCTACGCCCCCGACCGCTCCCCGGCCGAGGCGGTCGCGCACGTCCGCGAGGTCTTCGCCGACTGCGGGGTCGCCGAGTTCGTGATCGACGACGAGAGCGGCGGTGCCCTGCCCGGCCTCTCCCACCCGGCCGCGGCGGCCTTCATGGAGGCGGTCGGCGGCACCGCCCTGCCCAAGTTCGGCTGGACGGACGTCGCCCGCTTCAGCGCGCTCGGCGTGCCCGCCGTCAACTACGGCCCCGGTGACCCTCTGTACGCGCACAAGCGCGACGAGCACGTGGTCGTCGAGAGGATCCGCCACTGCGAGGCACGGCTCCGCGACTGGCTCACTGACCGACAGGCGTAATTTCGCTTTTTGTCACGTCTGGGGACCTACCCTGACCGAACCAGAAGATCAGTGATCGGTGGAGGGAGCAGGCCATGGGTGTCCCCGAGGGAGCGTGGAAGCCGGAGGAGCAGCGGCTGGGGCCGGTGCTGCGACGCAGGGACCAGGTCCAGTCCGGCACCACGGATCAGCGTCTGCTGGACACCGAGGGCGACTCGGAGTGGGTGCACACCGACCCCTGGCGGGTCATGCGCATCCAGTCCGAATTCGTCGAGGGCTTCGGCGCGCTCGCCGAACTGCCCAGCGCCATCAGCGTCTTCGGCTCGGCCCGGACACGCCCCGGCACACCCGAGTACGAAGCCGGCGTCCGCCTCGGCCGCGCCCTCGTCGAGGCCGGCTTCGCGGTGATCACGGGCGGCGGCCCCGGCGCGATGGAGGCCGCGAACAAGGGCGCTCGGGAGGCCAAGGGCGTCTCCGTGGGCCTCGGCATCGAGCTGCCCTTCGAGCAGGGACTCAACCCGCACGTCGACATCGGCGTGAACTTCCGCTACTTCTTCGTCCGCAAGACGATGTTCGTGAAGTACGCCCAGGGCTTCGTGGTCCTCCCCGGCGGACTGGGCACCCTGGACGAGCTGTTCGAGGCGCTGACCCTCGTCCAGACCCGGAAGGTGACCCGCTTCCCGATCGTGCTCTTCGGTACGGAGTACTGGAAGGG
Source organism: Streptomyces sp. NPDC006551 (assembly GCF_040611675.1). Classification (NCBI taxonomy): domain Bacteria; kingdom Bacillati; phylum Actinomycetota; class Actinomycetes; order Kitasatosporales; family Streptomycetaceae; genus Streptomyces; species Streptomyces sp. NPDC006551. The sequence continues at coordinate 9,190 of NZ_JBEXOT010000062.1, forward strand.
CCTCGTCGACTGGCTCCGCGACTCGGTGGTGGCCGGCGGCAAGGCGTCGGAGCGGGACCTGCTGCTGTTCCACGTGACGGACGACGTGAACGAGGCGGTGGCGCTCGTGTCCAAGGAGACGGGCCGCTAGGACGGGAAAGTGTCCCGTCGATCACGCCGCGCACCCGGCGAGATCGGCGGAGACGCCGCTACGCCAGCCCGCGGCGCGCCACCGCGGGCCGGCGGTGCCCCGCGATGGACGCCACCATGTCGAGGACCTGCCGCGTCTCGGCGACCTCGTGCACCCGGTACACCCGCGCTCCCAGCCACGCCGAGACCGCGGTCGTCGCCAGCGTCCCCAACACCCGCTCCTTCACCGGCCGGTCCAGCGTCTCCCCGACGAAGTCCTTGTTGGACAGGGACACAAGCACCGGCCACCCCGTCTCCGTCATCTCGCCGAGCCGCCGGGTCGCCTCCAGGCTGTGCCGGGTGTTCTTCCCGAAGTCGTGACCCGGATCGATCATGATCCCGTCACGGCGCACGCCCAGGGCGACCGCCCGCTCGGCCAGACCGACGGTCACCCGCAGGATGTCGGCCATCACGTCCTCGTACTCGGTCCGGTGCGGGCGCGTCCGCGGCTCCGCGCCGCCCGCGTGGGTGCAGACGAGACCGGCGCCGTGACGGGCCGCGACCTCGGCGAGGCCCGGGTCGACACCGCCCCACGCGTCGTTGAGCACGTCCGCGCCGGCCTCGCAGACCGCCTCGCCGACATCGGCGCGCCAGGTGTCGACGCTGATCACGACGTCCGGATGCCGACGCCGTACCTCCGCGACGAAACCGACCGTGCGGCGCGCCTCCTCCTCGGCCGACACCTCCTCGCCGGGGCCCGCCTTCACTCCGCCGATGTCGATGATGGCGGCACCCTCGGACACGGCCTGCTCGACGCGGGCGAGGGCGGGCTCGTCACGGAAGGTGGCACCCTGGTCGTAGAAGGAATCCGGGGTCCGGTTCACGATCGCCATGATCACCGGCTCGTGCGGCCCGAATTCACGCCGTCCCAAGCGCAGCATCCCTTATGTCCTCCCTCGCGTCCGTTCGCCTGCGACCCTAACCGTCGGTGGCGCATGGCACGATCGGCACGGGACGTTTTCCACCTCCGGAGAGGCGCGCGCTGGTGTTCTGGTTTTTGCTGATCGCGATGGTCGTGGTCGTCGCGGCGGTCACTCTGGCGGTGGTCGGCGGCGGCGACAGCGAGGTGCTGCCCGAGGTGGCGCCGGAGCGGCTGGTGGACCCCCTCCCGGCGGCCCGCCCGGTCGACCGCGCCGACATCGAGGCGCTCCGCCTGCCGGTCGCGGCACGGGGCTACCGCATGGCGGACGTGGACGACGTCCTCGGCCGGCTGGGCGCGGAGCTCGCGGAGCGGGACGCGCGGATCGCGGAGCTGGAGGCCGAACTCGCGGGCGCGGCCCCCGAGGACGAGGAGGAGTCGCGATGACCGGCGAGGCGATCGCGGGCCCGGACGGCCGGCTGCGCTGCCCGTGGGGACTGTCGACCCCGGACTACGTCACCTACCACGACGAGGAGTGGGGGCGGCCGGTCCGCGGTGACGACGCGCTGTTCGAGCGGCTGTGCCTGGAGGCCTTCCAGTCCGGACTCTCGTGGATCACGATCCTGCGCCGGCGCGAGGGGTTCCGGCGGGCCTTCGCCGACTTCGAGATCGCCTCGGTGGCGGAGTTCGGCGAGGCGGACCGCGAGCGGCTCCTGCTGGACGAGGGGATCATCCGCAACCGCGCCAAGGTCGACGCGACGCTCGCCAACGCCAAGGTGCTCGCGGAGTGGGCGCCGGGGGAGCTGGACGCGCTGATCTGGTCGTACGCCCCGGACCCGGCGGCCCGCCCGGCCCCCCTGACGACGGCGGACGTCCCGGCGGTCACGCCCGAGTCGACGGCCCTGTCGAAGGCGCTCAAGAAGCGTGGGCTGCGCTTCATCGGCCCGACGACGGCCTACGCCCTGATGCAGGCCTGCGGCCTGGTCGACGACCATCTGAAGGACTGTGTGGCCCGCGGCGTGTGAGCGGGGGGCGGCGAGCCGCCGCCCCCGGCGGTGGTCCGCGTCAGCGTCCCAGGTACTTCGGCTTCTCCTTGGCGACGAACGCCTGGACCGCGATCGTGTGGTCCTCCGACGCGCCCGCCCTCGTCTGGAGTTCGTCCTCCTTCTCCAGCGCCTCCGCCAGCGAGTGGTCCGCCCCGTAGGCCAGCGACTCCTTCAGCGCCGCGTACGCCACCGTCGGCCCCTCGGCGAGCCTCCGGGCCACCTTCGCGGCCTCCTCGGCGAGTGAGTCCGCCGGGACCAGCTTGTTCACGATGCCGAGCTCGTACGCCTCCCGCGCGCCGATGGAGCGCGGGAAGAGCAGCAGGTCCGACGCGCGGCTCGCGCCGATCAGCCGCGGCAGCGTCCACGACACTCCCGAGTCTGCCGTGAGCGCGACCCCGGCGAACGAGGTGTTGAACGCCGCCGTGTCCGCGACCACGCGGTAGTCCGCCGCCAGCGCGAAACCGAAGCCCGCCCCCGCCGCGACGCCGTTCACACCGGCCACCACCGGCTTCCGCATGCCGGTCAGGGCCCGCACGATCGGGTTGTAGTGGTCCCGCACCGTGTTCATGGTGACCTGGGTCCCGGACTCCTGGTCCGTCATCAGCAGGCCCACGTGCTCCTTGAGGTCCTGGCCCACGCAGAACGCCCGGTCGCCAGCCGCCGTCAGCAGTACCGCCCGCACGGCCGGGTCCGCCGCGGCCGCCTCCACCGCGTCCCGCAGAGCGACCTTCGCCTCGACGTTCATCGCGTTCATGGCCTCGGGCCGGTTGAGCGTGATCGTGGCGAGCCCGTCGCTCACTTCGTACAGCACGGTGTCGGCCATCGCGGCTTCCCTTCGCGTCTTCACGTCCTTGACCCCGGACTTCGCCCGGGGGACCCCCAGGATGGCGGAGATCACCCACCCCGCGCATGTGACCTGCGTCAAAGACAGGCGGTGAAGTGGCGGCGAAGTATCGCAGGCGGATCGCCGAAATAGGCGGTTTTGAGAGAGCGCGTTGCACAAGCGATGCAGCCCGCTGTTGGTCATCGGGTCCTCTGATGCGGGATAATGACCTGGAAGCAATGTGTTCGACGCCGGTGACGCATGCTCCTCAACAGGAGCCGTCGGCTGAGATGAGCTGGTTTCAGGAAGGGGAACGAGCATGGCGGCCATGAAGCCGCGGACGGGCGACGGCCCGCTCGAGGTGACCAAGGAGGGGCGGGGCATCGTCATGCGCGTTCCGCTCGAAGGCGGCGGTCGGCTTGTCGTCGAGCTGACCCCGGACGAGGCCGAAGCCCTCGGCGACGCCCTGAAGCAGGTAGTCGGCTGACGCGACAACGCCAGGATTTCCCGCCTCTGCCCCGGCACGGTTCCCACCGCGCCGGGGCAGAGGTGTTTCCGGGACTTCGCTCGCCTTCGCGCCCCGCTCGCCTTCTTGTCCCATCCGGGCCGCCTCGCCGGAACCGCCTATCCGGCGGGCTGTCCCCGGCGTACCGCGCACAGCAGGCCGTCGCCCACCGGCAGCAGGGTCGGCAGCAGCTCCTGGCTCTCCCGGACCGCCCGCAGCAGCTCCCGCACCCGCAGCACCTCCGCCGGCTGGGCCGCCGAGTCGACCGTGCGGCCGTCCGAGAAGACGCCCTCGAAGCAGACCAGACCCCCCGGTCGCAGCAGGCGCAACGATTCAGCGAGGTAGTCCAGGCCCTCCAGCCGGTCGCCGTCGCAGAACACGAGGTCGTACCCGCCGTCCGCCAGCCGCGGGAGTACGTCCAGGGCGCGGCCGGGGATGAACCGCGCCCGGTTCCCGGCGAAGCCGGCCGCCCGGAACGCCGTCTTCGCGAACTGCTGGCGCTCCGGCTCCAGGTCGACCGTGGTCAGTACCCCGTCCGGCCGCATCCCGTGCAACAGATAGATTCCGGACACGCCCGTGCCCGTACCGATCTCCGCCACCGCCTTCGCGTCCGCCGTGGCGGCGAGCAGACGCAGAGCGGCGCCGGTGCCCGGTGACACCGAGGGCAGCCCTGCCTCCCGGGCCCGCTCACGGGCCCAGCGCAGCGCTTCGTCCTCGGCGACAAAGGCGTCGGCGAACGCCCAGCTCGTCTGCCGGTTGGCGGTAATGGCCCTCTCCTGTCCCCGTAGTTGGCGCAACGGTGACTGTATCCGCTGCGTGCGGGAACCCGCAGATGGGACCGTGCGTTCCTAGAGGGTGAGAACGCGACCGAGGGCAGCGGGTGACCGTCCCCAAATTCGCGTAAAGATTCTTATCCGGAGCTAACGGGCGAGGTGGCTATGGTAGGGGCTCCGCTGGACACCACCAGAGCCGACAGGGGAGGTGCGGCTGCGCCTGTGGATCGGAGAGGAGTGCTTCGGCGCCTTCTCGGGTCGGCGGGTGAGCCGAAATCCGTGACCGACACCGCTGACCGTTTCCACACCGCCGACGCCGCACCCACCACCGCGACCTTCGCATCGGATGCGGAATCGCAGGCGTGGACTCCGCCCACATGGGAGGAGATCGTCAGCACGCACAGTGGCCGGGTCTATCGCCTCGCCTACCGGCTGACCGGCAACCAGCACGACGCCGAGGACCTGACGCAGGAGGTCTTCGTCCGCGTCTTCCGCTCGCTGTCGACGTACACGCCGGGCACCTTCGAGGGCTGGCTGCACCGCATCACCACCAACCTCTTCCTCGACATGGTCCGCCGCAAGCAGCGGATCCGCTTCGACGCGCTCGCCGACGACGCGGCCGAGCGGCTGCCCAGCCGGGAGCCGTCGCCGCAGCAGGCGTTCAACGACACCCACTTCGACGCCGATGTGCAGCAGGCCCTCGACACCCTCGCGCCCGAGTTCCGGGCCGCGGTCGTCCTCTGCGACATCGAAGGACTCTCCTACGAGGAGATCGCCGCCACGCTCGGCGTGAAGCTCGGCACGGTCCGCAGCCGTATCCACCGCGGCCGTTCCCATCTGCGCAAGGCGCTGAAGCACCGCTCGCCCGAGGCCCGGGCGGAGCGCGCGCTGGCCGCCGTCGGCTGGGAGGGCGGGACGGCGTGAGCGGTACACGTCCTGTCGGCCCGACCCCCGCGGAGCACCACCTCGGGGACCGGCTCGCCGCACTGGTCGACGGCGAGCTGGGGCACGACGCCCGCGAGCGGGTCCTCGCGCACCTCGCCACCTGCGCCAAATGCAAGGCGGAGGCCGACGCCCAGCGCAGGCTGAAGAGCGTCTTCGCCTCCACCGCGCCCCCGCCGCCCTCCGAAGGGTTCCTCGCCCGCCTCCAAGGGCTGCCCGGAGGACCGGGTGATCCGGGGGGTGAGGAGCGCCGGGGGGCGCCCTTCGACGACCTCTTCGGCCTGGGCGGACCGAGCGGGGGCCCGGGGGTGAAGTCCGACGGCTTCGCGACCGCCGCGGCCGTCTCCCCGCACTCCGGCTTCCGTATCCACGAGGTCGGCCCCCGGGCCGACCAGGACCGGTCGAACTGGCGCGGACGCCGCTTCGGCATCGCCGCGGCCAGCGCGGTCTCCTTCGCGGCCATCGCCCTCGGCGGCGCCCTGCCGCTGGAGGCGTCCATGAACGCGAGCGCGCGAGGCGAGGGCACGGGGAACACCGTGACCCCGCTGCGGTCCGGCGGTGCCGGTACGGGCCCGGGCACGGGTACGAACGCCGGCACGGGCGCCGGTCGTGGGACGCGCTCCGGAGAGCGGTCGGCCGCGGACACCGCCGCCACGCTGACGGGGGTCGCCTCGGCGCCCGGCACCGTCGTGCCCGGCCCGCTGGTGCCCGGTGCCGTCCCGTCCGGTGGGCAGGCCCCCGTGGTGGCCTTGCAGCTCCAGGTGCCGCCCACACCGTCGCTGCTCGCGCTCTCGCCGTTCATACGCCCCACGGGACCGGCCGTGCAGCGGGCCTACGCGCCCGGACCGCTCCCGACCGCGGGCCCGCCGGTCACCCCGCCGACGGCCCACCGAACGGGCCCGAGCTCGTCGGCGACCCCGCTCACCGCACACCGCTGAGCCCGAACCTGGTTGAATCCAGGGCAGGGGCGCCCGAGGCAGGGGCGCGGACAGGTCAGCTGTTGCGGGGAGAGCATGGACGACGGGAAGCCCACCGGGCAGAAGCCGAAGTGGTGGAGCCGGCCTACGAGCACGCCACCGGCGGCGACACCGGAGCCGCCGGCAGCGGACCAGGGCGACTTCACCTTGGCCGCCCCCACGGCCCCGGAGGGCCCGGATTCGGCGCCGGAGGCGAGGGCGACCGCGCTCGCCGCGCCGGAGGCCCGGACGGCAGCGCCCGCCGCTTCGGAATCGCCCGAGGAGGTCCGGACGGCAGCGGCTACGGCCCCGGAGGCCCAGGCTGCGGCGTTCGCCGCGCCGGATTCGGCGCTGGAGGTCCGGACGGCAGCGCCTACGGCCCCGGAGGCCCAGGCTGCCGCGCCCGACGCCCCGCCCACGACACCGGCCACCCAGCCGTCGGCTCCTGACGTCCCGTCGGTGACGCCGGGGCGTCCGCAGGCCACGCCTGAGGCCGGGTCGGCTTCGCCGGAGAGCCCGCAGACCGCGCCCGAGGCCCGGTCGGCCGAGTACCTGGCGAAGCCCGCCGTCCCGTCGGTCGACGTGACGCCCGGTGCCGCCCCGCACGTACCGAACCAGAGCGACCCGCAGGCTCCGGCGCAGCCCCAGCCCCAGCCGCTCCACGAGCCGGACGAGTACCGGACGCCGCCCTACGGCGGGCCCGGGCCCTGGGCGCCCGCGCCGCCCGTGCAGCGGCCGGTGCCGACCGCCGCCCCGCCGGCGCCCGTACCTCCGGCGCCCGTACCTCCGGCACCCGTACCGCCGGCGCCGATACCGCCGCAGCCGATGGCTCCGCGGCCCGCGGGGCAGTGGGTGCAGTACGACCCCTGGAGCTCGCCCGGAAGCCTCGCCCCCGTCGCGGCCAAGCCGCGGCGCCGCCGTGCCATCGGTCTGGTCGGCGCCCTGGTGCTCGCCCTGACCACCGGCGTGCTGGGCGGCGCCGTCGGCGCGTACGTCGAGCGCAACGGCGGCATCACCACCGTCGAGCTGCCCCAGGCCGGCCCCGAAAACTCCGGCCGCGCCCCGGACAGCGTCGCCGGGATCGCCGCCAGCGCGCTGCCGAGCGTGGTCACCCTCCACGTCAGCGGTGCCGGTTCCTCGGGCACCGGCACCGGCTTCGTCCTGGACACCAAGGGCCACATCCTCACCAACCACCACGTGGTCGACTCGGCCACGTCCCCCGGCGACATCTCCGTCACCTTCAGCAGCGGTGAGACCGCCAGCGCCAAACTCGTCGGCAAGGACAGCGGCTACGACCTCGCCGTCGTCCAGGTCACCGGCGTCTCGGGCCTCAAGCCCCTGCCGCTCGGCAACTCCGACAACGTCCGCGTCGGCGACCCGGTCGTCGCCATCGGCGCCCCCTTCGACCTCCAGAACACCGTCACCTCCGGCATCATCAGCGCCAAGGAGCGCCCCATCACGGCGGGCGGCGAGAAGGGCGACGGCAGCGACGTCAGCTATGTCGACGCCCTGCAGACCGACGCCCCGATAAACCCGGGCAACTCGGGCGGCCCGCTGGTGGATTCCAAGGCCCGTGTCATCGGCATCAACAGCGCCATCCGCGCCGCCGGTGACGGCACGGGCGGCGAGAGCGGCGCCCAGTCCGGCTCCATCGGGCTCGGCTTCGCCATCCCGATCAACCAGGGCAAGCGAGTCGCCGAGGAGCTCATCAACACCGGCAAGGCCTCCCACCCCGTCATCGGCGTGAGCCTCGACATGCAGTTCAGCGGCGACGGCGCCCGGGTCGGCGAGAAGGGCAAGGACGGCTCGCCGTCCGTCACCCCGGGCGGCCCGGCCGCGAAGGCGGGCATCCGGCCCGGCGACGTCATCACCAAGGTCGACGGCCAGCGGGTCCACAACGGCGAGGAGCTGATCGTGAAGATCCGCGCCCACCGTCCCGGCGACCGGCTGGAGCTGACGCTGCTGCGCGGAGGCAAGGAGCAGACCAAGACGTTGACGCTGGGTTCCTCGCAGGGCACCTGAGCGCCATGTGGTGGACGCCGCACGGTACCCGCCCGGCAGTTTCGGCGGGTACCGTGGAGCGGGCCCCGGACCCCGTGAAGGAGCAGCAAGGTGTTCAACGACCTAGGCATACTCGAGCTCGTGACGCTCGTGGTCCTCGCTGTGCTCATTTTCGGACCGGAGAAGCTGCCGAAGGTCATCCAGGACGTCTCGCGCTTCATCCGAAAGGTCCGCGACTTCTCGGAGAGCGCGAAGCAGGACATCCGCACGGAGCTGGGGCCGGAGTTCAAGGACTTCGAGTTCGAGGACCTCAACCCGAAGACCTTCCTGCGCAAGCAGCTGGAGGGCAACGAGGACTTCAACGAGCTCAAGGAGCTGCGCAGCAGCTTCGACCTCAAGAAGGAGATGAACGAGGTCGCCGACGCGGTGAACGGCCGTGAGCCGGAGATCTCCGCGGCGTCCTCCATTCCGGTGGCCGTTGGGGGCACCTCCCGTGCCGAAGGCCACGGGGGAGGCTCGCCCGATCTGCTCAAGAAGAAGCAGGACAAGCCCGACACCGGCGAGCGACCGCCGTACGACTCCGACGCGACCTGACACAACCTGGTGCAACCCGGTGGCTATCCTCCATCTGTTGTCCGCCGACGCGGACACGACGCAACGAGGAGGCGGCCGATATGGAGACGACGAGTCGGCTGGGGGGACTGCCATCAGCCCGGCGCACGGCCGAGGCCTATCTGCGGGCACCCTTCGCCTGGTACGGCCTTGACGACGCGTTCACCGGACCGCGCTGGCTGATGCAGGTCGGCACGGCGGCGGACGGGACCGTGCAGCACGGGTCGATGGGCCACGGCGACGAGCCGTCCATAAAGTCCGACGCGAGTGGGGCCGAGAAGGAGCGCTTCGCGGTCGTCGTGACGGTCGCCGCGAGCCCGGTGCGGCGCTCGGGCGACGGTACGGGGGTGCTGGACGCCACCACGGTCTCCTCCGCGGCCTGGCTGGCCGGCTCGGGGCTTCTCGCGTACACCTGGCCGGCGCAGCTGGACCACGCGCTCCGGGACGAGTGGCTGGACCAGCAGACGGAGACGGCGTTCGAGCTGGCGGACGACCTCGAGGGAGCGGAGTGGTCGTCGCTGTCGCTGCCCGTGGACGGCGAGCCGATGCCGTTCCACTACCGGGAGTCCGAATTCGGGTGGGTGCTCGCCGGTGAGACCCGGGCGGGGGTCCATCTGGGCGCGTACGGACGGGGGATGAGCGCGTACGGGCTCGGCTTCGCGACCGTGAAGGACCTGAGCGCCTACGACGCCTGACGGCGACCGGGCACGAAGAAGGGCGCCGCTCGTCGTGAGCGGCGCCCTTTCTCAGAACTTGTTGCGCGGGGTGATGCCCAGGCTCATGCCCGACAGGCCCCTCGCGCGGCCGCCCAGCTTGCCCGCGATGGTGCGGAGCGCCGAGCCGGCCGGGGAGTCGGGATCGGTCAGGACGACCGGCTTGCCCTCGTCGCCGCCCTCACGCAGGCGGACGTCGATCGGGATCGAGCCGAGGACCGGCACCGTCGCGCCCGTGGTCCTCGTCAGGCCGTCCGCGACCTTCTGGCCGCCGCCGGTGCCGAAGACGTCCACCATCTCGTCGCAGTGCGGGCACGGCAGGCCCGACATGTTCTCGACGACGCCGACGATCTTCTGGTGCGTCTGCACGGCGATCGAGCCGGCCCGCTCGGCCACCTCGGCCGCCGCCTGCTGCGGAGTGGTGACGACCAGGATCTCCGCGTTCGGGACCAGCTGGGCCACCGAGATCGCGATGTCGCCGGTGCCCGGCGGCAGGTCGAGCAGCAGGACGTCCAGGTCGCCCCAGTACACGTCCGCGAGGAACTGCTGGAGCGCGCGGTGCAGCATCGGGCCGCGCCACACGACCGGGGCGTTGCCCGGCGTGAACATGCCGATGGAGATGACCTTCACCCCGTGCGCGGACGGCGGCATGATCATGTTCTCGACCTGGGTCGGACGGCCGTCCGCGCCCAGCATGCGGGGCACCGAGTGTCCGTAGATGTCGGCGTCGACGACACCGACCTTCAGCCCGTCGGCCGCCATCGCCGCGGCGAGGTTGACGGTCACGGAGGACTTGCCGACGCCGCCCTTGCCGGAGGCGACCGCGTACACGCGGGTCAGCGAACCGGGCTTGGCGAAGGGCACCTCACGCTCGGCCGTCGTGCCGCGCAGCGCCGCGGCCAGTTCCTTGCGCTGCTCGTCGCTCATCACGTCCAGCGTCACGTCGACGCCGGAGACGCCCTCCACCCGGGAGACCGCGTCGGTGACGCGCTGGGTGATCGTGTCGCGCATCGGGCAGCCGGAGACGGTGAGGTAGACCGTGACGGCGACCCTGCCGTCGGATCCGATCTCCACCGACTTGACCATGCCGAGTTCGGTGATCGGTTTGTTGATCTCGGGGTCGTTCACCGTCGCCAGTGCTTCACGCACCGCGTCTTCCGTAGCCATACCGACGATGGTACGGCGCGAACCACCCGGCCCGGAAAGACCCGTCAGCGGTCGGGTACGTCACTTCTGTGATCGCCGCCCGGAGGGAATAGATCCCGGGGCTCCAGATGCTCCCGGTGGCCGTCCCTGCGCTCGTCCATCTCCTTGATCAGGTCCTGGAGCTCCGAACGGATCCAGTCGCGGGTCGCCACCTCGCCCAGACCCATCCGCAGCGCCGCGATCTCCCGGGTCAGATACTCGGTGTCCGCGATCGACCGCTCGTTCTGCTTGCGGTCCTGTTCGAGGTTGACCCGGTCCCGGTCGTCCTGCCGGTTCTGGGCGAGCAGGATCAGCGGCGCCGCGTACGAGGCCTGGAGCGACAGGGCGAGCGTCAGGAAGATGAACGGATACTCGTCGAACTTCAGCGAGGGCGGCGCGAAGACGTTCCACAGCACCCAGACGATGATCGTCAAGGTCATCCAGACCAGGAACCGCCCGGTCCCCAGGAAACGGGCGATCCGCTCCGAGATGCGCCCGAACGCCTCGGGGTCGTACTCCGGCAGCAGCCTGGCGCGTCGCTCGCGCGGCAGATCCAGCCGGATCCGGGGCATGGACCGCTCCCGCTCGCGTTCCCGCTCCCTCTCCCGTTCCTGCGTGCGCTCAGCCGGCATGCTCGGGCTCCTCCTCGTGGAACTCCGTCTCCCGCCAGTCCTCCGGCAGCAGATGGTCGAGTACGTCGTCGACGGTGACCGCCCCCAGCAGTGACCCGCTCTCGTCCACCACCGGCGCGGCGACCATGTTGTACGCGGCGAGATAGCTGGTGACGGCGCGCAGCGGGGTGTCCGGGGAGAGCGGCGGCAGATCGCTGTCGGCCAGCGAGCTGACCAGCGTGAACGGCGGATCCCGCAGCAGCCGCTGGAAGTGCACCGTGCCCAGGTACTTGCCCGTCGGCGTCTCGTCCGGCGGCCGGCACACGTACACCTGCGCCGCGAGCGCCGGGGAGAGATCCTGCTGCCGTACCCGGGCCAGGGCGTCCGCGACGGTGGCGTCGGGCCGCAGCACGATCGGCTCGGTGGTCATCAGACCGCCCGCGGTCCGGTCCTCGTACGCGAGGAGTCGGCGCACGTCGGCGGCGTCGTCCGGCCGCATCAGGGTGAGCAGCCGCTCCTTGTCCTCCTCGGGCAGCTCGGAGAGCAGGTCGGCCGCGTCGTCGGGGTCCATGGCCTCCAGGACGTCCGCGGCGCGCTCCTCCTTCAGCTTGCCGAGGATCTCGATCTGGTCGTCCTCCGGCAGCTCCTCGAGGACGTCGGCGAGCCGGTCGTCGTCGAGGGCGGCGGCGACCTCGGCGCGCCGCTTGGGGGAGAGGTGGTGCAGCACGTTGGCGAGGTCGGCCGGGCGCAGCCGCTCGAAGGTGGCGACCAGGTTCTCGGCGCCCTGCCCCTCCTCCTCCAGGGAGAACCCGGTCACCGCCGACCACTCGACGGTCAGCGTCTCTCCCTTGCGCCGCAGCGCCCCGCCCTTGCCCCGCCGTACGAAGACCTTGTCGATCTCCCAGTCGCGGCGCGCCGGAAGCTGCTGGATGGCCACGTCGAGGACGGTGACCTCCTCGCCGCTCTCGACCAGGCGCACCCGTCGGTCGAGCAGCTCGCCCAGGACGAGCCGCTCGGTCGGGCGCTGCTCGAAACGCCGCATGTTCACCACACCCGTGGTGATCACCTGGCCAGACTCGATGCCGGTGATCCGGGTCATGGGGACGAAGACCCGGCGGCGGCTGAGCACCTCGACGACCATGCCGAGCAGCCGGGGCGGCCGGCGGCCGACCCGGAGGATGACGACGAGATCGCTGACCCGGCCGACCTGGTCGCCGTTGGGATCGAAGACGGGCACGCCGGCGAGATGCGAGACGAAGATCCGGGGGGCGCCTGCCACCATGCCACGCGCCTCCTCGATGTCGCACGATTCGGGTCATTGCTGAGGTATGCCGGGTTCAGGCTAGCCCGTGCCCTTGCGGAGCGCCCCGGCAGGGCGCCCGTACGGCTGCCTGCGGCGGCGGCTCGCGACCCGGGTACGCTGCGGACTGCCCCGTTCCCCCCCACCCTGACACGAGAGGCAGCGCAGGTGACCGCTCTCCCTCCGCCATCGCGTATCCGCAGGGCCGTGCTGCCCATGGCGCTCTCCGCCGGGCTGACGGTGGCGACGCTCGCCGGCTGCGCGGCGGACCCGGACGAGGGGACGAACGGGGTGGGGAAGCTCTCCGCCACGGCCATCGAGGAGAAGGCCCAGTCGGCGGCGGACGCGGCGAAGTCGGTACGGCTGGCCGGGACGCTGGTCAGCAAGGGCGGCACGTACAAGCTGAACATGCGGCTCAAGCACGACGGCGCGAGCGGCTCCGTGACGACGAAGAACAGCACCTTCGAGCTGCTGCGGATCGGTGAAGCGCTCTATCTGAAGGCCGACGCGGGTTTCTGGGCGCACGACGACAAGCCGTCACAGTCGCCGAGCGACGAGGACGGCGACGCGGACAGCGAGGCGGCCGACAAGCTCGACGACATGTACGTGAAGGTGCCGCAGGACGACCCCTCGTACAAGCAGCTGCGCGGCTTCACCGACATGGACCTGCTCCTCGACGGGCTCATCGGCCTGCACGGCGAGGTCGTGAAGGGCGACCGCGACAAGATCGGCGGCATGCGTACGGTCAAGGTCAAGGGCGGCGAGGACGGCGAGGGCGGCACGCTGGACGTCTCGCTGGACGGGACCCCGTTCCCGCTCCGGTTCGCGCGGGGCGGGGGAGCGGGCGTGGTGGTGCTCTCCGAGTGGGACAAGGACTTCCCGCTGGAGGAGCCGGCCGCGGGCCAGACCCTGGACTACGGCAAACAGCTGCCCCGGACGTAGGGGGTGTCTCGGGGTCCGGGGCCGGTCAGCGCTTGCGCCGCTTGAACAGCAGGCGGGGGAGCGCCGCCGGCGCGGGGCGCCTCGTGATCGCCTCGGACGGGAGCGGGGCGGCGGCCAGGGACCCGTCCGGCAGGTCCGTCGTGGAGTCCAGGGGGGTCAGGCGGAGCACCCGGCACTCCCGCGCCCACCGCTCCGGCATCGCCTCTCCGTCGTGCGCGTTCAGACGCTTGCCCTTGAGCTCGGCGACCGCCGCGTCCCACGCCTCGGTGCCGGGAGCCAGCTCGCTCACCGCCGCCGTCCAGGCGACGATCCGGCCGCCCTTGTCCTTGCTGCGGACCGTCACCTCGGCCGTGGAGCCCGCGACGAGACCGGGGAGCGGCTGCTCGCCGGGGCCGTCGCCCACGACGTGCGCCGCACCGTCGTGCCAGACGTGCCACAGCGCGCGGGCGGCGGCCGGAGCGTCGCCCCGGACCCAGATGAGGCCCGACTTCTTGGTGGCCTCCTCGACGAGGGCGGGACCGAGCAGCGTTTCCGTCATGCCCGCAGCTTATCCAGGGGCCGGGACACCCCCTAGGGGGTGTCCCGCCGATCTTGCCGGGCTCGCGACGCCTGGCTCGCACGCTTGCCGCGTTGTCGTCGGTCGTCGACGCTCCGCGTGGACTCCCTCCTCCGCCTTGCGATCGCACGCACCAGACACCGCTCGCTGATCCGGCCTGATCGACGAGACACCCCCTAGAGCCAGCCGTTGCGCTTCAGGGTGCGGTGGATGGTGAAACAGATCGCCGTGATGCCGAGCAGCACCATCGGATAGCCGTACTTCCAGTGCAGCTCGGGCATGTGGTCGAAGTTCATGCCGTACACGCCGCACACCGCCGTCGGGACGGCCACGATCGCCGCCCAGGAGGTGATCTTGCGCATGTCCTCGTTCTGCGCGACGGTCGCCTGCGCCAGGTTGGCCTGGAGGATGGAGTTCAGCAGCTCGTCGAAGCCGACGACCTGCTCCTGTACGCGCGCGAGGTGGTCGGCGACGTCCCGGAAGTACTTCTGGATGTCGGGGTCGACCAGCCGCATCGGGCGCTCGCTCAGCAGCTGCATCGGACGCAGCAGCGGGGAGACGGCCCGCTTGAACTCCAGGACCTCACGCTTGAGCTGATAGATCCGGCCGGTGTCCGCACCCCGCGTGGAGCCCTTGGCGGGCGGCGAGAAGACATCGATCTCGATCTGGTCGATGTCGAGCTCGACGGCGTCGGCGACCGCGATGTAGCCGTCGACGACATGGTCGGCGATGGCGTGCAGGACGGCCGAGGGGCCCTTGCGGAGCAGCTCGGGCTCGCCCTGGAGGCGGTGGCGGAGGTTGCGCAGCGAGCCCTGCCCGCCGTGCCGGACGGTGATGACGAAGTCCGGGCCGGTGAAGCACATCACCTCGCCGGTCTCGACGACCTCGCTGGTGGCGGTGAGTTCGGTGTGCTCCACGTAGTGGATGGTCTTGAAGACCGTGAAGAGGGTGTCGTCGTACCGCTCCAGCTTGGGCCGCTGGTGGGCGTGGACGGCGTCCTCGACGGCGAGCGGGTGGAGCCCGAACTCCGCGGCGATACCGGCGAATTCGGCCTCGGTCGGCTCGTGCAGACCGATCCAGGCGAAGCCCCCGCCCTCCCGCACCTCACGCATCGCGCCGCGCGGGGTCAGACAGGTGAGGTCGTCCACCCGGCCGCCGTCGCGGTAGACGGCGCAGTCGACGACGGCGCTGGAGGCCGAGGGGTCGCGGGTCGAGTCGTACGCCGCGTAGGCGGTGCTGGGCTTGCGCAGGGAGGGCCGCAGGGACGGGCGGACCGCGGCGCGCAGGTCACGGATCATCGACATGGCTTGCTCCTTCACGTCGGAGCCGCCGGCGAGGCGTGGCACAGCCCGGAATGGGGGCGTGGACCTGATGTCCTACGTCCGCAAAGCGGGCGGCACCGCGGGATCGCGGTGACGGCGTTCGCTACAGACAGGCAAAGGCGAAGTGCTCTTCCGTCGTGCGCGATGCCGGGTGACCGGGCCGCGGAAACGGGCCTCGAATCACCGGAAACGGGAGAAACGCACCGGGCTCGGGTGCGGGGCGGAAGAGCGGTTGGTACTGCCCGATCGACTTCGATCCACCGCAGCCCCACCTCCTCCGGCCGGTCCCCCGTGGGGGATGACTTGTGACGTGTAGTCGGGAGTCCCGACCAGCGGCCAAGACTATCAGCCGACAGAGGGTCAATCCCTTCCCCTGCCCGATCCATACGAGCTTTATGCTCGCGGCATGGGAGAAGTTCTTGCTCTGGTCGAGGCCCGGTTGCGTACGGCGCTCGGTGAACCGGACGCGCGGGCCGCGGTGACGTTCCTCGGTACGGACCGCGTCGAGGTGCTGCGCTTCGTCGACGGTGACGTGGTGCGGTACGCGACGCTCGGCATGTCCGCGCAGCCGATGGCCGACCCCACGGCGGCGCTCGCGGACCCGGTGAAGGGCCCGCGCGCGGAGCTGGTCCTCTCGGTACGGGCGGGGGTCGCCGACACCGACAAGGTGCTGCGCCCGCTCGCGGTCCTCGCCTCGACCCCGCAGGTCGAGGGGGTGATCGTGGCCGCCGGCGCCTCCCTCGACGTCGGTGAACCCCTCTGGCCGGGGGCCCCGTTCAGCTCGGTGCTCGTGGCGGAGCCGGGCGGGCTGGTGGAGGATCTGGAGCTCGACGAGCCGATGGATCCGGTGCGTTTCCTGCCGCTGCTGCCGATGACGTCGAACGAGGCCGCCTGGAAGCGGGTCCACGGGGCGAAGGCGCTGGAGGAGCGCTGGCTGACGCACGGCACGGACCTGCGCGATCCGCTGCGCAGGTCCGTACCGCTGGACTGACGTACCGAGTACCGAGCGGGCGGACCCCGTGGGGGCGAGGGCGCCGGCCCGCCTCGCGAACGCGGAGCGGGCCCATGACTGGGGGTGAACCCGCCGGGCCGGACGGGTGATCGTCCTTGACGCGGGGTGAACCGGTCGAGCCGGACGGGTGATCGTCCTTGACGCGGGCGCGCAGGGGTAGGACCGTTGGGCTCTATGAGGGGCGAACCCAGTTGCCCGAAGTGCGGTGGCCGGGTCAGGGCGCCCGGACTTTTTGCCGACTCCTGGCAGTGCGCCGTGCATGGCTTCGTGCACCCGCTGCAACCCGTGATCCCGCCCAGCGTCGAGGCCCTCGGTGTCGTGGTGCACCGGGCCGAGGTACCGGTGTGGATGCCGTGGCCCCTGCCGGTCGGATGGCTCTTCACCGGGGTCGCGTACGCCGGTGACGACCGCAGCGGCGGACGCGCCACGGCGGTCGCCTGCTCCGGCCCCGGGCCGCTCGGCGGGCTCGGCGAGCTGCTGCTGATCGCCGAGGAGCTCGGCGTCGGCCTCGGCGCCCGGTACGCGGGGATCGACGGGCCCGACCCCGGTCCGGGCATGTCCATCGACAAACCGGCCCAGACGAAGGTCCTCGCCGCCGGCCGTCCGACTCCGCTGTGGCATGTGAACGGCGCCCCGCACGACCGCGCGGTGTTCGCCGGAGAGGCGCGGGGGCTTTGGCTGTGGGCGATCGTCTGGCCCGAGCAGTCCGGACTGCTGATGTACGACGAGCTGGTGCTGACGGACCTGCGGGACGCGGGTGCGGAGGTGGAGCTCCTGCCGTGCGGCGCGCTGACACCGAGGCTGCTCACGTAGCGGTGTACCGGGGGTGCCGGTGGGCGGGAGTGCGGACGCCCGGTCCGCTCGCCTCGGCCTGCCCTCGCCAGGAAGGCCCGCGGGCCCGGGTGTTCGATTCGCCCGTTATGCTGAAGCGTCCCCCTCGTCCGCCCCGAGCCCTCCGGAGTACCGCGTCGTGCGCATCGACCTGCACACCCACTCCACGGCGTCGGACGGTACGGACACCCCGGCCGAGCTGGTCCGCCACGCGGCCGCCGCCGGGCTCGACGTCGTCGCTCTCACCGACCACGACACCACCCGCGGTCACGCCGAGGCGATCGCCGCGCTCCCCCAGGGGCTGACCCTGGTGACCGGCGCCGAGCTGTCGTGCCGGATCGACGGTGTCGGTCTGCACATGCTGGCGTACCTCTTCGATCCCGACGAGCCCGCGCTGGCCGCCGAGCGGGAGCTCGTCCGCGACGACCGGGTGCCGCGCGCACGGGCCATGGTCGGCAAGCTCCAGGAACTGGGCGTCCCCGTCACGTGGGAGCAGGTCGCCCGGATCGCCGGGGACGGCTCGGTCGGCCGCCCGCACGTCGCGGAGGCGCTGGTCGAGCTCGGCGTCGTAGCGGACGTGTCCGGCGCGTTCACGCCGCAGTGGCTCGCCGACGGCGGACGGGCGTACGTCGAGAAGCACGAGCTGGACCCGTTCGACGCGATCCGCCTGGTCAAGGCGGCCGGCGGGGTCACCGTCTTCGCCCACCCGCTCGCCGTCAAGCGCGGCGAGGTCGTGCCGGAGGCCGCGATAGCCCGGCTCGCGGAGGCGGGTCTCGACGGCATCGAGGTCGACCACATGGACCACGACGAGGCGACGCGGGCGCGGCTGCGCGGGCTGGCGAAGGAGCTGGGACTGCTCACCACGGGCTCCAGCGACTACCACGGAACCCGCAAGACGTGCGCACTCGGCGAGTACACCACCGACCCCGAGATCTACGGCGAGATCACCCGCCGCGCCACCGGAGCCTTCCCGGTCCCGGGCACGGGCGGAACAGCCTAGGGCCGGTCCGGCCCTGAGTCGCGGCGGAACCGTTCAGCCCCCGTGGCTCGGACGGACCCGTCCAGGGCTGTCCGGCCCTGAGGCGGCGGGACTCCGTGGCATGGCGAGCGGGTCCCGGTCCCTGAGGGGCGGCCCCGCCCCGGGTGGGACCGGTGACCGGATCCGCCGGGCCGTGACCGGCCGGCCGCCGCGTGCGGGACCAGGTCCCCCTGGTGGGACCGCCGATCCGGCGGACCCGATCGGCGCGCCCGGACGACCGCTTTCCCCCGCCCCGAACGGACAGCCCGTGCGGTGCCTGGGGTGGCCCGCTGCCGGGTGTCTTCGTCGCGGCCGCACGGCGCCCTCCGGCGACGGGCCCGGCCGCCTCACGACCCCAGCCGCCAAGGCGGACAGGACCCAGCCGCCTCACGACCCTCCCTCCACCCCGGGCAGGACCCGGGCCGCACACGGCCCGTCGCTCTGACCCCTCCCCGACCAACGGGCGCCCCGGCGCCCCACACCCCTCGTACACCCCCATACGCAAGGCTCACCGTGTTCGACGTCGCCGTCTTCGGCTCGCTCTTTCTGACCCTCTTTGTGATCATGGATCCCCCCGGGATCACCCCGATCTTCCTCGCCCTCACCTCCGGACGCCCGGCCAAGGTCCAGCGCCGTATGGCCTGGCAGGCCGTCGCCGTCGCCTTCGGTGTCATCACCGTCTTCGGCATCCTGGGGCAGCAGATCCTCGCGTACCTCCATGTGTCCGTTCCCGCGCTGATGATCGCGGGCGGCCTCCTCCTGCTGCTCATCGCGCTCGATCTGCTCACCGGCAAGACCGACGAGCCGAAGCAGACGAAGGACGTCAACGTCGCCCTCGTCCCCCTCGGCATGCCGCTGCTCGCCGGGCCCGGCGCGATCGTGTCCGTGATCCTCGCCGTCCAGCACGCCGAAGGCGTCGGCGGGCAGGTCTCCGTCTGGTCGGCGATCGTCGCCATGCACGTGGTGCTGTGGCTGACCATGCGCTACTCGCTGCTGATCATCCGTGTCATCAAGGACGGCGGCGTCGTGCTCGTGACCCGGCTCGCCGGCATGATGCTGTCGGCCATCGCCGTGCAGCAGATCATCAACGGCGTCACCCAGGTCATCCAGGGCGCCTGAGCCCACCCCCCGTACACCCGTACATCACTGCGCCCCCGTACGGATTCCGTTCCACGGAGTCCATGCGGGGGCGCGGTGCTTGAGTGGGTGCCCTACGGCGTTACGAGGCCGAGGTCTCGGCCGGGCGGATCCAGATGCGCTGGCCGATCGATGCGGCCTGCTGCACGATCCGGTTGACGGAGGCGGCGTCCACGACGGTCCGATCGACGGGCGTGCCGTCGATGTCGTCGAGTCGCAGGATTTCGAAGCGCATGGGCTTCTCCCTTCGTCTGAGTTGATCCTCCTGGGTGGAGAACTGTGGTGACGTACGGTTCAACGGTGTGCATCCTGCAAACATTCCCTACGCTAAGGAAATTTTTCGGATGTCTAACTACTGACTGGTAAGGGACAGTGGCGGGGCGACCGGGAACCGGCGGACAATGAGGCCCGTATGAACGACGCAGAGATCCCTCAGACGCCGGACGAGCCGGTCCACGCACTCGGTGCCCGCCTGGAGCGCACCAATGAGCTCCTCACCCGGATGCTGGCCGAAGTGGCCAAGACTCCTTCTACCCACGCCATCTTCGTCGACGCGGGTTACGTCTATGCTGCGGCCGGGTTGCTGATCGCGGGCACCGAGGACCGGCGCTCCTTCGACCTCGACGCCGAGGGCCTGATCGAGGCCTTCATCGACAAGGCCCGCACGATCTTCGCGGACAGCCGGCTGCTGCGCGTGTACTGGTACGACGGCGCCCGGCGCCGTATCCACACGCCCGAGCAGCAGTCGATCGCCGAGCTTCCCGACGTCAAGGTCCGCCTCGGCAACCTCAACTCCAACAACCAGCAGAAGGGCGTCGACTCCCTCATCCGCTCCGACCTGGAGTCGCTGGCCCGCCACCGCGCCATCAGCGACGCCGCCCTCGTCGGCGGCGACGAGGACCTCGTCTCGGCCGTGGAGGCCGCCCAGGGCTACGGCGCCCGGGTCCACCTCTGGGGCATCGAGGCCGCCGAAGGGCGCAACCAGGCCGAGCCACTGCTCTGGGAGGTCGACAGCCGGCGCACCTTCGACCTGGACTTCTGCCGCCCGTACGTGACCCGCCGACCGGTCACGACGTACGAGAACGAGGGCGAGCCGCCGCCCTCGCGCGACGAGGTCCGTTTCATCGGCGCGCAGATCGCCGCCACATGGCTCGGCGAGCGGGGCCGCGCCGCGATGGCCGAGCTGCTGCCCGGACAGCCGTATCTCCCCGGGCCGGTCGACCAGGACCTCCTGATCGAGGCGGAGAAGCTGCTCAGCCGCTCCCTGCGCGGACACGCCGCCCTGCGCAGGGCGTTGCGCGACGGGTTCTGGCAGCACCTCCAGGGCCAGTTCTGACCGCTACCCGCAGCGCTCCCAGAACGCGGTCAGCCGATCGGCCAGCTCTTGGGGGTGCGACACGTTGGGGGAGTGGCCCGCGCCCACCACGACCGTGTGATGGGCGCCGGTCGTGCGTGCGGCGGCCGCGAGTTCGGCCACCGACCAGACCATCTCGCCGTCCCCGTACGCGATGTGCAGCGGGACCGTGAGCTGCGCGAGCTGGGCCGTACCGTCCCGGCCGCGACGCAACAGCCGCCCCGCCGCCGAGAGTTGGATGACCCTCGTGCGCATCCAGCGACGACGCAGGAACAGCACGATCTCCGGGGGGTCGGTGAAGCCGGGCGCCTCGCCGCGGCTGTCCAGCCACCGCGTGGCCAGCCACACCCGCTCCTTGGGCAGCAGGGCCAGCGCGCCCCGCAGCACCCGCACCCGGACACGCTGGGGCCGGGCGACCCGGCCGGGCCCCGAGGAGAGCAGCGTGAGCGACCGGAACACCTCCGGCGCCAGCCAGGCCGCCGAGCGGGCGACCAGACCGCCGAACGAGTGCCCGAGCAGATGCACCGGACCGTCGCCGAGCGCCACCGCCTGCGCGACGGCGTCCAGCGCCAGCGCCCGCCTGCTGTACGCGGACCGGTGGCGCGGTCCCGGAGTCTCGTGCTGCCCCCGGCCGTCCACGGCCACCGCGCGGTAACCGGCGTCGCTCAGCGGTCCGAGCAGCGCGAGGAAGTCCTCCTTGCTGCCGGTGTAACCGGGCAGCAGCAGCACCGTCCCGCGAGCCTCACCGGCGGGCGCGGTGTCCAGTACGGCGAAGCCGCCGCGCGCCGTCACCAGCCGGTAGGCACGGGTGCGGGGTGGCGGCTCCAGGGACCGGGGCTTGCTCATGAAGGGACTGTATCCGCAGATCGGGGCCGTTCGGAGGGGTGCCCGGCTAGGGTGATCCTTTTCGAACAGGGGAGGGAATGTGAAGCGCTGGCAACGACGGCTGACGGTCGTCCTGTCACTCTTCGGTCTGGTGCTGACGGGGGCCGCACCGGCCTCGGCGGCGAGCACCACCGCGACGTACACGGTGTGGAACTGGAACGTCGCCGGCAACGTCATGCACAGGGGCTCGACCACCGACGGCTTCGTCGAGGCGGCCGTCTCGTCCATCCGCTACCGCGGCGCGGACTTCGCGTCGTTCAACGAGCTCTGCTTCAACCAGTACAAGGCGATCCAGGAGGGCCTGGTCGCGGCCGGCTGGCCCGAGGACACGGGCAACTTCGCGCGCTTCGCCGAGACGCTGGCCCCGAAGACCGGTCTCTGTGACGGCCAGTCGTCGTTCGGCAACGCGCTCTTCAGCAAGAAGGCGCTCGGCACCTCGCGCCAGTACCTGCTGCCGCAGGCCGTGGAGAAGACCGAGAGCGGCGGGCTCAAGAACGCCGAACCCAGGAAGATGCTCTGCGCACCGCAGGCCGCGCAGACGCGCATGAAGTTCTGCACCGTGCACATCACGACGAGCAACATCGTCCAGGAGGGGCAGACCGAGGCGGACAACGTCCGCCAGCTCAACGCGGTCCGTACGATCCTCGACGGCTTCGACACCGCGGGTGAGACCTACCTCGTCGCGGGCGACTTCAACGCGCAGCCGCACTACAGCCGGCTCAACGGGTACTACGCACCGTCCGCCGACACCGGGAACAACCCGAGCAACACGGGCGCCCACCGTGAGCTCGACGACGCGGACGCCACGTACTGCCCGGGCTACGGCGAGTGGACGGCCGAGGGCACCCCCGGGGCGGCGCCGCCGTGCGGCGGCAACGCGAAGATCGACCACATCTTCGCCCGTGAGAGCCGTATCGCCGGGCCCTACAGCGCGGACTCGCTGGCCATCGCCACCGGCTGCGCCGTCGCCAACCCGCCGGAGGGGACCACGGACCCGACCAAGTGCTCCGACCACCGGGTCGTCGTCGGAACCGTGGCGGTGCTCATCGGCTGACCGCTCCCGTACGGAGAACGACGCAGCGGCCCGGTCCCTGGGGAGGGACCGGGCCGCTGCGTCACGCATACGGCGAAGCCGTCAGCTCTCGGGCTGGGCGGCCGCGGCCTTCTTCGTCGCGCGGCGGCGCGGGGCCTTGGGGGCCTCGGCCGTCGCCTCGGGGGCCTCCGCCGGAGCGGCGGCCTTCTTGGTCGTACGGCGGCGCGGGGCGGTCTTCGGCTCCGAGGCGTCGGGGGCCTCGGCGACGACGGCCTTCTTGGCCGCACGGCGACGGGGAGCCTTGGGGGCCTCCTCGACAACCTCGGCGGCCTCGGCGGTCTCGACCGGCGCGGCGGCCTTCTTCGTCACGCGGCGACGAGGGGCCTTGGGGGCCTCCTCGACGGCGTCGGCGGCCGCGGGGGCCGGCTCGACGGTCTCGGTGACCTCGGCGACGGCCTTCTTCGCCGTGCGACGGCGGGGAGTCTTCTTCGGCTCCTCGACCGGCTCGACCGTCTCGGCCACCGGGGCGGCGGCCGCGGCAGCGGCGGCGTGGGCCGCGAGGTCCATGTGCTCTACCAGTACTGGTACCGGCAGTTCGCGCACGGCACCTTCCCGGTGGGCGACGTCACCTGGCAGT
>NZ_JBEXOT010000063.1:0-31209 GCF_040611675.1 Streptomyces sp. NPDC006551
AACAACCAGGCCTCCTGGATCGGTGACGGCTGGGACTACAACCCGGGCTCGATCACGCGGACGTACAACAACTGCCGCCAGGACTCCAAGAGGGCCGGGTCGAACAACTCGACCCACAAGACGGCCGACCTGTGCTGGGGCTCGGAGAACGCCACTCTGTCGCTGGGCGGCATGACCACCGAGCTGGTGTGGGACGCGACGAAGGGCCCGCTCGGCTCCGACGGCAAGCCCGTCGGCCAGTGGTTCACCTCCAACGGTGACGGCTCCAAGATCGAGCGGATCAAGGACACGTCCAAGGACCCGCGTTCGGGCCTGAAGGACAAGGACGGCGAGTACTGGGTCGTCACCACCAAGGACGGCACGAAGTACCACTTCGGTCTGAACAAGCTCCCCGGCTGGTCGGACAACGGCACCGCCGCCGACGACCCGTACACCGACTCCGTCCTCGCGGTCCCGGTCTACGGCAACCACTCGGGCGAGCCCTGCTACGCCGGCTCGACGACCGCCGACTGGAAGAACTCCTCCTGCCACCAGGCCTGGCGCTGGAACCTCGACTACGTCGAGGACATCCACGGCAACGCCATGTCCCTCTTCTGGGCGCGCGAGGAGAACTACTACGCGAAGAACTTCTACTTCAAGGGCCCGGTCAAGTACCACCGCGGCGGCTACCTGAAGCACATCTACTACGGCCAGCGCAAGGAGTCGATCTTCTCCGCGGAGGCCCCGGCGCGCATCGGCTTCACCGTCGCCGAGCGCTGCTACCCCGAGGCAGGTCTGACCTGCTCGGACAGTGAGTTCGAGGACAAGGACCCGGGCAAGTACCGCATCTGGTACGACACCCCGGCCGACCTGAACTGCAAGGCCGTCACCTCGACGTACACCCGCAAGTGCTGGAACGCCGGTCCGACGTTCTGGACCCGCAAGCGCCTGGACAAGATCACCACCTCCACGCAGCGTCGCACCGACACCACCGCGCGTCAGGTCGTCGACGAGTACCAGCTCAAGCAGAGCTTCCCGGTGCTGAAGACCGGCGCGAACACGGCGCTGTGGCTGGAGTCGATCCAGCGCACCGGCTACGCCCGCAACGGCTCCACCGATGCCTCGGTGAAGCTGAACGCGGTGCGGTTCGAGTCGAACTCCGACGACATGCCCAACCGCGTCTACCGCGGCAGCCCGGCGACCGACCCGCGGCCCGGCTTCTCGCGTCTGCGCATCGAGCGGGTGATCAACGAGTACGGCGGCGAGACGGCTGTCACCTACAAGCCCCGTACGCCCGAGTGCCTCGACAGCACCAACCTGCCGGGCAAGACCGAGACCGCCGCGCTGAAGTCCAACACCCGGCTCTGCTACCCGGTGTTCTGGCACCCGGACGCCGAGGTCGAGGACATCGACTGGTTCAACAAGTACGTGGTCGACTCGATCGAGGAGCTGCCGAACGTCGACGGCTCGTACTCGACGCTGACGGCGTACGACTACAAGAACGCCGGCTGGAAGCTGGCCGAGGCGGAGTTCTCGAAGAAGTCCACCCGGACCTACTCGCAGTTCGCGGGCTTCGAGCAGGCCGCCGTCATCACCGGTGAGCGCAAGGCCACCGCCGACAGCGGCGAGGGCACCACCCCTGGTGAGGACGTCCCCGGCGCCGAGGGCCCGAAGACCAAGGCCGTCACCCGCTTCTACCGCGGCATGGGCGACACCGTCCCCGTGAAGGACGTCCACGGCAACGTCATCAAGACGTCGGACGGCCAGACCGTCTACGACCGCGAGGCCTTCGCCGGCCGCATCGCCGAGGAGCTGTCCTACAGCAACGCGACGGACGCGGACACCGACTGGCTGAGCCGCAGCATCACGATCCCGCAGGCGACCGAGCTGGCCCGCCGCGACCTCGGCGACGGCCTGAGCCCGCTGCAGGCGTGGCGTGTGACCGAGCCCGAGGAGATCGCGTACACGAAGTCCTCGGGTACGGGTGACGACACCCGCACGCTGCGGACGGTCAAGACCAACTCGACCTACGAGTCGACGTACGGTCTGCCGACTCTGGTGGAAAGCCTCGGTGACACCGGCAAGACCGGTGACGAGTCCTGCACCAAGCTCGAGTACCTGCACCGCACGGACAAGAACCTGATCGGTCTGTCGAAGCAGGTCCTGGTCTCGCCGACGACCTGTGCGAACGCCAACTGGACCAACCTGTCCACCCTCAGCGGGGCGCAGCGTACGGCGTTCGACGGCACGACGTACGGCACGGCCCTCGGCGCCACCACCCGTGGCCTGGCCACCGAGTCGTGGTCGCTGAACGGCACCGGCACCGACTTCCAGACCAACGGCACCACCGGTTTCGACGAGATCGGCCGGGTGATCCGGACGACCGACCCGGAGCAGCTGACCAAGCCGACTCCGAAGTCCTCCACGATCAGCTACGAGTCCATCGGCCCGGCCACGGGCCAGGTCTTCAAGGTCACCACGACCAACGTGCTCGGCCACACCACGATCCAGGAGCTGGAGCCGGGCCGCGCGGTCACGCTGAAGACGACCGACGCCAACGGCCACATCAGTGACGCGAAGTTCGACCCGCTGGGCCGTCTCGCCGAGGCCTGGGCCCCGGGCCGCACGACGGGCGTGCCGGACTTCAAGGCCGAGTACACGATCCCGGCGGAGGAGACCGACCCGAACGACCCCGACGGCGGAAAGACCCGCAAGCCTCCGTACGTCACCACGTACACGCGCGGCTACGAGGACCGAGTCGAGAAGTCCGTCACGATCTACGACGGTATGGGGCGCGAGCGGCAGTCGCAGGAGGAGGCGGACGGCGGCGGCCGTCTGATCACCGACACGCTGTACAACAACGCCGGTGAGATCTACCAGACCAACAACGCCTACCTGAACCAGGACGAGCCCAGCGGTCTGCTGTTCACGCCGCGCGCGGACACCACCGTTCCGAACATCACCCGTTACAAGTACGACGGCCTCGGCCGCGTGCTCGAGGAGATGCCGGTCCTCAAGGTGAAGGCCCCCGGAACGACCGAGGCCATCTCCCAGGAGGTCCCCGAGAAGGCCGTCCGCTACGAGTACGGTGCCGACTGGTCGAAGGTCATCCAGCCGCAGGGCGACTCGTCCTACCGCGTCTGGACCGACGCGCTCGGCCGCACCGTCCGCACGGACACCTTCAACCCGGCGGCGCCGGGCGGCTTCACGTCGACGCGCTACGAGTACGACGTGCAGGGCCAGCCCGTGAAGGCGACCGCCTCGGCGGACCCGACGCACCCCTGGTCCTGGACGTACGACCACCGCGGCCGCCTGGAGACCGCCACCGACCCGGACACGGGTACGACCCGGAACGAGTACGACTCCCTCGACCGCCCGCTGACCACGACCAACGGCCGTGGCCTCAAGATGTGGAACGGCTACGACGAGCTGTCGCGGCCGACCCAGGTACGGGAGAACAGCTCAGCCGGCAAGCTGCTGTCCGAGTTCACCTACGACACCGCTCCGGGCGGCAAGGGCATGCCCGCCGCCGCCACCCGGTACACGGACACGCTGGCGTACACGCAGAAGGTCAACGGCTACACGAAGGACTACCAGCCGACCTCGACCACCCTGTCCCTGCCGCAGTCCATCGTCGACACGTGGGGCTTCGCCAAGGACTACACGTACGACTACGTGTACTCCGACAACGGCATGCTGAACGAGGCCACCCTTCCCGCGGCGGGCAAGTTCGCCAGCGAGAAGATGGTCATCCGCTACAACGAGGACGGCAAGCCGCTCTCGATCTCCGGCAAGGACTGGTACGGCTCCGAGACCGTCTACTCGCCCTACGGCCAGGTGCTCCGTTCCACCCTCGGCGCCATGCCGTACCGGGTGTGGACGCAGAACACGTACGACGAGAGCAGCGGTGAGCTCACGGAGCAGTCGGTCCACCGCGAGAAGGGCGGCCCCAACGACACCACCGCCGACAGGACCCTCGTCGGCGGCACCCTGGTCTCGAACCGGGCCTACACCTACGACCCGGCCGGCAACGTCACCTCGATCCAGGAGAAGTCCGTCGGGATCGAGGAGCGTGAGTGCTTCGTCTACGACCCGATGGGTCAGCTGAAGTCCGCCTGGACCAACAAGGAACCGGCGGCGCGGGGCTGCTCCACGCCGAAGAACACCGACGGCACGCTCAACGCGACCGCCGGAGACGGTTCCGGCTACTGGCAGGAGTACGAGTACGACCTGCTCGGCAACCGCACCAAGCTCACCGAGAAGGACCTCTCCGGCAACACCGCCAAGGACGCCGTCAGCACCTACGCGTACGGCAAGGCCGACGGCAGCCAGCCGCACACGCTGACCAAGGTGTCGAAGACCTACACCACCCCCGCGGGGCAGCAGGTCAAGGCCGAGGCCACGCGTCTGTACGAGCTGACCGGTGAGACCAAGTCGATCACCTCGGTCGAGAACGGTGACAAGCAGGAACTGAGCTGGACCTACGACGGTCAGGTGGACCGGATCACCGGTCAGGGCTCCGGTGGCAAGACCCCGTACCTGGGTCTCGGCCAGAAGTGCCTCGACCTGAAGTCGGGTCTCGCGTCCGCCGGCCAGGCGATCCAGCTGTACGTCTGCAACGGCACGGTGGCGCAGAGCTGGCAGTTCGAGCCGGTTCCCGGCTCGACGGCGACCCCGCAGACGGACCCGAACCTGGGCACCCTGAAGGTCTACGGCAACTGGTGCCTCCAGCCGGCCGCCAACACGGCGGGCTCCGCGCTCCAGCTGCAGAAGTGCAACGGGACCAGCGCCCAGCACCTGAAGCGCAACGCCTCCGGGCAGTTGACTCACGTCGCCTCCGGTCTGTGCCTCGCGGTGCAGGGCGCGGCGAACGTGAACTCGACGCCGATCGTGCTCGCCACCTGTGACGCCGCTTCCACGGCCCAGCAGTGGCTGCCGCAGAACGACACCCGTCACATCTACGGCCCCGAGGGCGACCGGCTGCTGACCATCCAGGGCAGGCAGGCGACGCTGCACCTGGGCGAGGTGCAGGTCACCGTCCAGCAGGGCGGCGTCCTGGTCCGCAGCGAGCGCACGTACTCGACGCCCGACGGCGCCATCCTGCGTTACGCCAACGGCACGGGCGGTGAGACGCTCACCGCGCTCGCCACGGATCACCAGGGCAGCGTGTACGCGGAGGTCGCCCTCTACACCGGCATGCCGGTGCGGGTGCGCAAGCAGGACCCCTTCGGCAACCAGCGCGGTGCCGACAGGACGGGGCAGAACCTCCAGACCGGCAAGGGGTTCCTGGGCCAGACGCGGAACGACGCCGCCGGCTTCCAGCCGCTGGGTGCCCGTCTCTACGACCCGGTGGTCGGACGCTTCCTGTCCGCGGACCCGATGCTCGACCTGAACGACCCCCTGCAGTCCAACGGGTACGCGTACGCGCAGAACAACCCGGTCACGTACTCCGACCCGAGCGGTCTCGCGATCACCCTGACCGCCTCGGAGAAGGCCGCGGCCCTCAAGGGCGCGGGACTGTCAGCGGCGATGGTCGCCCAGGCGCGAGGCACCATGGGCAAGTCGCTGACGTCGGTGATCATGGGGGCGGCCTGGGGCATCCTGAGCGACTTCATCGGTCTCAGCGATGCCATGGCCTGCTTCGGCGGTGACATGTGGTCCTGCGGCAGCATGATCATCGGAGCCATCCCGTGGACCAAGCTGGGCAAGATCCCGTCCGTTCTGAAGGCCGTCGACCGCACGATCGACGCGATCCAGGCGTTCAAGAAGGCGAAGAAGCTCGCCGAGCAGGTCCTCGCGAAGGCCAAGGCCGCCGAGGCGGCAGCCTTGAAGGCCAAGAAGGCCGCCATCGAGAAGGCCAAGAAGGAAGCCGCGCAACGGGCCAAGAAGAAGGCCGCCGAAGCAGCCAAGAGAAAGGCCGACGCGGCAGCCGCGGCGAAGCGCAAGACGGGTAACCACACCCAGAAGCAGGCCCAGGCCAAGGCGGCGCCCAAGCCCTCCTCCATGCCGCAGCGCAAGCCCGTCGCCAGTGGCAAGAGCTCCGGCGGCGGAGGCGGCGGCAAGTCCGGCGGCTCCTCCCGCAGCAACGGTGGCTCCAGCGGCGGCGGCGGCTCCGGCAAGGCTGATCGTGGCGGTGACGATGACTCTGAGGGGGAAACGTATTATCGGACGATGAGCGAGTCGCACTACCAGACCCTGAAGGATGGTGGTGGTCTGTCGGCGACCGCGGAGACGTTCATTTCCCCGACGCAGGCGTTCTCGGAGGCCTACGACGGTGTCCTCGTGAAGTTCACCGTGAAGCCGGGTACCACTGCGGCCCTCCAGCAGATCGGTGTGCGAGACGCCTCCAGGGCGACGCGTGCGAAGTTCCCGAACATGCCGCTCGTCGGCAAGGGCTGGCGCAAGAAGAACGCCTTCTTCAAGGGAGAGGGCGAGGAGCACATCAACATCGGTCTCGGTGGCGGTGCCGCGCTCAAGCTCTTCAACGAAAACATCGACGCGTGGGAGGTGATCAGGCGATGACGCCTGAGGAGCAGGATCTGGTTCTGGGGCTGGTGGTCGCGCCGGGACAGGGCCCGAGCCGCACGCTCGATGAGGTGCTCACCCACTTCGGCGAGTCCGATGGTGCGGCCCTGGCGCTCCGGCTGCTCCGGGACGCCATGGAGCGTCAGGACGCCGACGACGTCGAGATGGCGTTGATCGTCAAGGGCGCCGCCGGTGCCTCGGGTGAGGAGTTCCTGGAGCCGTTGCTCGAGCTGTGTGGTGCCGACTGGCACTACAAGCACGAGGACGTCGTGTCCGGCCTGGGTACGTTTCGGTCGCCCAGGACGGTGCCGGCGCTCGTCGCGGCGACTCGCTGGGTTCCCGAGTACCTGGACTTCGACGAGTCCCGGGCCCTCGCGGTGAAGGCGATCTGGGCTCTCGGCGCCATTCCCGGCCCGGAGGCCCGGGAAGCCCTCGAGGGCTTGCGCGACGACGAGAACGAGATCATCCGCGAGAACGCGCTGAAGCAGCTCGCTCGCCGCGGCGAGCTCTGACCGCGGAGTCGTAGCCCTTCATCCGGAGCGCCCGGCCGAGTCTTCCTCGGCCGGGCGTTCCGCCGTTTCCGGAGCTGTCGTGAGGCGGGGCATCACGCCGCGCCTCACCGCCCCCGCGCCTCCGCCTCCAGCCGCAACCCCTCCTCCATCACCGCCCGGGCGATCGGCGCCGCGCTGCCGCCCCCGCTGATCTCCGTGCGCCGGGCCTCCGCGTCCTCCACGACCACCGCGACCGCGACCGCCGGCTGGGCCGAGTCCGGGGCCTGGGCCCAGGCGATGAACCAGGCGTAGGGGGTGCCCGTGTTGCCGAGGCCGTGCTGGGCCGTGCC
Organism: Streptomyces sp. NPDC006551; assembly: GCF_040611675.1. Taxonomy (NCBI): domain Bacteria; kingdom Bacillati; phylum Actinomycetota; class Actinomycetes; order Kitasatosporales; family Streptomycetaceae; genus Streptomyces; species Streptomyces sp. NPDC006551. The sequence continues at coordinate 7,346 of NZ_JBEXOT010000063.1, forward strand.
CGTCTTGCCGCCGACCGTCGCGCCGGGGATCGCCGCGTTCGTGCCGGTGCCCTCCTCGACCGCCTTCACCATCAGGCTCTGGAGCTGGGTCGCGGTCGAGGGGCGCATCGCCTGGCGGTAGCTGCGGCGGCCCGTCGTGTCGACCGTCCGGCCGCCCGAGGTCGTCGTCCGCTCCACCAGGTGCGGGTGGGCGATCTCGCCGTTGTTGGCGACCGCCGCCGCCACCATCGCCATCTGGAGCGGCGTCGCCGTCGTGTTGAACTGGCCGATGGACGACAGCGCCAGCTGGTCGTCGCTCATGTCGGTGTCGAAGTTCGACCTCGCGACCCACGACGGGATCTTCAGCCCGGTGTCGTTGAAGCCGAAGTTCCGCGTCGCGTCGACCATCTCCTCCAGGCCGACCTTCACCCCGAGCCCCGCCATCACCGTGTTGCACGACCACTGGATCGCGTACGCCAGCGACTCGTCGCCGCACCCCTTCGCCTCGTTCGGCAGCACCTGCCGCGTGCCCGGCAGCACGAACGGGTCGGGAGTACGCGTCGGCGCGTTCACGTCCGTCACCACGCCCGCGTCCAGGGCCGCCGCCGCGGTCACGATCTTGAAGGTGGAGCCGGGCGGGTAGGTCTGCCGGATCGCCCGGTTCAGCATCGGCTGGTTCGGCGAGGTGGTCAGCCGCGCCCAGGCGTCCTTCACCGTCGGCCCGGTGCCCGACAGCACCCCCGGGTCGTACGACGGGCTGCTCACCAGCGCCAGGATCCGCCCGCTCGACGGCTCGATCGCCGCGACCGCTCCCCGCTTCCCGTCCAGGCCCCGGTACGCCGCCTCCTGCATCGACGCCCGGATCGTCGTCACCGCGTCCCCGCCCGGCCGCCGCCCCCGGCTGATGTCGTTCCAGAAGGGGAACGGCGCCAGCATCGGGTCCGTGCCGGCGAGGACCGCGTCCTCGGCGTGTTCCAGGAAGGTGGTGCCGTACGTCTGCGAGGCGTACCCGGTCACCGGGGCGTACAGCGGGCCCTTCTTGTACGTGCGTTCGTACCGCAGCTGCTCGCCGCTGTCGCGCGCCCCCGTCACCGGCTTCCCGTCGACCAGGATCTCGCCACGCGGCTGGCCCCATCGGGCGATGGCCACCCGCCGGTCGGCCGGGTTCTCGTCCAGCGACTCGGCCCCGAAGACCATCACCCGGGCCGCGTTGACCAGCAGCGCCGCCAGCAGGACCAGACAGAGCGCGGCCGCGCGCCGGATGTACGGGATCACCGGGCGTCCTCCACGACCGGCGCGAAGAACGCGGGCTCGGCCACCGGTGCGGGATACGGCGCCCGTGCCGAATCGCTGACGCGGATCAGCAGCGCCACGATGACCCAGTTGGTGACCACGGACGAGCCGCCCTGCGCCAGGAACGGCATCGCCATGCCGGTCAGCGGGATCAGGCCCATCACCCCGCCGGCGATCACGAAGACCTGGAGCGCCAGGATCGAGGCGAGCCCGATCGCGAGCAGCCGGCCGAAGGGGTCGCGCAGCGCGAGGCCGGCGCGATAGCCGCGGGCGACCAGCAGCGCGTACAACAGGAACAGGGCGGTCAGGCCGACGAGGCCGAGCTCCTCGCCCGCCGTCGCCAGGATGAAGTCCGACTTGGCGGCGAAGCCGATCAGGATCGAGTGCCCCGAGCCGAGGCCGGCGCCGAGCATCCCGCCGGCGGCGAAGGAGAAGAGCGACTGGGCGAGCTGGCCCGGGCCGTCGCCCGCCTCGATGGAGGCGAAAGGGTTCAGCCAGTCCTCGACCCGGCTGTGGACGTGCGGTTCCAGGGAGCCGACCGCGAAGGCTCCCACCGCCGCCAGGAGCAGGCCCACCGCGATCCAGCCGGTCCGGCCCGTCGCCACGTACAGCATGATCACGAAGATGCCGAAGAAGAGCAGCGAGGTGCCCAGGTCGCGCTCCAGGATCAGTACGCCCACGCTCAGCACCCAGATCGCGACGATGGGGCCGAGCACGCGGCCGGTGGGGAACTGCAGCTTCCAGACCCTCCGGCCGGTGTACGCCAGCGCGTTGCGGTTGGCCGCGAGGTACGCGGCGAAGAAGACGGCCAGCAGGATCTTGGCGAACTCGCCCGGCTGGAAGGAGAGACCGCCGATCCGGATCCAGATCTTGGCGCCGTTCACCGCCGGGAAGAAGATCGGCAGGGTCATCAGGGCGAGGGCGGTGGCCATCGACAGGTACGCGTACCGCTGGAGCGCCCGGTGGTCGCGCACCAGCACGACGACCGTGATGAACAGCGCCACCCCGAGCGTCGACCAGACCAGCTGGGTGGGCGCGGCCCGGTCGTACGGCGTCTCCAGGTCCAGACGGTAGATCAGCACCAGCCCCAAGCCGTTGAGGAGGACCGCGATCGGCAGCAGCAGCGGGTCGGCGTAGGGCGCGCCGAAGCGGACGGCGAGATGGGCGAGGAGCGCGAGCAGACCGAGGCCGGCGCCGTAGCGGGCGGCGTCGGGCGGCACGGCGCCGTTCCTGGCGAGGCCGACCTCGGCGTAGCCGTAGACGGAGATCAGGACGGCGCAGACGAGGAGACAGAGTTCCACGCCACGGCGCTTCGGGGTGGACAGCCCCGTCGGGGGAGCGTCCGCCGTCGTTGCGGTCATGGTCCGCAACGTAGCAAGCAGTAAGCGTTATATCCCTTATGTGTGACGGTGTGCCGTCAGGGGGCCGCGTGCCGACCAGAGCCCGGTTCGTCTTCCGCGTCGCCGAACCGTACGTACGCCGGCAGCGTCAGCCGGGCCAGCGCCCCGCCCCCGCCGTCCGGCGGGTGGGCGAAGACCAGCTCCGCGCCGATGACTTCCGCCTGCCCCGCCGCGATCGTCAGACCGAGCCCGTGGCCCTTGCCGCCGCTCTCCGTACGGAACCGCTGCGGCCCCGATTCCAGCAGGTACTCCGGGTACCCGGGCCCGTGGTCCCGCACGGTCACGACCGGGCCGTCCACGGTCAGGACGACCGGCGGGGCGCCGTGCTTGTGCGCGTTGGCGACGAGGTTGCCGAGCACCCGTTCCAGGCGCCGCCGATCGGTCTCGACCGTGGCGTCCCGGACGATCCGCACCTCGGTCGGCGTCCCGGAGGCGCGCACCACCCGCTCCGCGACCGGTCCGAGCTCGTGCACGGCCAGGTCCACCGTCTCGTTGCGGGCGTCGAGCCGCGAGATCTCCAGCAGGTCCTCGGTCAGCCCGCGCATCGCCTTCACCCGGTCCCGTACGAGCTCCGACGGTCGCCCCTCCGGCAGCAGTTCGGCCGCGGCGGACAGTCCGGTGAGCGGGGTCCGCAGCTCGTGTGCAACATCGGCGGTGAACCGCTGTTCGCTCTGCAGCTTGCGCTGGAGCGAGGAGGCCATGGTGTCGAGCGCCCCGGAGACCGTGGCGACCTCGTCCTGGGGGCGGGAAGGGTCCTTCGTACGGGGGTCGTCGACGCGGGCGTCGAGGTCGCCCGCGCTGATCCGCCGGGCCACCTGAGCCGTCAGATGCAGCCGTCGTGTGACCCGGGTGACCGCGAACGCGCCCACGAGCAGCGTCGCGCCGATGGCCAGGACCGAGGAGCCGAGGATCGACCGGTCCAGACCGCTGATGGTCTCCGCGCTCGTCGAGTAGTCCGTCCGTACGGCGAGGGCGCGGCCGTCGGCGGGACCGGCCGCCCACATCGTCGGCCGGCCCTCGTACGAGGTGACCATGGTGCCGCGCTCCCCGCCGACGGCGAGCGCGCGCAGCGAGCCGGGCAGGCCCTCGGGGTCGATCCCGGCGAACCGCGGGAGCGGGTCGCCCGCCTCGTAGGCGCGGGCGGCCGCGGTGAGCCGGTCCAGTGCTCGCTCGCGGGAGTCGTTCACGGTCCGCCCGGTCACCGAGACGTGGACGAGGATGCCGAGCAGGGCCGCGAGCGCGCAGCACATGACGGTGATGAAGACCGCCGCTTTCCAGGTGAGCGTCGCGGCCCAGGCGGGGAGGCGCGGGCGCGGGCTCATGGGCGGCCTCCGGCAGGGCTGCCCTCAGGGGCGCCGCCCCGGGCCCCTTCGGAGGTCGTCTCGGGGGTGGGCTCGGCGCTCGTCTCGGGGGTGGGCGGGGTGCTGGACGCGGAGGTGGGCGCGGCGCTCTGCTCTGCGCTGGGCTCGGGGGGCGGCGAGGCGGCCGGGCCGCGCGGCTTGACGCGGACGATCTCGTCCCGGGTCGCCAGCATCGAGTGCTGCTGCTCGTCCCAGGACCAGGCGGTGCGGTACTCGTACCCCGGAATGCCGGCCGAGCTGACCCGCATGATCAGGTCCCGGCCCGCCGTCTCCACGCTGATGACCTGGTCGACGGTCGCCATGATCCGGGTGAGGCCGCCGTTCTCGGCGAGATAGACCCGGACGCCGAACTGCTGCTCCGGCATGCGGATGCCGGCGATCAGTTCGTCACGGCCGTCGCCGGTCAGATCGCGGTAGTACGGCTTCATCACCGGGCAGGTCTTCGGCTCCGTCGTGCACCGGGCGATCTGCCGGGCCGTCTCCTCGTACATGCCGTCCGCCCCGCTGTACGTGTCGGGGTGGGCGTTCGCCTCGGCCTGGATCACGGCCACTGGGTCGACGCGGTGGACGTCGTCGCCCGGCGCCTTGATGCCGGGGACCCGCTGCGTGTCGGTCTCGCCGTAGTCGAGGGGCGGCGCGGTCGCGGGCGGCAGATCGGGCCAGAGGCGGACCGGACCGACGGCGGTGGGCGTCGGTCCCGCGCTCTCGAGGCCGCCCACATCGCCGCAGCCGGAGAGCGCGAGCAGCGCCGCCGCGGCGGACAGGGCCACGGCGGCGGCGTACGGCAGCCCGCGCGGTCTCACACTGCTCCAGGATGTCGTCGGTGCGGTGACCGTGCTCGGTCGGGCGCCACAGGTGATCATGCGGAGCCCGGGACGATCGGTCTTCCCTTCCCTTAGACCTTATTCGTAGGAAAGTCCTTTTTACTTACGTCCGACGGCTCGGGCTCGGCGCGGGTGAGGTACGGAGCGGGGGCTCCAGGGTCATCGGTCGCCGGTTCTACGGGCGCCTTCGAGGTCCGCAGGACCCAGCGGCCCCCGGTGTCGGTGGTCCGCAGGGTTCAGCGGCTCCGCGTCTCCGTAGTCCGCAGGGCCTCTCGGCTCCCCGTCTCAGGGGGCCGCGGGATCCAGCGGCTCCGCGCCTTCGTGTCCGCAGGTCCCGGCGGCTCCACGCCTCTTTGGTCACCGCCCCAGCGGCTCCGCGCCTTCGTGTCCGCAGATCCCGGCGGCTCCGCGCCTCTTTGGTCACCGCCCCGGCGGGGTGGGCTCAGGCGCGCCGGCCCCACTCCATGCGGTCCAGGGCCGCGTGGCAGAAGGCCACGAGCTTCTCGTCCTGGTGGATGTCATGGCTGCCCGAGCCGTGCTCGCGGACGTTGTGGCGGCGGCGCCGGGCCAGCTCGCTCCGGATCGCGGGCTCGGCCTCCCGTGCCGCCGGCCCCATCTCCGCCAGGCACTCGGCGATGTCCACGCGCGCGTGCGGGTTCTCCTCCCAGGCCCTGAGCAGTACCGGCAGCGTCGCCTCCACGTCCCCCGCCACCCGCCACAGGGCCGTGGCTCCGGCGACCCGTACCCACACGTCCCGGGCCCGCAGCCCCGGTCGCAGCGCGGGCGCGCTCCGCGCCGCCGCCGGGCCGATCGAACCGAGGGCGTGGGCCGCCGCGCACCACTCCGGCTCGGCGGCGCCCGGCCGCAGCCACCCCTCCAGGGCCGGCAGCACGGCCGCCGCCTCGCCCTCCACCGACCACAGCGCGAGCGCCGCGCTCGCCGAGACGGTGGCCGAGTCGCAGACCAGCAGCTCGCGTACGTCCGGGACGGCCTCCCGGGCCGCCGGACCGAAGGCCGCCAGCGCCCGCAGGGCCGACTCCCGCACCCAGTCCCGCCGGTTGGGGGGCGCCCCGCGCAGCACCCGCAGCACCTCGGGCAGGGCCTGCGCGCCCCGGATCGCGGTCAGGGCGAAGAGCAGCGGCGCCGCATGGTCGTAGAGCCGGTCGTCCAGCTCGACCCGTGCGAGTCTGCGGCGCAGCACCGGTGCGAGCGGTACGGCGGCGGGGCCGAGGGCGTCGACCGCGTACAGCAGCTCGCGGCGCACCTCCGGCTCCATGAGCGCCCTGGCGAGGAGCGGTACCGCCCGGGCGTCGCCGGACCGGGCCAGGGCGAGCAGCGCCCCGCGGCCCCCGGTCCGCGCTCCGGACCCACCCTGCCCCAGCGGCGTCGGCGGCCCGGAGGCGAGGCGGGCGGCGAGGGCGTCGGTGGCGGGGCCCGACAGCTCGAAGAGCCGCTCGAGGAACGATGTGGCGGCCTCGCGCAGTCTCGGGTCCGGGTCGGCGAGCTGGTCCCCGATGACCCGCACCACCTCCTCGTACCGGCCACGCCACATCCGTATGAGCCCGCCGCACAGCCAGATGGCGTCCGAGCGCCGGGACCGGTCGGGGCTGCGCAGCTGGGCGAGGATCAGGGCGATCCGGTCGTCGACCCGGTCGTCCAGGGCGGTGTGCAGGGTGCGCAGCAGCTCGTCGGTCCAGGGGGTCCGGCGATCGGCCGGCTGCTCGTCGACGAGCTCACGGACCTGTCCGGCGAGAGCGGGCGTGGCCGGCCACCCGCTCTCCGTGAAGAGGCCGGTCGCCTCGGTGGCCTCGGTTTCCAAGGTGGGGGCCTCCGGTGCCTGGGTTTTCCAGGTCGGGGTGTCCTGTGCCTCGATTTCCGGCGCCCCGGTCTCCCAGGTCGGCGCCTCCCGCGCGAGGACCTCCCGTGCCTGGGTGCCGTCCTGCGCCTGGGGCTTCCGGGCCGGGGCGTCGTCGTGCCCCGGGGACGCGGTCCGCACCTCGTCGAGCAGGGCCGTCACCCGCTCCACGATGTCGTCCGGGACCTCGCCGGGGGCGCACCGCGCCAGTTGGGCCAGGGCCGCGAGCCGCAGTCCCGGCGCCTGTGCGGCGCGGGAGAGCCATCCGAGCCAGTCGACGGTCTCGTCGCGCAGCGACTCGTGACGCCGTGCGATCCGCCCGACCGCCTCCACCAGGGCGAGCCGTACCTCCGTGTGGCGCTCGACCGTGAGCCGCTCACGCAGCAGCGTCAGTACGCGCGCCGGCTCGGGATGCATCGAGGCGAGCGCGCACGGGGCCGCCAGCCGCACCTCCGGGTCGGGATCGCCGACGAGCCCGAGGAACACGTCCGCTCCGGCGGCGACGGCCGCCGCGGCCATCGCGTAGTTCGCCGCCGGGATCAACTCCCCGTCATCGGGGTCGAGTTCGTCAAGTTCGTCGTCCCCGCCGAGATCGATGCCACCGATGCTGGTCAGCAACTCCACGATGCCGCCCCGGTCTTGGACGGAGGCGTCGGCGACGAGTTCGAGGAGGAAGGGGATGCACGCGAGGGTGGAGTCGTACACATCGCCCTGGTGGTGCACCGCCCCGTACATGCCGTCGAGGGCGAGCTCGCGCTCCGTGGAATCGTCCGAGGCGAGCCCGCGCAGCAGCCCCGGCACATCGTCGGCGGGCCCGTACGCATGCCCCAGTGAGGCCCAGTCGACCTCCTCGATCCCCGTCAGCATGCCGGCCGCCGCCTTCCCCGTGAGCGCTGTACCAGGGAGCAAGTGTGCACCACGTCACCGTCCCTCAGGGCCCGCTGACCGGACGCGACCGGCGAACGCCGCACGGGGCGCACGCTTTGCGCCACACGCGGCGCCCGGGGGGAGTTCACGCGGCGCTCGCCGCGCGCACGGGCCGCGCGGCGGGGATGCGCGCGCCCGCGAAGTACCGCTCGAACCCACGAAGTACGGCTCGAACCCGCGACGTACGGCTCCGAACCCGCGAAGCGCCGCTCGAACCCGACCGGGCGACCGCGATCCCGGTCCGTGCCCGGCGGAATGTGTCCGAAGGCTGAATCGGCCGGGATCGGGAGTAGCGGCACGCGCCACGGGTCAGTCCTGACCCGTGGACCTTCCTCGTATCCCGCCGATGCTCGCCACGGCCGGCGCGCTGCCGCCCACCGGGCAGCACGCCGAGTGGGCCTTCGAGACGAAGCAGGACGGCCAGCGGGCGATCTTCTACCTCTCCGGGGACGGAACGCTGGTGGTGCGCTCGCGCTCCGGCGAGGACGTCTCCGCCGCCTATCCGGAACTCCGGCCGCTGGGCCGGGCGCTGCCCCTGGGGCGTACGGCGGTCCTCGACGGGGAGATCGTGATGCTCGACGAGGACGGGCGCAGCGACTTCGCCCGGCTGCAGCCCCGGATGGGCCTGGCGGGCTCACCCGCGCGGGCGAGCCGGCTGGCCGCCCGTGAACCGGTGCACGCGGTCCTGTTCGACGTGGTGTTCCTGGACGGCCGGCTGCTGACCGGCAGGCCCTGGGCGGAACGGCGCCAGGAGCTCGAAGCGCTGTCCCTGGTCGGTCCGGCCTGGTCGACGCCGGGCGCGCTGGTGGGCCATGGCGAGGCCGCGCTCCGGGCGACCCGCGAGCACGGTCTGGAGGGCCTGATCTGCAAGCGGATCACCTCCCGTTACGAGCCGGGGGCTCGGTCGCGGCACTGGATCAAGATCCGCAACATGCGTACCGCGGACATCGTCATCGGCGGCTGGCTGCCCGGCGGTGGACGGCTGTCCGGCCTGCCCGGCTCGGTTCTCATGGGCCAGCGCCACGCCGGCGGACTGCGCTACGTCGGCAGCGTCGGCACCGGGTGGAGCGAATCGGAGCGCGCCGAGCTGGCCCGGCTGCTGTACGCCGCCGAGATCCACGAGTGCCCTTTCTCGGAGCTGCCTCCGGTGGCCCGAGCGCACTGGGTCCTGCCGCGCCTGGTGGGCGAGGTCCGGTACGCCGTCCGTACCCGGGCGGGGCTGCTGCGTCAGCCGTCGTGGTTGCGCCTGCGCCCGGACCTGACACCGGAGGAGTCCGCCGCGGAGGTGGAGTGAGGCGGCGGCAAGGGAGCCGGGGCGCGGACCGGGCAACCGGGCCGCCCTCGGCCCGGCCGCCCCCAGTTCCCGCCCTCAGCGCAGGACCCCAGCCCCACCCCGGCCGGCCCGGGGCTCAGCCCCCTCAGGCCCCCGCCCTCAGGGCAGGACCCCGGCCCCACCCGGGCCGCCCTCGCGTTCAGCCGCCCTCAGGGCAGGACCCCGGCCCGGTCCGGGTCGAAGAGCGGCTCCAGCAGCTCCCCGTACCGCTCCAGACGTGGCGCGATGTCGTCCATCAGAAGCACGAGCTGCCCGGGGTCCTCGCACCCCTCGACCTCCTCCCAGGTCACCGGCGCGGAGACGGTCGGCCGTGGCCGGGCGCGCAGGGTGTACGGCGTGGCCGTCGTCTTGGCGGCGGCGTTCTGGCTGTGGTCGACGAAGACCTTCCCGGGCCGCAGCGCACGGGCCATCCTGTGCACGACCAGCGCGGGGTGGTCCGCCTCGGCCCGGACGGCGAGCTGTTTCGCGTACGCCGATACCTGCTCGGACGGGGTCGGCTCCAGCGGTACCAGCAGATGGAGGCCCTTGGCCCCGGAGGTCTTGGCGAACGTCTCCAGGCCGTCGGCGGCGAGCTGTTCGCGCAGCCAGAGCGCGACCCGGCAGCACTCCACGACGGTCGCGGGCGGCCCGGGGTCGAGGTCGAAGACGATCCGGTCGGCGACGGCCGGGGTGTCGGTCCGCCACTGGGGCGTGTGGAACTCCACGACGAGGTTCGCCGCCCACATCAGCGAGGGCAGGTCCTGCACGACGACCTGGCGGGCGCCGGGGTCCTCGGAGCGGGGCACGGGCGTGGTGTTCACCCAGGCGGGCGTGCCGGGGGGTGGGTTCTTGGTGAAGAAGAGCTGTCCGTCCGGACCGTCCGGATAGCGCAGGAAGGACACCGGCCGGTCGCGCAGATGGGGGAGGAGGGCGTCCGCGACGGTGGCGTAGTAGTGCAGCAGCTCGCCCTTGGTGGTGCCCGTGAGCGGGTGGAGGACCTTGTCGAGATTGCTGAGCGCCAGGCGCCGCCCCTCCACCTCTGTGATCGGCGTCATACGATGAGAATCCCACGAATCCGGCATAGCCGTGCAAAGCCACACGAAAGGGATGAAACGTGCGATCCATTTGGAACGGCGCTATCTCCTTCGGCCTGGTCAGCATCCCGATCAAGCTCGTGAACGCCACCGAGAGCCGGTCCGTGTCCTTCCGCCAGATCCACACCGAGGACGGCGGCCGCATCCGCTACCGCAAGGTGTGCGAGCTGGACGGCGAGGAGGTCTCCCAGGCGGAGATCGGCAAGGCGTACGAGGACGCCGACGGGACCATGATCCCGATCACGGACGAGGATCTGGCGTCCCTGCCGCTGCCGACGGCGAAGACGATCGAGATCGTCTCCTTCGTGCCGGCGAGCGAGATCGACCCGCTCCAGATGGACGCCGCGTACTACCTCTCGGCGAACGGCGTGCCGGCCGCCAAGCCGTACACCCTGCTGCGCGAGGCGCTCAAGCGCAGCGACAAGGTGGCGGTGGCGAAGTACGCCCTGCGGGGGCGGGAGCGGCTCGGGATGCTCCGGGTCGTGGACGATGTCATCGCCATGCACGGGCTGCTGTGGCCGGACGAGATCCGCGCCACGGAGGGCGTGGCGCCGGAGACGCCCGTCTCGGTACGGGAGGCCGAACTCGACCTCGCCGACGCTCTGATGGCCACCCTCGGCGAGGTCGACATCAGCACCCTGCACGACGACTACCGGGAGGCGGTCGAGGAGATGATCGCCGCGAAGGCGGAGGGCGGCGAGGCGGTGGCGCCCCCGGAGCCGGCGGCGGAGGGCGGCGGCAGGGTCATCGACCTGATGGCGGCGCTGGAGAGCAGCGTCCGCGCGGCGAAGGAGGCCCGCGGGGAGGCGCCGCCGGAGGCCGCCTCCGTGACGGAGCTCAAGACGCGCAAGAAGGCGGCGGCGCGGGGCACGCCGAAGGAGACGGAGGCGAAGAAGTCCACGGCCAGGACGGCGGCGAAGAAGACGGCGGAGCCCGCACGGAAGTCGACGGCGAAGAAGACGGCGGCGAAGAAGACGACGGAGACCAAGAGCACGGCGACGACGAAGAAGACCGCGGGCAAGAAGACCCAGGCGAAGAAGGCCACCCCTCGCAAGCGCACGGCGTAGAAGGCCCGCCCACGCCCCTCCCGCACTGCCCCCGCCAACGCTTCCCGTACCGCCCCCGCCTGCGCTCCCGCTTACCGCTCGCCCGTCAACTCGCGCAGTGAAGCGGCCACAGCCGTCACGAACCGCTCCCGCTCCGGCTCCCCGACCAGGTCGAGCGAGAGATAGGGATTGAGGTCCTCCAGCTCGACGAGCAGCAGCTCCCCGCCCGGCGCCCGGCAGGCGTCGACGCGCTGGATGCCGTACGCGAGGTCGTTCCAGTCCACGAACCGCTGGGCGAACTCCAGGTCCTCGGTGGTCGGTTCGTACGGCTCGAGCACCCAGCGGGCGTCGGGGTCCGGAGCGTAGAGCGCGTACTGGAAGCTCCGCCCGACGTAGTAGAACGACACCTCGTACGCGAACGGGATGCGCGGCTGTACGAGCATGCCGGCCGGGTCGACGTCCGTGAGCCGCGCCTTCTCGACGAAGCGCAGGCCGACCGAGTCGGCGCCGAGCATCGGCTTGACGACGTACTCGTCGGCTTCCGGCAGCCGCCCGAACTCCTCGCGCCGCCCTGCCGTGGGAATGACCGGAAACCCCTCCCTCGACAGGTGGAGGAGGTACTCCTTCCCGGCCATGTCCCCTTTGCCCGTAAGGGAGTTGAACATCCGGGTCCCGGCGGCGAGGGCGGCGGCGCGGAAGGTGTCGTACGCCTCCTGGTAGTGGATGACGGGACCGCTGTTGCGTACGACGACGGCGTCGAAGCGGTCCATGAGCGCGGCCGCGTCCAGGGGGTGGCACAGGGCGACGTCGAACTCCTCGCGCAGGCGCCCGGAGAGCCAGATGTCCTCGTCGCAGTAGCGACGACCGCGCGCCTGGTACCCGAGGTCGGTGACGTAAAGAAGCGATCCCATGCGGTCATCCTCGCATCCGTCATGTATCGCATAACGGACGCGTCTGGCTGTCCTCCGGACAACTGATGGTCAAATCCTTGTTGCAGACCTGTCAAAAAGGCTCTTTCGCTGGCACGCTCGCAGCCGCGCCACCCCCCACAGCTTCAGCGAAGGAGCCCGCGTGACCCGCCTGCAGTCCTCGCACCACCGCACCGCCTCGCACACCACCGGCCGCCGCACCACCGTGCGGGCCGCCGCCCTGATCGCCTCGGCCGCGATGCTCGTCGTCGGCCTCCAGGGCGGCACGGCCGGCGCCGCGGCCGACCGCGAGAGCGGCGCCACCGCGCTCGTCCTCACCGCGGCCGAGCGCACCACCGCGATCAAGAGCGCCCAGGCCGAGGCCGCCACCACCGCGCGGGCCATCGGCCTGTCCGGGCAGGAGAAGCTCGTCGTCCGGGACGTCGTCAAGGACGCCGACGGCACCGTCCACACCCGGTACGAGCGCACGTACGAGGGCCTCCCCGTCCTCGGCGGCGACCTCGTCGTGCACCAGAAGACGAACGGCGCCCGCTCCACGACCAAGGCGACCGGAGCCCGGATATCCGTGCCCGGCACGACCGAGGCGGTCTCGGCCGCGACGGCGAAGAAGTCGGCCGTCGCCGCCTCCGACGCGAAGTCCGCGACCCCGTCCTCCGCCCGCAAGGTGATCTGGGCGGCGACCGGCAAGCCCACCCTCGCCTGGGAGACCGTCGTCACCGGCGTCCAGGCCGACGGCACCCCGAGCGAACGGCACGTCATCACCGACGCGACCAACGGCAAGGAGCTGTACGCCTACGAGGCCATCGAGACCGGCTCGGGCCACAGCCAGTACGCCGGCGACGTCACCCTCGGCACCGCCCCGTCGTACACGCTGACCGACACCGCGCGCGGCGGCCACAAGACGTACGACCTGAACGGCGCCACCAGCGGCACCGGCACCCTCTTCACCGACGCCGACGACGTCTGGGGCGACGGCACGCCGGCCAACCGCCAGACCGCCGCCGTCGACGCCCACTACGGCGCTGCCGTCACCTGGGACTTCTACAAGAACGAACTCGGCCGCAACGGCATCCGCGGCGACGGCGTCGCCGCCGTATCCCGCGTCCACTACGGCAACGCGTACGTCAACGCCTTCTGGTCCGACCAGTGCTTCTGCATGACGTACGGCGACGGCGCGGGCAACGCCAAGCCGCTCACCTCCATCGACGTGGCCGGCCACGAGATGACCCACGGCCTGACCTCGGCGACCGCGGGTCTGCGCTACAGCCGGGAGTCCGGCGGCCTGAACGAGGCGACCTCCGACATCCTCGGCACCTCCGTCGAGTTCTTCGCGGCCAACGCCTCGGACGCGGGCGACTACCTCATCGGCGAGAAGATCGACATCCGCGGCAACGGCACCCCGCTGCGCTACATGGACAAGCCGAGCCGCGACGGCAACTCCCGCGACTACTGGGACCGCAACCTGGGCCGCCTCGACGTCCACTACTCCTCAGGACCGGCGAACCACTTCTTCTACCTGCTCTCCGAGGGCAGCGGCGCCAAGACGATCAACGGCGTCAGCTACGACTCGCCGACCTTCGACGGCTCGACGGTGACGGGCATCGGCCGGGTCAAGGCGTACAAGATCTGGTACAAGGCACTGTCCACCTACATGACCTCGTCCACGGACTACGCGGGCGCCCGCACGGCGACCCTCCAGGCGACGACCGACCTCTACGGCGCCGGCAGCCCGGAGCACACGGCGGTCGCCGCGGCCTGGACCGCGATCAACGTGAAGTAGCCGGGCACTGGGCACCCCCGGGGGACCGCCACACCGAGGCGGCCCCCCGGGGAGCCGGTCTCCGGCGTGGCGGCCCCGGGAAGCGGACCGGGAACGCCGAGGCGGCGGCCTCCGGGAGCGGGCCCGGAACCCTCGAGGGCCTCTCGTTAGACTCGTCACTCGCCAGGTGGAGCGGCGGTGTTGAGGAGCGAATGTGACGGGCGACGAGGCGATCACCAGCCAGTTCGGGGCGGACGGCCTGCGCCGCTTCCCCGCCGCGGCGCTCCATGAGGCGAGACTCCACGCAGAGGACGTCCGCCTCCTCGCGGACATCGGAGTGCCCGTGGGCGTCGGCCCGTACTTCACGGCCACCACGGCCGAGGACACCCCCCGGCTGGGGGCGTACGCCGCACGACACCGCCTTCCCGCGCCCCCTCGTGAGCTGGAACGCTGGCTGCGGCTGGGCGACGACAAGCACGCGCAGCTCTGTATACGGCCCGACGGCGCGATCCAGGCGGTCGTACTTTCCGAGGCCATCGACGACCTGTACGTCAGCAGCAGCGTGGCGCAGTTCATCCATGCGCTGGCCCTTCTCGACCAGGCGCTGCCGCGCATCGCGGCCGCCGACGGGATGGAGGAGGCCGTCGCGGTCTTCCGCCGGCTCGCGGAGGAGATGAAACAGCTCGACGGCCCCGCCTTCGCCGAGCGCGAGAACTGGTGGCCCCGCGTCCTGGACGACGTGCGCCACACCCTCAACTTCCCCTTCTCCGCCTCCTTCGAGTTCGTCACCGCCGGCGGACAGAAGGAGATCGTGACCGAGAGCACCGGCCCCGGCCGCCTCCACCCGGAGGAGCGCCTGTGGCAGCGGCTCTCCGCCTCCGGGATCGCGCCGGAGCAGATCACGCGCGTGTACTGCGAGTTGGAGCCGTGCGTCATGCCGGGGCACTACTGCGCGATGTGGATGAACGAGCTCTTCCCCCGTGCGCGGTTCACCCACAGCTTCCCGTACGGCGAGACGGCGGCCTCCCGAGAGGACGGGTTCAGGCAGTTGATTGTGCACGCCGCCCGAGGCGCCCGGGGTGACGGGTGACGGCGGTCCCGACGAGGCAGCCCCGGTGAGGGGAGCGGAATGACGGTCCGGGGGAAAACGGAATGACGGATCCGGGGAAGATACGCCTGCCCAGGCCGGGAGCCGGCCGCGAACCGGCGGCCTCGGCACTGCTCGCCTGGCTCACGGACCCGCGCGCCCCGCGCGTGTGCGTCCTGACGGGGCCGACGGGGGCCGGGAAGTCGCATTTGCTGGCGTGGCTGGTGAACCACGGCGAGGCGTCGGCGTCCGCGGGCAGCCGGTGGCGTGTCCACGCGGTCGCTCCCCTGGCCGGCGGCGTGAGCGTGCGCGGAGCGGCCTGGCTCCTCGCCGACGACCTCGGCGCGGTCGCGCGCGCACCGGCCGAGCTCCTGAACATCCTCGCCCGGGACACGCGACCGACGGTCCTGGTCGTCTCGGACCTCCACGAAGCGGCAGCCCCCGACGCACTGCTCGACCAGCTCCTGCTGCCGATCGCGCGGCTCTCGCACGTCAAGCTGATCATCGAGTCCCGTACGGCAGAGCCCTGTACGGCGCTCCTGCTCGATGCCCGTCCCGACTCCGCAGTGATGGACCTGGCCGAGTCCCAGTGGACCGACCCGGATGGATTCCGGGCGTGGGCCGCCACGGCGGTTCCCGGGCGCTCGGCGGCCCCGGCCGACGCATACCCGGTTCCCGGCCGCGTCGTCGGTCACGTACCGGCTCCGCGCGTCCCGCCCGTATCGGCCTCCACCGTCGACGCGATGCTGGAGGCGGACCCGTATGCCGTGACGGCCGCTCTCGAACAGGACGAGCGAACCGGTGAGCCGGCCGGCGACCTGAGACGCGCCTGGCTGCGTGCGGGTCAGGCCCTGTGCGTGGCCGCCACGCCCTCGGCCCGGGCCCTCACCCTGCTCGCCGCACTCGACGACTCGGCGGACCCCGTGCTGCGTCAGCGGCTCGCGGCCGTGGCGGACCCGGAACCGTGGCGGGTGATCGCGGTGCGCTCGCGGGAGGCCACGACCCGCTGGGCCGGGCCCGTGGCGGCGCTCGCCCCGGGGCGAGGGGAGCTCGCGGGAACGGTCCTCAGCGCCGACCACCTCGGCGAGGTGCACGTTCTCGACAGCGGTGACGGAAGCGTGCGCGGCCGCCTGCCGGGAGGGGAGCGCCGGCCCGCCCGGTCAGTCTTCTGTCTGCCCGAGGGAACGGTGGCCGTCCTCGACGACTGGGGCGGCATCGGCCTCGTACACCGGGCGAAGCCCGCCGTCACGGGCCTCGGCTCCCTCGTCGCCCCCGAGCCGGACCCCTGGGAGGCCCTGCGCGCGGCGATGCTCTCCGCGGCCGCCGACCTCTCCGCGGAGACGGAGCTCACGGTCGCGACGGCCCTGCCGGACGGTGTCGCCTTCGGCGACGCCCGGGGACGGGTACACGTACTCACCCGGGACAACGCGACATCGGGCCCCGTGTCCCGCACCCTCCACGACGGGCCGGTACAGGCGCTCACCGCCCACGCTCTGGGGGCGGACGGACCGACGCTTCTCCACTCCGGCGGTCAGGACGGACGTGTCCGCGCCTGGGGTCCCAGTGCGGAGCCCCTTGCCGACGCCGTGCGCGAACGGACCGTTCCCGTAAGCGCGTTGAGCAGCGGACCGGAACCGGACGCCCTGGCGGTCGCCTGGGCGGACGGACACGTGGAGCACACGGCGCTCGACTCGGGCCGCAGGATCGCCTTCCGCCCCGGCCCACCCGTTCGCGCCCTGTGGTGTGCGGGCGGCCGGCTGGCCGTCGGCATGGACGAGGCGATCGTCCTGATGGAAGCGCGGAGCGCTGCCCGCATCCCACAACGGACCATAATCCGGGGTTGATTGGGCCGAACCAGCCGATAGAATCGATCGCTCATGCGAATCGGTGAGGTTGGCGAGGGGGCACCGCGTGGGGATCCAACTCCCGGAGGATCTGCGGGACATCATGGAGATGGTCGGCATCGACTGGCCGGACATCGACGAGGACGACCTCAAGGAGACGGCCCGGGAGTACCGCGAGTTCGCCGAAGAGCTCCGCGACACCATACGGGACGCCAACAAGGCCTGCAGTAACGTCACGGCAGGCAGGAGCAAGGGCCTGGCCGTCGACGCGTTCAAGCAGCGCTGGGGCAAGGTCTCAGGCCAGGACATGAAGCACCTGGCCGACGCCATGGACCTGCTCGCAGGAGCGATGGACACCGGCGCCGGCTATGTGACCACCTGCAAAGTCGCGGTCATCGCGGACCTGGGCGCCGCGGCCGCCGCCGTCACCGGCGGCATCGTCGGCGCCATCTTCACCGGCGGCCTCAGCGCACTCATCGGAGCGGGCGCCGCGCTCGCCCTCAAGATCGCTGTGAGAGAGGCGATCGACCTCCTCGTCTCCCAGCTCATCGACCTGGCGGTGGAGAAGATCGAGGGTGAGGTCCTGACGAAGCTCGAAGGGCTCTTCGACGACACCATGTCGTCCGAAGGGCGAGACGAGAAGGGGGCGTTGCTGCCCGAGGGCTCCGACGCCCTCGGCCAGGACCTGTGGATCGAGTTCGCCGAGTTCGCCGACGCCATCGATCAGCTGGCCAAGGAGCACGGGCGCTTCGAGGAGAAGAAGCAGGGCTTCGGAGACAAGCGGGCCAAACGAAGTCTGGTCACCAAGAAGGACGACCGGTTCGCGAAGTTCGGGGCCGCGATAGACAAGGCCGAGGACAAGGTCGAGTCGACCGCCGTCAAGATGCACAAGGAGATCGAGAAGAACGTCGATGGCCTCGACAAGACGAAGAGGTCGAACGACGAGAACGAGCAGAAGAACAAGGACAAGTTCAAGTCGTGCGACAAAGGCGACGGCGATGACGACGCCGTCCCCATGTATCTCCTCAGCAAGGACGGCACCGTCCAGCAGCTCATGCCGGACGGCACGCTCAGGCCGGTCGACAAGAACGACACCTCGGGCATTCATGGGTTGATGGAGCCCAACGGCAAGGTCTGGCGCCCCGAGAGCCGTGCGGAGAAGGCGAAGATGGGTGTCTCCGACACGGACACCGCGAAGGTGAGGTCCAAGCCCGTCGACCCGTACGGGGACGACCTGGGGCAGGCCACACAGCTCGCGCGCTACGCCAACAACGACTACGAGTCGAAGCACAATTATGCCGCGGGAAGGTACATCGACCCGGAGACGAAGAAGGAGATCATCCTCGTCGGCCGCAGCGACCGGGGTATGCACTCCGAGCGTGTCATAGGATACTCGCTGATCCACAAGGAGAAACAGGCCGGTCTACGCGAGGTGTTCACGGAACGAGAGCCGTGCCAGAAACGGAACAGTCGTTGTGACGCCTGGCTCGCCAAACATTTCGTCCCCCATAACCCCGAGCTCAAGGTGACCCACGTGGTCGAATACGACCAGCTGGGCGGAAACAAGGACGAAGGAAACAAGCAGCACGAGCAATACGTGCAGAACCTGAAAAAGAAGCACGGTCGTTAGACCCGATGAGGAAGTGAAAGCGGACGCATGGAGCGCACGGTCGGTTCGGAAGACATCATCCGCCTCTTCGGTCTCCAGGGGATCGTCCTCTTCCCCTACGAGGCGGGGACGGACCCCTCCCGCCTTCCCCGCTCCCTGCGGGTCCTCCACGAAGTCGGCCTCCCGCACGACGACCTGTTCCTCTCCCGCATGGACGTCAAGGATCCCGAGGCCGACCCCGTCCTCCTCGGCGAGTTCCTCACCCGCCATGGCCGGCGGTACGCCCCGGAGGCCGAGAAATGGCTGGTCCTGGGCTACTTCCAGGACTCCCTCCTCGCCCTCGACCCGGACTCCGGCCAGGTGTTCGCCTTCCCCGAGGGCACGAGCGACCACCTCCTGATCCACCGCGACGTGGAGTCCCTGATCCGCGCCCTCTGCGTCCTCCAGCAGTACTGCTCCGACCGTGACGACTCCGACGACGAGGAAGCCCTGGCCGACTCGGCCCGCGCCGAGATCGAAAGCTTCGACCCCCTCCCCTTCACCGACCCCCGCTCGGAATGGACGATCATCTTCGACGAGATCGCCGAGGGGACCTGGTAGCGAACCGGACGTTCAACCCGGAGCGGTACGCCGACGGCTCCCGGGGCGCTCGCGACCGTGGAGCTGTTCGCGAGATGCACTTCGGCCGCTCCCGGCGGCCGAGGGAGCAGGCAACAGCGTGGAGGCGCTGCTGATTCGCCCTGCGCGAGTGACCGTGAACGGACAGCTGCCGCACACTCCGGGCGTGGACATATCCGATGAAGGTCTGAAACTCGATCCCCAGTGGTTCGAGGTGGGCAACAACGTGTGCGGAGTTCTCCACGGCTGCCGGGACGCCTCGGCTGTGGCCGCACGCTTCGTCGGAGCCGGATGGCGTTCCCGTTCTTCGTCCTGGTGCGGCTACGAGCTGGAGAAAAGCTGGTGCCAGATGGAGATCGATCCGATCGACGGCCCGGCCATCCTGCTCAACGGCGTCATCGACCCAACGCGCCTCGACGACTTGGCCCGCCTCCTGGGCTACTTCGGGCTCCCGTACGTACGGGAACTGAGCGACGAGAACGGCACCCTGCTCCGCGAGATCAAGGGCTGACCCACCGCCGAGCCCCAAAGCCCCGACCTGTCCGGGGGCCTTTGGCGTTCAGCCGCTGCGATCCCGCACAAACGACCTCTAGAACGGAGGAGTCCACCCCGGGGGCCAGTTCGTCGCGTATCCGGGCGGGGGCCAAACGTCCGAGCCGTTGTACACGCACCACTGACGGCCCAGCCACTCGCACTCGGGAATGGGACCTTCCCAGTCGTCGGTGCAGCGTTCGGCCCAGTCGCGGCCCACCAGCACCGGCCGGGTCAGCACCCCGTTTGCGGTGTCCTGGACACGCAGGACCATGCCGACGCCGTTGATCCCCGGGTTGCCCCGGTGCCCGTACGACACGCTGTGAGCACCCGAGGAATGAAGGTCCAGGACCGTCTCTTGGAGTACTTCCGGCATCTGGCCGGTCAGCTCCAGTCCGTCCAGGGTCACGCGCGGACCGTGGGCGGCGTCAGCAGCCACGCAGAAGAGCCGGCCAGCGCCGTCGAAGTACGTATAGACAGCGGGCACCATTGGTAGTTCGAGCCAGACGGCATTGACGCTGAAGTCGCGGGAGGGGAAGCGGCCGAATCCGGTGGTCTTGCCGCACCGGATGTGGTTCTCGACGGTGGCATGCCCGCGGTGACGGGCCTCCAGGAACTGGGCGGAACTACCGCTGGAAATGGGGGGTGTCGGAGGCTAAGGGGTGAGGCGGGAGAATCCCGTCGGATGTTCAGGATTTGATGTTGACTCAGGTTGAGGGTGATGGGTTCGACGGCGAGGGTGCCGTTGTCGTCGAGGAGGGGCGCCGACCCAACGCCGCGCGAGTTCTGGCGGAAGCAATTCGTCTACGAATCCGGGATGCCGTTCATCCAACTGCCGTAGTGCTAGCCCCCACGGGGAGGGGGCGGCGTCGCAAGCCAGCTGGCCTGGGTCCTGCAAGGGTGACACGTCCTGGTCTCCGACACCCGGGTGACCCAGGCACCGGTTCGGCGAACCCGTCGGATCATGGCTCGAACGGGCAATTTGAGGTCACTTGAGGTTCAATGAAAGTGCAGGTCCAGTCACATGTCGTGTGGCATTCAACCGTCTCAGCGACTCCTGTTTGGAGGGCGTGAGATGCCAGTCAACATCGTGGACATCGGCCCACCTTCAACCATCGCATCAGGGCGAACGCTCATCGAGACTTATTTCTTCGGGGATTTCTTCGACGTTGGCGTGTGCTATGGGACGCTGGCGACGGAGCCGAGGTTCTTGGGCTGGCTCGATGTCACAGACCAGGGCAGGGAGGGGTCCATCCGATTCATCGGCGGGGTTCCGCACCTGGACCTGAGGAATTGGAAGTACACCATGACGGTGACCAACAGATCGAACGGCACGGTCTCCTACAACATTCGGATCGCGACCTTGACCAGCGGGTGAGTGCGATGCCCAGAGTGAGACTTACTGTCATTACGGACCCGGACGGGACAGTCGTCGGCACCAAGCAGGTGGTCGAGCCTGGCGATCCTCTGACGCCGGAGTTCTCCTACCAGCCCGCCACACAGCCGGGAGGCGAAGGCCCGGAAGTCGTGATTCCGGTGTACTCCCAGATCGTCGCGGGACCGGACCAGGAGGCGCACGAGGTGGACGTCGACCTGCCCGAGCAACTCTTCGTGTCCTTGGACCCGGCCGCACTGCACGAGATAGTGCAGGCCAGGATCAACCAGGTGAAAGGCACGTGAGGCCTGACCCCGAGGATCCGATGCACACCGAACTTCTGGACGCTCTCCTGCCCTACCCGCGAGCCGACCGTGATCCGTCACCCACGCACTGACATGGTCGGCGTGGAGAAGACACCGTCAAGCCATCGCCCGCCACGGCCACTACCGAAAACGCAGCTCAGGACACGAACCGCTGCTGGAGTATTAGCTAGTTGGTTCGCCGCTGTGTCCAAGGCCCAGAAAGGGCGATGTGCGTGAGGTCGGCGGAGCGGGTTTGGCCGGTGTCCTGCCCGGTTTGGGGTCGAGCAGGATCAGGGGGCCGTACGCTTGCCGGCTACTCGGGCAGGCTTCACCTCTGCCCGTAATGTGTTCGAGTGGCCCCTGGTCTTGCTCGACGCGGGACCCGAACTGGGGTGGTGGGTAAAGCCGTGGAGTCGACCGTCCCCACCCCCGGCCTGGTTTTTCGCCCCTTTGTGGGCGCGGGCGGGGTGACGGCGCCGCGGCCCCGGTGACGAAGGCATGGAGGGGCAGCGGTGCCGGCGCACGGCCGGCGCCGCCGCGCCTTGGCGCGGCACCTCTGATCTCTGCATCAGACTGCTTGCAGTTCAGGAGGCCGTGAACGCAGACGCTCGATGCGTCAAGAGTGGTGTGCTCCCGAAGGCTTTCACCGTCTCGCCCCGTTGGTGGTCGCCGCCTGTTGTGCTGATGAAGCCTGCTGGGACCCATGCGGGCAGCGAGCGCAGCGAGCCTTGAACCCGTAGAGAAGGTTTCTACTCACTCCGCCTGAGCGGCCTCAGGGACGATCCGACTCGTGAATCCCTGGGCTCGCAAGCGCTCGTAGGCATCCCGAACGTCCTGGGGGACCTCTTGGCTGATCATGAAGCCCTGGGCGGGGTAGATCAGCAGGCGCTGAAGCGATCCGACCAGCATGTCAACGACAAGGCGGGCGTCGCCGATCGACTCGGCGTAGTTGGCCATCGTCATGGGCGCCGATGCACTGACGAACTCGACGTCCGGCCAGAGCTTGCGCGCCGTGGCGTAGGCCCGACGCTCCTCGTACGGCTTGCTCACCAGCAGCACGGACGACACTCGGACGCCTTGCTCCTCCAGCAGCGCGCGTGAGAAGCGGATGTTCTCGCCGGTGTTCCGCGCCTTGCGTTCCACGAGGATGGCGTCACTGGGAACGCCCAGCTCGATGGCGCGCTCACGGTAGTGCTCCGCCTCCCCGCGTGGCATCTGGTCGCGGGTCGTCCGGCTCGTAGCTCCCGTGAAGACGATCAGGGGTGCCATCCCCTGCCGGTACAGCTCGGCGGTCACGTCGGCCACGCCCAGGTCGTGACTGCCCAGACCGATGGCGACGGAGCAGGGCCGCGGGCTGTGCCCCATGAGCTGGTAGTCCCAAAGGAGTTGGGCGTCCTTCATGACCGCGTCCGTCATAGTCATGCGTCGTCCTTCGACTGTGCCGAGTCAGGGACCTTGAAGTCGTACTCCCACGCGAAGCGGGAAGCGGCGTGGACGCCGACGGCAAACTCGACGACCGTGCCGTCCGCCGTGTACGTCGTCCGATGAAGCTCCATGACCGGCTCACCTGAAGGCAGTTCCAGGAGCTTCACCTCCTCAGCTGTGGGGACGCGCGCGAAGAGGGCTTCCTTCATGTGGTCGATCTCGTATCCCGCGTCGTACAGCACCCTGTAACCGCCGCCCCTGCCGGCGGGGCCGGGAGTCGGGTCCACGAGTCGTGTCCCCTCTACGTGCTCCGGGCGGTAGTAGCTGGTCAGCGTGTGGGTCGGCTGCTCGCCTTCCTTCACCAGGCGGGCCCGCGCATAGACCTCGGCACCGGCCGGAACGCCCAGCATCTCGGCGACCTTGGGCGGTGCCGGGACGCGGCTGACCGTCTGGGTCTGCTCGTTGCGACGGTAGGCGCGTCCTGACGCCACGCGGTCGGCGATGAAAGCGACTTCGTCCCCGTCGCGCCACTTCGCCTTGTCGTAGCGCGCGATGCCCAGACGCTTCAACGGGGTCTGCTCACGCACCACCGTGCCGTGTCCGCGGGAGGAAGTGGCGAGACCTTCCGCTTCCAGTGCTTTGTAGGCGGCGTGCACCGTGGACTTCGAGCCCTCGCCACCCCCGCCTCACCCGAGGCGCCTGACAGAACTCTGGTCGGACCGACAACTGACACAACACCTGAACCGGGCCGCTGACCTGCATAAACAGCCGATACGGCTGCCGTGACAAAAACTCCGGAAACTCTGACAGAACCCAAGGCAGCCCTGAAGGCCGGTGGTGACGGAACCCTGTCGACGGAGGTTCTGTCGGAGTTTTCGCGACTTTGTCACGCCCGCTTCCTAGGCAGAAACCACAGGTCAGCGGCCCGAATGCTCGGTTCTGTCAGTTCTGTCAGCGAAACCGGCCCGTGAGCCGCGAAACCCACGCAGAGAAGGAGGCCCGGCCGTGGCCGAGGCGCGAGACCCCTTGCTGAGCATTCCGCAAGTGCTTGCCGAGATCGATGTCCCCGAGCGACGTTCTACCGCTGGCGTCAGCTCCGGAAGGGCCCCAAAGCCATCAAGCTCCCGAACGGCGCAGTCCGCATCCGCCGCTCCGAGCTGGAGCGCTGGATCGAGACACTGGAGGAAGCCGCGTGACCCACCGCAAGATCAGCACGGCGACGGGTCGCCTCACCCGCGAGCTCGACACCTTCGCCGAACAGAACGCCACCACCACCCTCCCCGTCCCCATC
>NZ_JBEXOT010000064.1:0-30970 GCF_040611675.1 Streptomyces sp. NPDC006551
ACCTCGATGGTGCTCGGGACCGGCTTGCTGCCCTTCGCCTCGGGCCAGGCCGTCGCCGCGCCGGCCGGGGACAGCAGGCCGCCGGCGACGACGGCGGTACCCGTGACGCCCAGGGCGGCCAGACCACCGATCAGCGCCCGGCGGCGGCCGACCCGTCGGCGGTGTCGTACGCGGTGTTCAGCTCGTGGAGTCATGACACGTCTTCCTTCTGTGGGGGAGATCTTTCAGGTCTTATCGGCCGGTGGACCACGCGGCAGCGGCGTGCTGTACGCGCCCGCTCCCGGCCCGTCGCCGGCGAAGACGCCACCCCTGACCTACCGAGGCATACGGCTAGGAGGAGCGGGAGTGGGAGGGCAGTTCGGTGCTGAGGCGCGCCCGGGAGACGGTGAGCCGCGCCTGGACGGCCCAGCATGCGCAGGCCAACCCCCGGGGCGCCGCCCGGGTTCGAGCACCCTGCGGCGTCGCTGTGGGTGGGGGACGAGACGATCCGGGACATCCGTTCTGAGCGGTCGCGCCGGGCCGGCCCGGACGGCACGCGGCGCTGCCCGCCGGCCCGATCTGTCTGGGGCGGGGCCGGCGGGCGGCGACCGGGGTCACGCGGTGCGCGGGCAGTTGCCCCGGTACTCCGCGATCGAAGAGCTCGGCCGCGGCAACGGGCACAGGAACCGCTCGTAGCGCGTGTCGTTGTCGATGAACCGCTTCAGCCAGCTGATGCTGTACTTCGCGATCGTCGTGTTCGATAGGTTCGGCGTGAAGTGGTTGGCGTTGTTCAGCTCCAGGTACGCCCGATCCAGCGAGGACGGCAGGCTCTCGTAGAACGGTTCGGAGTGCGAGCGGACCGAGGCGACGGCGTCGCCGTCCGCTCCGACGATGAGGGTGGGCGTCTGGATCTCCGGCCAGTTCTTGTCCAGGTTCCACGCGGTGAGCGGAATGGCGGCCTTGAGCGAGGGCCGGTCCTTGGCCGCCTCCAGCGTGCCGCCGCCGCCCATCGAGTGGCCCATGACCCCGAGCCGCGTGCTGTCCACCCGGCTGCGGACGCTGCTGGTCTTCGTGAGGTAGTCGAGCGCGGCCAGCAACTGGTCACCGCGGGAGGCCGGCTGGTCCGAGGTGGTGTTGGTGTCGATGGTGAACACCACGAAGCCCTGGGAGGCGAGCCGCGGCCCCAGCCAGGCGATCGAGGCCTGGCGCGCGGTGTACCCCGGGGAGATCGCCACGGCGCCGAACGTGCCGTCGTCGGTGCTGGTCGGGTAGTAGATCGTGCCACCGCCGAACCCGGACACGCTGAACTGGGAGACCCTGGTCTCGGAGACGGCGTACGCGCCGCGCGTGGCCGTCACACTGGCCTCGGTGGGGGCCGGACCACGCTCGTAGGGGTTCTCGGCGGCGTTCGCGCCGCCGGTGAGCATGGTCGCCAGGCCGGCCAGCGCCGCCGCGGACGCGAGGAGACCCAGGATCGGGCCGCGGGACCGACGGCGGTGCCGCGCCGGGCCGTTCTCCGGAGCGGGTGTGGACGACTGGGGAGTTGCCTGCATGAGCGGTTTCCTCTCGCCTCGTCCCCTGACGGCGGGTGCGGGGGCGGTCCCGGGAGCCGGGCGCCCAACGGCTGTTGACACGTGTCGTCGGCCGTGAACCGTGTCGTCGTGGAGGTCGAGGAGGACGGTGGTACGTGGATCGGGTAGGCGTCCGGGCCGTATGGGGACGGCAGGAGCGTGGGGCACTCCTGATCGGACACGTGCGGCCGGTTCCCGGGGGCACCCCGGGACGATCGGCCGGGCCCAGCGTAAGAGCCTGGACGCTCCTGCGCATCGGTGGAATCACCGGTCTCACAGCTCACACTCAGCAAGCCCACGGCCGCGGCACTCTCGGCCGCCCTCTCCTACTTGTCTGAGAATCGGCTGCCCGGGCTGCGTACTTCTGTGCTGTTCAACCACCCGATTCTCGCCAGGATGCCTTCAAACCCTCTGTTACGCTCCGGAAACGTAAGACAGGAAGCGGCAATGAACATGTACGACCAGATAGCCGACACGGGCGGCGACCGGGCCTCCCAGTTATTCAAGGCTGCCGAGCGTGCTCGCCGTGGCGGGCAGACCCGCCGCGCTCTTGCCCTGCTCGTGGCCGCCCACAGCACGGCCGGTGACAACGCACCGCTGCGCGCCCGGGCCGAACTGCGGCGCGGCCTGCTCCTGTTGAGCGACGGCCCCGTGGCCGATGCCCACCAGACCCTGCTGCTCGCGGCCGAGTCGTTGGGGTCGCACGACGTGGAGGGCGCGGAGCAGGCCCTTGCTGCGGCGGCGGAAGCAGCCTGGGCCGCCGGCGACCTCACGGCTTACCTCCAGACGCTGGAACGCCCCGCCGGACGCACCGCGGACGAGACGCCGCCGGCCGGACGCCCCGAGGGCCCGGGCGCCGCGGCGGCACCGTGGGGCGCCTTCCGGGCGGGCATGCGCCACGTCGTACTGGTCGACTTCGCCCGGGCGGCGCAGGAGTTGGAACCGCTGCTCGCCGCCGCGGCGCGCACACAGCAGCCGGACGCCCTGCTGTACGCGGGCCGCGCGGCGCTGGTGCTGGGCGACATCGCCGCCGCGCGGCGCCTGCTCGGCCGAGCCCTGGCGGCCGCCGGCGCCCAGGGCGTGTCCGGGCCGACCGCCCGCATCCTGGAGTTCCTGGCCTACGCCGAACTGCGCGCCGGCTTCCACCACCAGGCCCGTGCCCACGCCGAGGAAGGTCTCCGTGCCGCCCGCCGGCTCGGTCAGCGCAACATCGGCGCGCAACACCACGCCCTGCTGGCACTGGTCTTCTCCCTGGTGGGCGCCGACTCCGCCACCGAACACCACGCCAAGGCCGCCCTGTCGGTCGCCCGGCCGCATGGGCAGCTCCAGGTGAGCACCATGGCGGAGTGGGCCCGCGCCCGTGCCGACCTGGGCCACGGCCGGGCCGAACAGGCCGCGATCCGTCTCGCGCCGCTGCTCCGACCGGGCCCCCGGCGCGGACACTTCGGCCTGTGGATGCTCGCGGTGCCGTGCCTCGTAGAGGCGACGGTCCTGGCGGGTCTGGACGAGGACGTCACCGACATGGTGGACCTGTACGCCGCGTGGGCCGCCCTGGGCGCCGATCCACAGGCCGCGGCCCAACTGACCCGCCTCCGAGCCATGACGGCACGGGAAGAGGACTGCGACACTCTGTACCAGCGGGCTCTGTCGGAGCACGAGGCCGCCGGCGGCCAGTTCGAGCACGCCCGCACGCTCCTGTCCTACGGCATGTGGCTGCGCCGTCGGCGCAGGCCCCTGGAGGCCCGGCAGCAACTGCGGTCCGCCCTGGTCGGCTTCGAACGCTGCGGCGCCCTGCTGTGGGAGAAGCGAACACGGTCCGAGCTGCGGGCCGCCGGGGACAGCGCAGCCGGCGACGACGTCAGCGCTC
Source organism: Streptomyces sp. NPDC006551 (assembly GCF_040611675.1). Lineage (NCBI taxonomy): Bacteria > Bacillati > Actinomycetota > Actinomycetes > Kitasatosporales > Streptomycetaceae > Streptomyces > Streptomyces sp. NPDC006551. Next base: position 3,418 of record NZ_JBEXOT010000064.1, read on the forward strand.
TCGGGCGGCTGACTCCGCAACAACAGCGCGTGGCGGGCCTGGTGGCGTCGGGCGCCACGAACCGCGAAGTGGCCGCGCGACTGTCGCTCAGCCCTCGCACCGTGGACCACCACCTGCGCAACATCTTCAGCCAGCTGGGCGTCCGCTCACGGGTCGAGCTGGCACTGCTGATGAACGGCGACCGAACAGAACGGAGCGGCGGCAGCGGGGGCGAGAACGCCTGACCGGGGGCAGGGGCCGGGACGTCTGACCGGCAGCCGCTCGGCGGAGGTGGTCGCTCCCCGGAGCACCTTCAGAAGCCGGCACCACGTCCTGCACTGGTCCCACTGGCCGCCGACGACACCAAGCCCGCACCTGCCACTACAGACGACGAGGCCACACCCCACCGGAAACCGCCCAACCGTCACACCAACGGCCGTTGCAGTACCAGAGCCCCCACCCGCAACCGTCATGCGGATGCTCCGCGAACACCCCGCCGAGCAGACCGCCACAGCAGTGAATACGTGATCGCCCCACTACTTTGACGGCTGGTGCCTGAGCCAGGACTCCTGGGCCAACTACTGTCAGCTCCGGCCGAGTTCGCCAGTGCTTGGCAAGCCGCCGTACGTGGCGGGCGGCCCGCCAAACCTTCAAGTACTGCCGATCGCCTGCGCCAGGACCCGCCCCGGCTTCAACACGCCGCACCTGACAGGGAGACACGTGCGACAAGGTCAGGCGGACCGAATTCGCAGGCCGGGGCGGTGTACAGCCACTGCTTGGTCACCTGCGCGGTGCGTAGCGTGCGTCATGCGCAGACTCGTGGCGCTCGCCTGGAACGCGGGTGATGCGCAAGCGGCCGGTCATCGTTTGTGCGCGCAGGGCCGCCCCGTCAGTACGCCCACGACCTGACACCGAGACGCCGGCGTGGCCGGGTCAGCTCACGCCAGTCGGCTCAGCGCCGCCGACACCAGTGTCAGGACACCGGGGACGAGCACCGACGGGTCGGGGGCGAACACGGGGCTGTGGTTTCCCGGTACATTGCCGAACTTCTCGGCCAGGTCCGTTCCGGGGGCCGCCTCCCACACCAGGGGCGGGGTCGACGTCACATACCAGTAGTCGTAGGGCACGCCCTCGGGCGCGAGGAGAGAGAAGTCCTCGCTGCCCATCGCCGGGCCGAAGTCGAACACCGTGGGTGATCCGAACAGTTCGCGGTGCACGGTAGCGATCTCGTCGTCGAGGATGACGTCGTTGACGGTGTTCGGGTATCCGGGCCGGACCGTGACCTCCGGCGGGGTCGGGCAGCCGGCGGTCCGGCACTCGCCCGCGACGATGCGGCGGACGGCTCCGAGGACGCGGCCCCGCACATTCGCGTCCTGAGTGCGCAGGTTCAGGGAGAGGCGGGCCTCGGCGGGGATGATGTTGTGCTTCGTACCGGCATGGAACTGTCCCACCGTCAGGACCACCGAGTGTGCCGCCGCCACCTCGCGGGACACCACGGTCTGCAGGCGCGTGACGATGTAGGCGGCCGTCACCACCGGGTCGGTCGTCGACTCGGGGCGAGAGCCGTGACCGCCGACGCCGTGAACGACGACGTCGATGTCGTCGGAGGCCGACATGGTGAGGCCCGGGGTGTGCGGGTAGAACCCGGCGAGGCCGGGCGTGACGTGCTGGCCGAGCACCACGTCGGGGAGGGGGAAGCGGGTGTGCAGCCCGTCGGCGACCATGGCCGACGCCCCGCCGCCGGACTCCTCGGCGGGCTGCCCGACGACGACGAGCGTGCCCGACCATGTGTCGCGGGCCGCGGCCAGCGTGTCGGCGGCTCCGGCGAGCCACGTGACGTGCAGATCGTGACCGCAGGCATGCATCACGCCGTCGACGGTGGAGGCGTACTCCAGACCGGTGGCCTCCTGGACCGGCAGTGCGTCCATGTCTCCGCGCAGCCACACGGTCGGGCCGTCGCCATTGGCGAGTACACCGACCACCCCGGTGCGGCCGACACCTTCCGTCACGACGTAGCCGGCCGCGCGCAGCCGCGAGGCGAGCTTCGCGGCGGTGCGGTGCTCCTGGAAGGCGAGCTCCGGGTGGCGGTGGAGGTCCTGGTAGAAGTCCTCCAGGGCGGCGGGCTTCAAGCCGGCGGTGATCTCTTGTGTGAGGCGGGCGACGGCAGTCGGTTCATTCATGCCGCTTCCTCCTTCTCTTCAAATGTCGGAACGCTCGCCAGGAGACGGCGCGTATAGGGGTGTCGCGGGGCTTGGTAGACGTCCCGCACCGGTCCCTGCTCCACCAGCTCGCCCTGACACAGGACAGCGACCTCGTCGCTGACGTGGTGGACGACGGCCAGATCGTGGGAAATGAAGATCATCGTCAGGGACAGGGAACGCCGCAGCTCCTCGAGGAGGTTGAGCACCTCGGCCTGCACGGAGGCGTCCAGCGCCGAGGTGATCTCGTCGGCGATCAGCACTTCGGGTTCCACGGCGAGAGCGCGGGCCACCGCGATGCGCTGCCGCTGACCGCCGGAGAACTCGTGCGGATACCTGCCGGCCGCGGAGCCGTCCAGCGCGACGGTCTCCAGCCACCGCTCGACCGTCGCAGCGTGCTTCCTGGCATCGGCCCGCACGGGGTCGACGGCCTCGGCGATGGCCTCACCGACCGTCATGCGCGGGTTGAGCGAGGCGTACGGGTCCTGGGAGACGAGCTGCACACGACGGCGCATCGCGACCAGCTCCCTCCGCTCGAGACCGGTGAGATCTGCTCCGTCGAGCAGGATGCGGCCCGCCCGGGCCGGGTGGATGCCGACGATCGCCTTGGCGATCGTCGACTTTCCGGAGCCGGACTCGCCGACCAGGCCGAGGGTCTGCCCGACCCGGACCCCGGTGGACACGCCGCGCAGCACGGTTCTCGCGCGCCTGCCGTGGCCGAAGGCGACGGTCAGCTCCTCGACGACCAGCTTGTGAGGGGATGAGGTCATGAGGCGTGCACCTCCTGGTGTACGGCATGGCAGGCCACATCGTCGATCAGACGCGGCCGTTCGGTCGCGCAGACCGCGTCGAGCACCACGGGGCACCTGCCGGCAAAGGCACAGCCGGACGGCCGGTCGGCGGGCGCCGGCGGACGGCCCGGGATCGTGGCCAGCGGTGCGCGTTCCCCGGTGCCGGTGTTCTGCAGCCGCGGGCTCGCGGCCAGCAGGGCCCGCGTGTAGGGGTGCCGGGCGCGGCCCGCCAGCAGGTCGGCCGCGGACAGCTCCTCGACGACACGTCCCGCGTACATCACCATGACCCGGTGGCATACCGTGCCGACGACACCGATGTCGTGGGAGATGAAGAGCACGCTCGTACCACTCAGGCGGTTGATGTCCCTCAGGACATCGAGGACTTCGGCCTGGACGGTCACGTCGAGGGCGGTGGTCGGTTCGTCGGCGACGATCAGCCGCGGACCGGGCAGGAGAGCGGCGGCGATCATCGCGCGCTGACGCATGCCGCCGGACAGCTCGTGCGGATACTGCCTCATGACCCGGGCGGGCTCCTTGATCCGTACCTTCTCCAGGGCCTCGACGGCCCGCCGCTCCGCCTCCGCCCGGCCCACGCCTTGGTGCACGCGGAGTGTTTCGGTGAGCTGACCGCCCATGCGCAGCGTGGGGTTGAAGGAGGACGAGGGGTCCTGGAAGACGATGCCGATCTCGGTGGCCAGACGCCTGGGATCGGCTTCGGGGACGGCCAGGTCGAGTTCGTCCAGGGTCAGCTCCGCCGCATGCGCGGACAGCCCCTCCGGCAGGAGCCGGGCCACGCTCATCGCCGTCAACGACTTGCCGGAACCGGACTCTCCCACCAGACCGACGATCTCGCCGGGCATGACGTGGAAGGAGACGTCGTCGACGAGACGGGTGCCGTCCGGCAGGACGACGGCCAGGCCGTCCACCGTCACCAGGGCGTCACCGGGAGCCCGGTGCGAGGGCGTGGCCACGGCGGCGGGACGTGTCGCTGTGGCCTTCGTCCTCCCTCCGCGGGGATCGAGCGCTGCGGCGAGACCATCGCCGACGAAGCCCGCGAGGACTCCGGTGACGGTGATGGCCACCGCCGGGCCGATCGCCTCGGCGGGGTTGGTGTAGAGGGACTCCAGGCCGGAGTTGAGCAGCGCGCCCCAGTCGTAGTCCGGTGCCTGCACACCCACCCCCAGAAAGGAGAGACCGGACAGTGCGACGAGCACGTTCGCGAAGGCCACCGACAGCAGCACCAGCAGCGGCCCTGAGATGTTCGGCAGGAGGTGCCGGACGAGCACGCGGTACGGCGGTACGCCCATCAGGCGCGCCTGCGCCACGAAGTCGCGCTGCGCCACGGAGGCCGCCATGTTCGCCGTGAGCCGGGCGAAGGCGGGGGCACCGCCCAGGCCGATCGCGAGAACGGAGGCGGTGGGCCCGGTCCCGAGGACCGTGGCGATCACCAGCGCCAGGATGAGCGCCGGGTAGGAGATCATCACGTCGATCAGGCGCAGGCCGAGTTCGCGGACGCGCCTGCCCGACACCCAGACGCCGGTGCCGAGCAGGATGCCGGTGACCGCGGCGATCGCGGTCGCGGCGAGCGTCATCACCAAGGTGAGGCGGGTGGCGACCAGGGTCCGGGCCAGCACGTCGCGGCCGAGGGCGTCGGTGCCGAGCCAGTGTTCGGCACTCACGTGCGCGCGGGCGGCGCCGCTCAGCTCGGTCGCCTCCTCCTCCAGGAGAAGGGGCGCGGCGATGCCGAGGAGAATGATCAGTCCGAGGCCGGTGAGGGCTACGACCAGGGGTGTGTTCCATCGTATGCGTCGCATCAGTGGCCTCCCTTTCCGGCCAGGGTGCGAGGGTCGAGCAGCGCGAGGACGACGTCGACGAGCAGGTTGAGCAGGGCGGCGAGCAGCCCCAGGATCAGGACGCAGCCCTGGATGACGGGGTAGTCGCGGACGAGGAGCGCCTCGACGACGCGTTGGCCGATGCCGGGCCAGGCGAAGACGGACTCGACGACGACCGTGCCGCCGAGCAACCCGGCGAGGATCAGCCCGCCGAGGGTCAGCGTGGCGGTCAGGAGATTGGGCAGGGCGTGACGGGCGTACAGGCGCAGGGGAGGCAGGCGGCGGCCTCGCGCGGTGCGCATGTAGTCCTGGGTGAGGACGTGGGTGGCCTCGCTGCGCACGATGCGGGCCATGACGCAGGTGGCCGGCAGCACCAGGGCAGCGACCGGGAGCACCATCGACGAGACGGTCTCGGCGCCCGCAGCCGGGAGCCAGCCCAGCCTGATGGCGAAGCCGAGGACGAGGAGGGTGCCGATGATGTACTCGGGTGTGGCGCCGACCATTCCGGTGACGAAGGTGAACGAGCCGTCGGTACGGCGGCTGCCGCGTGCCGCGGCGGCGAGTCCGATCGGCACGGCGAGCGCCAGCACCACCAGGACGGAGAGGAGCGCGATCTCGGCGGTGAACGGCAGGCGGCCGCCGATGATCTCGGCGACGGGCTCCTTCGTCTGGAAGGAGGTGCCCATGTCACCGCGGAGCAGACCGCCCGTGTATGCGCCGAACCGTGTGAGCAGCGGCTGGTCCAGGCCGAGCTCGTGACGGGCCCGCTCCACGTCGGCGGGCGTGGCGTCGGCGCCGGCGACCACGCGCGCCGGGTCGCCGGGGATGAGCTGCACCATCAGGAACGTGCCGGCGACGAGCGTGACCGCGACGGCGGTGAGCCCGGCCAGACGCCGGACGAGGAAGGTGCCCCAGGGGCCGAGCGGCGTCGAGCGCCCTGCCCCCGCGGTGGTCCTGCCGGCCGCTGTCGCCGCCATCAGCCTGTGATCCGGAGCGTGGAGAGGGTCAGGGCCCCGCCCGGCGTCGCGAAGGAGACGCCCTTGCGGGCGACGTAGCGCACATCGACCGTGGCCAGCGGGATCACGTCGTGGGCCTTGAGCAGAGCCTCCTGGGCCTTCTGCCAGGCGGCGCACTTGGCATGCCGGTCCGTGGTGGAGGTGGCGGCGACGTAGTTCTTCGCGTACGCCGCGTTCTTCACCGCGCCGTAGTTGAGACCGCCGTTGGCCGGTTCAGGACCCAGGAAGTAGGTGCCACCGCGCGCGAGGGCGCCGCTGATCAGCGGGAAGACGGTGGCGTCCCAGTCGCCCTGGTTGGCGGTGACGTGCGTGGCCCAGGTGGCGTTGTCGGCGTTGGTGAGCTTCACCTCGGCGCCGGCGGCGCGCAGGGCCTCGGCGACGTAGGAGTTGCCGGCGCCGCCGGCGACCGCGTTGGACCCCTCCAGCTTGATCGAGACGCCCTTCAGGACCTGCTTCGCCGCGGCCGTGTCCGTCCTGGTCAGCAGGGAGTCGTCGGTGGAGACGCAGGCCGCCTTCTCGTCCACGTACGAGGTCAGGGTCTGTCCGGTGCCGCCGAAGACGTTGTTGAACGCGTCCACGCTGACCGCCTGCGCGACCGCCTTGCGGACCTTCGGGTCGGCGCCCGGGCGCCCGGGACGCTGGTTGAATGCGATGAAGTTGCGGATGAACGGCGCGGACATGACCGTGAACGTGTCGTTGCCCGTGAACCGCGTGGAGTCCGTGCCGGTGAGGGGAGCCAGGTCGAGGGCGCCGGTCTGCAGCTGGTTGGCGAGAGTCGACTCGTTCTTCGAGATCTGGATCCGCAGGCGGTCGGCCGGCTTTCCCTCGGGCATCGAGGCGAACCGCGGGTACGCCTCGAAGCCCTTCCGCAGCCGCAGCTCGTACGAGGCTCCCCGCTGCGCCGTCGCCATCTCGTAGGGGCCGGAGGCCGCGCCCTTGACGGCGCCCTGAGCGAGCGCGGCGGCGCCCGCTTCGAGGCCGGTCCTGCAGATGATCCCGGCGCCGGTGCCGGACAGGCCGGCGAGGACCTCACCCCACGGGGCAGCGGTGGTGATGGTGACGGTGCCGGTCGCGTCGTCGCCGGTGATCGTGGTCTTCTCTCCGACGTTCGCGGCGCCGAAGGTGAGCAGGGCGCCGGCCGAGGTCGCCCGGTAGCGCTTCAGGGAGGCGACGACCTGCGAGGCGGTGAGCGCCGACCCGTCGGAGCAGGTCAGACCCTTCTTCAGGGTCAGAGATGTCTTCGTCGGCGTGGACGTCCAGGCATCGGCGAGACCGGGGACGAACGTACCGCCGTCGTCCTGGCCGATCAGCGGCTGGTACAGCAGCGACGTGATGACGTAGTCGCTCGCGCCCGCACCCTTCGCCGGGTCGAACGAGGTGACGTCGGAGGTGACACCGATCTTGACGGTGCCCCCGCTCCCGTCGCCACCCGAGGAAGGACCGCCGGCCGGGCCGGTGGTGCAGGCGGAGGCCAGGAGGGACGTGGCGGCGGCCATGACGGCGCCGGAGAGGAACCGCGAACGGGGCATGGAGGACTCTCCAGGGCTGAGGACTGAGAGCGGGGCGGTGCTGCGGTGTGTTGCGGCATACAGAACAGGCCACTTCCCGCCCGGCCCCGCAATTGCAAGAATCCGCACCGGGAAGGTGATCGCATGCATGGATCCGCAGGGCCCGTCGGTCTGAAGACGACAGCCACCCCGTCCCGGGGAACACTCGATGAACTCGATCTCGCACTCGTCAACGCCTTGCAGATGGCGCCCCGCGCCCCCTGGGCGCAGCTGGCCCGTCCGCTCGGCGTGGACGCGGCAACGCTCTCCCGGCGCTGGGCCCGGCTGCGGGACTCCGGTGAGGCATGGGTCACCTGTTACGCCGCTCCCTCCCAAGTCACTTACGGCGCCCTCGCCCTGATCGAGGTGTCGTGCCTGCCGCAGGCTCGGGAAGCTCTGGCCGAGCAGCTTGCCCGGCACCCGCAGGCCATGAGCGTGGAACTGGTGGCGGGATCGTGCGACCTGCTCCTGACCGTGGCCACTGCGACCATGTCGTTGATGAGCGGGTACGTTCTCGCCCTCGGCCGTATCGAGGCGGTGACCGCGACTCGCACCCACCTGGTGCAGCACGTGCACCGGGACGGAAGCGAGTGGCGCATGGACTCCCTCTCCCGTGACCAGAGGCGCGACCTGACGGAGACCGAGGACGGCGGCGTCCGTACCGCCGCCGCGGCCACACTCACACCCGAGGACCGCGTCCTGCTGCTCGCCCTCGCCGAGGACGGCCGCCGCTCCGTCACCTCGATCGCCGCCGAACTGGGCCGCCCGGAGTCAACGGTGCGACGGCTGCTGCACTCGCTCGTCCACGGCGGCAGAGCGGTGCTGCGCTGCGACGCCGCCCACCTGTACGCGGGCTGGCGCAGTTCGGCGACGCTCTGGATGTCCGTGCCGCCCGCCCAGCTCATGGCTGCGGGCGACGAGTTGAGCCGCCTGCGGAGCACTCGTATGGCGGCGTCGGTGTCCGCCGAGGCGAACCTGCTGAGTGTCGTGTGGCTGCACGCCTTGGACGATCTCGCCCGCTACGAGGTCCAGGCCGCCGCCAGGATCACCTCCGTGCGCGTGCTCAACCGGGCCGTGAACCTGCGCTGGATCAAGCGCATGGGTCGCCTGCTCGGTGACGACGGCCGCAGCACCGGCTGTGTCCCGGTCGACCCGTGGCACCCGATCGCCTGAGACACTCCCCCGCCCGAATCGCTCCTTCCCGAGCACGCTGCGGTTTCCGGCGCACCGCCCCCGGTCTTGGCGGATCCATGCAATCCGCAGGCCGGACGAGGCCGGTCCCCGAGGCTGACACCACCGCCGGACTGCCGACCGGCCGACCTCAGCCTCCGAACGGGAAGGACGCCCATGTCCAGTCACACGCCCGCCGGCGATGACCTCGTCCACCTCAGCGCCACCGAGGCCCTCCAGCTCTTCGCCCGCCGTGAGCTGTCACCCGTCGAGCTCATGCGGGCCGTCGTCGAGTGGGCGGAGAAGGTCGAACCGCGGATCAACGCCTTCACCGAGCGGCTCTTCGACGAGGCGCTGGAGCAGGCCCGGCACGCCGAGGACCGCTACCTCGGCAAGAACGGTCCGGCCCCCCGCCCACTGGAGGGGATCCCGGTGGCCGCCAAGGAGAAGCACGCCATCCAGGGCCGCACCCTGACCGAAGGCTCCCTCGCCCACGAGGGCCGCATCGCCTCCGAGAACGCTCCCGTGATCGACCGCATCCTCGACGCGGGCGGCATCATTCACGCCCGCACCGCGACCCCTGAGTTCTCCCTCACCACGTTCACCCACTCCCGTATGTGGGGCATCACCCGCAACCCCTGGAACCTCGACTTCACCCCCGGTGGCTCCTCCGGCGGCGCGGGCGCCTCCCTCGCCGCCGGCACGGCCCTGCTCGCCTCGGCCTCCGACATCGGCGGCTCCACCCGTATCCCGGCCGCCTTCACAGGAACCGTCGGCTTCAAGGCCCCCTACGGACGCAACCCCGGCTTCGGTGTGCTCACGGCCGACCACTACCGCGGCGACGGCCCCATGGCCCGCACCGTGGACGACGTCATCGCCTTCCAGAACGTCCTGGCCGGCCCCGACCCTCGCGACCACACCTCGATCCGTCCCAAGCTGACCCTGCCCACCTCGTACGAGGACGTCGCCGGAACGCGTATCGCCCTGTGTGTGCGGCTCGGCGAGTACGACGTCCATCCGGAGGTCGAGGCCCACACCCGCGCCGCCGCCCAGACCCTCGCCGACGCCGGCGCACACGTGGAGGAGGTCACCCTCCCCTGGACCCGCCTCGACCTGCTGACCGCGGTCGCCGGCCACTTCTCGACCATCTTCGGCGCCCTCGTCGTCGAGGCCGCCGCATCCCATCGCGAGCTGCTCAGCCCCTATGCGGTCGCCTTCGCCGACACCATGGCCTACGCCCGCACCCGGGTGAGCTACCTCGATTCCCTCCGCGCCGAACACCGGTTGCAACGAGGGCTCGCCACCGCCATGGACGGATTCGACGCACTGATCTGCCCCACCACCGCCATCCCCGGCTGGCACGCGGGCGACGACCTCGTCGGCGACAAGGTCGTGGTGCACGGCGAGGAAGTGGCCGACACCCTGTGGAGCGCCATGACCATGCCTTTCAACATCAACAACCGCTGCCCCGTCCTCAACGTCCCTTCCGGCATGTCGAGCTGGGGAATCCCCACCGGCCTCCAGATCGTCGGCCACCCCTACGACGACCCCGCCGTCTTCCGCGTCGGCAAGGCCCTGGAGGCGCTCCGGCCCTGGTCGTACGCACGGATCGGGGACGGCCTGTCGTGACCACAACGGGGACGCGAGGCGACCGCACCGGCCGTTCTCGTTATCGAGGCGGCTCGGTCGAAGGTCATCACAGCCGACGCCCGAGCGCCGCGTTCCTCCGAACCCCCCGCTGACCTCCCCCGGCGGCCGACGCCGAAGAACAGCCGACCACCGACGACCGCCACCAGGCGAGCGGTTCGGACACTCCCGCCCGCGGTGATGCTCGGTCGGCGACCGGCGCAACGGCCTCACACTCACCCGCCCACCGTCGAAAGGCAGCTCCTGTGAACGCCCCTCAGTCCGATCTGCTCTGGCCGGCATACGACCAGCCGGGCGCCCTGACGGCGATCGAGTCCATCGCACTCGAGGACCGCGGACTGCCCGGTTCCACGTACGACGTTCTGGCACGCGCCGCCGCGCTGTGGCCGGACCGGCCGGCTCTCACCGTGCTGCCCAGCGCGGAGCGGTGGACGCACGGCGAGTCCGTGTCCTTCGAGCAACTCCGCGACCAGGTACACCGCATCGCCAACCTCTTCCATCGACACGGCGTCCGCCGTACCACCGCCGTGGGCCTGCTGACGCCCAACGCCGGCATGCTGCCCGCCACCCTCCTCGCCGCCCAGCTCACGGGTGTCGCGGCACCGGTCAACCCGGCACTCGCCGCCGAGCACGCCGAACGGCTGCTGGGTCTGGGCGGGGCGAGGATCCTGGTCGCGGCCGGACCTGAACTCGACGCCGACGCATGGCGGACGGCCCGCACCGTGGCCGCGTCGCTCCGCTGTTCAGCACTGTTCGCCCTGCGTCCCGTCGGCGCGCCCGATCACGCGCCCGAACTGGAGCGGGTCGAGGGGGTCCACGTCGCCTATCTGCACGTCGCGGCCGCCGCCCAGCCGGCAGAGCTCCATCCTGGCGTGGTGCCTCCGAAAGCCGGCGACCTGGCCGCGTACTTCCACACCGGCGGTACCACCGGCGCCCCCAAGCTGGCTGCGCACACCCACGCCAACGAGGTGACCGACGCCTGGATGATCGCGGCCAACAGCGTGTTGGACTCCGATTCCGTACTCTTCGCCGGGCTGCCGCTGTTCCACGTCAACGCCCTGGTCGTCACCCTGCTGGCACCGCTGTTGCGCGGCCAGCACAGTGTGTGGACCGGCCCTCTCGGCTACCGCGAACCGGCGCTGTTCGCGGTCTTCTGGAAGATCGTCGAGCATTTCCGGATCGCCACCCTGTCCGCGGTCCCGACCGTCTACGCCCGCCTCGCACAGGTGCCGCTCGATGCGGACATCACCTCGCTGCGCTTCGGGATCGTCGGCGCGTCCCCTCTGCCGCCGGTGGTACGTGCGGCGTTCGAGGACCACACCGGCGTCCCTCTCTGCCAGGGGTACGGACTCACCGAGGCCACCTGCGGCAGCGCTCGGAGCTTCCTGCACGAGCACCAGCGCCCGGAGGCCGTGGGCCAGCGCATGCCCTACCAGCAGGTGAAGACGGTACGGATCGACAGCGACGGCCACTGGCACGACCTCCCGCAGGGGGAACCCGGCATTCTCGCCATCAGCGGCCCCACGGTCTTCCCCGGCTATGTCGTCGGCCATGAGGACACCGGACCGCGCGTGGACACCCTCGGCAGTGTGCGCGACGGCTGGCTCAACACCGGCGACCTCGCGCGCGTGGATCCCGACGGATTCATCCACCTGCTCGGCCGCGCGAAGGACCTGATCATCCGCGGCGGCCACAACATAGACCCCGCCGTCATCGAGGACGTCCTCCTCGCCCACCCGGCCGTCACCGGCGCAAGCGCCGTCGGACGCCCCGACCCTCACTCCGGCGAGGTCCCCGTCGCCTACGTCACCCTCAGGCCCGGCACGACCGGCACCGGACCCGACGAGCTGATCGCCTTCGCCGCGCAGCACGTACCCGAGCGAGCCGCGGCCCCCAAGGACGTCATCGTTCTGTCGGCCCTGCCTCTGACGGACATCGGCAAACCTTCCAAGATCCCTCTGCGCCTCGACTCCACGCGGCGCGCGATCTCCACAGCCCTGGCCGCCCTCGGCGTCCCCGACGAACAGATCCGATGTGAGCTCGCAGACGGTCGCCCGATGGTCTTCCTGCCTCCCGTCACCGACCCCGGCCGGCGCCGCCGGATCACCGCCCGACTCGCCCCGTACAACGTGAACTGGGCATTCATCCGTCTCGGCAGTTCGTGAGACCGGCCTGCCGTCACCGCAGTTCACCAAGAGACGGCAAGGCCGGAGCCGCTCCAGGCCGCATCCCACGCGCCGTCACCTACTGGAACGGAGACCTGACACCCCATCAGAACGAGCGTCATTGGAGCGCCACGAGCGTCATTTCAGCGTCAAGAATGTCGCCCGTAACACCCGCACCGCACATCATGCGTACCGGAGAAGACCGACAGCCAGGCCGCCCGCCTGCGCTAAGGATCACACGGCGGACGGCCCTGCCGATTCGACGAGGACCGCTACAAGAAACGCAACACCATCTCTCTGCCTGCTTCCTGCAGGTCAAGGGCGGTCCCCGGAGGCTACATCCACTCGCACGTCGTCCAGTCAGCTCTACACAGGTCTGCTTGCACACACCTCTCGGCCTTTGAAGCAGACCCTGGGCTGGACCGTTCCGAAGGTCCGGGACGCCGCGACTGGCCCGTGGACTCGACTGATCGTCATCACCCACACTCAGCTCCCCATCGACGGCCCGGGTCCGCCGGAGTCCACCACCTCCCCGCTGGGACAGCCCGCGGAACCGCAGGCCGGCCCCCATGGCACGACGAAGCCCCTCCCAGCCCACGTAGGGCCGAGAGGGGCGTACTGGTCTACCGGGGCGTCAGAGAATGACGTCCAGGGCGCCCCAGCCCGTGCCGATCAGCGTGCGGCCGGCGGGGACGAAATCGTAGAGCTCCCCGTTGACCGTACCGACCTGCTCTGCAGATCCGTCACTGTCGAGATCGCTGACGAAGGGGTTCCAGGAGCCGACCCACCAGCCGGTGCCGTAGAGCGAGCGGTCACCGAAGGTCATGGGACCGCCGGTCGTGGTGGTGTTGGGGTACAGGTACAGCTCGCTCTTGTCGGTGCGGCCGACGATGTCGATCTTGTGATCGCCGTTGACGTCCGCGAAGCGGATGGTGTTCCAGTGGGCGGGCCACCAGCCGTTGCCGATGAAGATCCGGCTGTCGAGGGTTTGGGTGCCCGTACCGCCCTTGTGCGGATAGACCCACAGGTCGCCACCGCTGTCCCGTCCGATGAGGTCGGTGCGGCCGTCTCCGCTGATGTCCCCAAAGCCGAGGGTGTCGTAGGTGTTCCAGCCGTTGCCGAGGAGGACGGGGCTGCCGACGCTGTGGGTGCCGGTCTTCCCGGTTCCCGGGTAGAGGTAGAGGTCGCCCTGTTTGGTACGGCCGACGATGTCGGTGTAGCCGTCGTTGTTGAGGTCGGTGGCGTAGACGTCCGGCCAGTAGTCGCGCCACCAACCGTTGCCGATGAAGTACCGCGCGCCGAGCGTGCTGGTGCCCGTTCCGCCGGTGCCCGGGTAGACCCACATGTCGCCGTTGGCGTCACGCGCCAGGACGTCCGTGTAGCCGTCCCCGTTGTAGTCGGGCCGGCTCTGCGAGCCGCTCGTCCACTGGCTCTGGCCGGAGGCATCGTAGATGACCAGGACACCCCGGCCGTGCAGGACGGCGTAGGAGCCGTCCTTGTCGGTCGAGCTGCTCCAGAGGATCTTGGACCCGTCGGCGGAGACGACGGTGAGCTTGCCGTTGCTCTGCATGCGCGCGACGGCGCCCGCGCCCTGAGAGTTGCTGGCCCAGAGCGGCTTGTTGTCCTTGTTGAGCAGGACGAGGTTGCCGTCGGTCTGCATCACCAGCTTGGAGTTGCCGCTGGTGTACTGCTGGCCGGAGGCCAGGGTCGTGCCCGGGAGGATCCGCGCGCCGGTCACGGTGTCGATCAGGTAACTGCCGGAGAACGACGTGAAGACGCCGCCCACGAGCTGGCCGTTCCAGCCGAGCACGGTGTTGCCGCTCTTGCGCGCCCACAGGTCGGCGACGCCGTCGCCGGAGACGTCTCCGGACGATCCGACCTCGGGGAAGTCGGCCTTGGTCACACCGCTGCCCACCTTGGTGCGCCCGACGGTGCCCCAGGTGGCCAGGTTGACGATCGTGCCGGTGTCGGCGCTCTTCTGACCGTAGGTGCGCAGGATCTCGCCGTTGGCGTCGTTGCGCAGCCACAGGTCGGGCACACCGTCGGCGTTGAGGTCGCCCGGGAGGATGACAGTGAATTGGCCCCAGTCCTCGCCGCCGACCAGGACGGGCTCCAGGCCCGCGTCGAGGACGCTCTTGCCGTCGCCGAAGTAGGCCCACATCCGCTTGCCCTGCTTGACCAGCAGGTCCGGCTTGCCGTCACGGTTGAGGTCGCCGGCGTCGGCGATCTGCGAGGCTCCCTGCCAGTGGTCGTTCCCTTCGGGCGCGAGGCACCCCTCGTCCTCGTTGAAGACGGGGCAGAAGACCGTGACCTGCTTGCGCCCGGAGTGGAGGGCCTTGCCGAGGCCGTTGTTGGGGTAGGCCCAGAGCTTGTCGGTCTTGTCGACCGGATCGGTCTCCAGGGTGAGCAGGTCGTTGTACCCGTCCGTGCCCCAGTCACCCGAGGCGGCGATGCTCCGGGCGGTGCCGATGCTCAGTCCGCCGTTCGAGGCGGTGAACTTGGTGTCCCCGTGACCGGCGTACGTCGTCAGGGAGCCGAAGGCGTCCTTGCTCCACATGTCCCGCAGGCCGTCGCCGTTGACGTCGTCGCGGATGTCACGTGCCCCCGACTTCGCGGCGTAGAAGGGGTAGGTCGCGGTGTCCGAGCGGTTGCCGGCCGCGTCCTGGCTGAACACATGGAGGAAGTGTGGACCGACGGCGGGCGGGGTCAGCTGGATGTCGGCCGAGGCGCCCGCAGCCACCTTGACGGTCTTGACGTCGGGGTCCCAGTCCGTGAAGTAGTTGTAGTACGCCACGTCGTCGGCGCCGTTGGGCGAGAGGGTGAACGCGCCGGGCTTGCGGGCGGGCCCGGTGGTGGCGGGCCAGCCCTGGTCACCCTTCGGGAAGGCGGTGGAGCCGATCGCGGGGGCCTCAGCGGGCCTGGTGCGGTCGATGCTGAACTTGCAGGTGGCGCTCCAGCCGGAGTACTCGCTCTGGTCGTAGGCCCGCACCTTCCACGTGTAGTCGCCGGTCGGCAGCTTCGCGTCGGGAACGACGAGGGTGGAGATGCGGTCGCGCAGGCCGGGGATCCACTCGTCGGCGACCAGAGTGGTGCCGCGGAAGACCTGGAACTGGGCGGAGAGGTTGCCCGCGTTGGGGTCCGTGACGAGCGCGTACAGGCTGACCGAGGTGTTGCCGATCAGGCCGCCGCTGGCGCAGTGTGTCCGGGGGTTGGTCCCGAGGCTGGTGGGCGTCGCCGGGGGGTTGTTGTAGACGGTCTCCAGGGCGGCGGACTTCGCGTCGAACTTCTTCCAGGCGAAGGTGTCGCTCTCGTTGGCCGCGTACAGGCCGAGGGTCACGCTCGCGCTGCCCGCGGCAGCGACGCTCTGGATCCTGCCCGTCACGTCGAATTCGAGGTTGCCGGCGGCGCAGTCGCTGGACCAGCCCTTGGACTGGTTGACGCTGGCCACGAGCCCGCCAATCCTCTTGGGCGGGTTGTTCCAGGTGGTCTTGCTGCCGATGCCGGTGGTCTGGTAGAGGTTCACGGCCCGCGCCTGGCAGGACCAGGACCACACGTTCTTGATCCGGAAGGTCGAACTGATGACCTTGGTGCCGCGGAGGTTCGCGGTGTCCACCTCGAAGAAGGACTGGGACAGGCCGTTGGTCTCGTTCTCGTAGCCGACTCGCGCCACTTCGTTGGCGTTCAAATAGTTCTTGTTCGGGTACTTCTTCGAGATCCGGGTCCAGTTGTTGCGGATGCCCCAGGCCCACGACGGGTCGATGAAGACCGGGTAGGACGTGTCGGGAGCCGTCAGCAGGCCCTGGTCCGGGGTGATCTGAAGGGTGTTGCCGTTCACGGTGGTCGGCATTACCGCTTCCTTGGCGCCGGGGGGCTGCTCGAAGGAGCTGCCCGGGGCTGCCTCGGTCGCCTCGGCGACGGCCTGCGAGGACGTCTGGGTGGCGGCGGAGGACTGCGCGCTGGAGGCCGTGGTGGAGTCCCACATCACGGGGGACGGGCTCGTGAACACCAGCTGTCCGGCCGGGTTGGTCGCCGTGACCGCTCCGGTCGCCGGGTCGGTGGCGACCGTGACTCCGACGGTGGACATCGTGTACTTGAGCGTTGCCAGCTGGGGGTTGGCGGCCGCCTCGCGGGTTTTGACCACCACGAGCTGGGAGAAACCCTCGACCTCGGCCTTGAGCTGCAGGTCAACGCCGGGCAGGATCTCTGCGTACGTCGCCACGTTGCCGCTCAGCGTCGGCTTCGGCAGGGCGGTCGGCCAGGAGAGCGACAGCGTACGGCCGTCCTTCACCCCACTCAGGATCGGTCCCGTGCCGCCGCCGGAGAAGGTGACCGCCACGGAAGTGGCCTTCGGCTTTACCGATCCGTCGGCGGCGAAGACCAGCGCCGGGTCCGTGTCCACCCACGCGCCATTGCGCAGCACGCGCACGGGCGTGCCGTACTTCTTGACGACGAACTTGCCGTCGGGCCGGACCCAGGTGTCCGAGGCCTCGGTGCGTGCCGAGACCACCTCCACGGGGTTCCCGCTGGCCTGCGCGTCCCGGAGCGCCTTGTCCTCGGGGCTGACGCTGCCGTCGTCCTCCGCGGTGACGGCTGCCGGGCGGGCGAGCGCGCCGGCGGATCCAATCGATGCCACCATGCCGCCCGACCCCACGCCGGCGACAACGGCAAGGGCGACGGCTCTTCGGAGAGAAGACCCCCATCCCCTGCGGACTTTCGTATTCAACACTCTCATGACCCCTGTTGGCCGGTATTTTTCGTCGCGCCGACTGTAGCCGCTGATCAGCGAAGTCAGATTTCCCGTATCGGACATTTGCGGACCTTATCGAGCCAGAGGTCCAAGAGGAATATCTAGTTCCGGAAAATTCCTCGGCGGCCGCTCCCACCTGCGGCTCGCCCCGGCCGAGTGCGACAACCCCGCCGAGAACCCTGAGCGCGGCGCCCCATTTGAGCAGCAAGATCATTTTTGCCGCAATTTCCGGACCGTTGCGCGATCAGAACCACAACCCAGCTTCCAAATCCATGAAATCCGACTGTTAGCCTGCGCCGGTTAAATTTGCACGGATAAGTGGAGTGGGTGTGAGAAGATTTCGCATGCGAGGGCTTTCTGCGGCGTTGGCCGCAGCGGTTCTCTCAGGCATGCTGCCGGGGGCTGTGGCCGTAGCGGCGAGCAAGGAGCGGCCCCGGCTGCCCGAGCTGAAGCAGCCGAAGGCGGTTCCAGTGTCACCGGTTCGCGCGGGCGGGACGAAGAAGGCCGATGCGGCCGCAGCCGGCTGGAAGGCCCGGAAGGTCGTCTGGCCGGCAGCGGGTTCGGCGCAGGTGGACCTCGCCTCGGCGGCGGTCTCGAAGTCCTTCCTTTCGGGTTCGACCAAGGCCCAGGCACCGGCCGCCGATCCGGGCGCGGTCCGGGCGGGCAAGCTTCCCGTCTCGGTGTATCCGCTTCAGGCGAAGGCCTCCAAGGCCCCGTCGAGCGTGAAGGTCACGCTCGCCGGTAAGGATGCGGCCCGCAAGGCCGGCATCGACGGTGTCCTGCTGTCGGTGGGACGCGCGGACGGCGGGCGGCAGGCCGGAGCTGCCACGGTAGAGGTGGACTACACCTCCTTCCGCGGAGCATACGGCGGCGACTACGCTTCCCGCCTCCGCCTCGTGGAACTCCCGGCATGCGCACTGACGCAGCCGGAGCTCCCGAAATGCCGTACGCAGAAGCCCCTTTCGACGCGGAACGACACGCGATCGAGCAAGCTGTCGGCCCGGGTGAGCATGCCCGGGGCGTCCGCGCCGACGGCCGAGCCGGCCGGCGCGCCGGCGAAGTCCGCCCTCGCAACTGCTCCGGCCGGTGCGACCGTGCTCGCCGCGACGGCCGGGCCCTCCGGTCAGTCGGGCGACTACAAGGCGACGCCGCTGAAGTCCTCGGGCTCGTGGAGCGCAGGCGGGGTCACCGGTTCGTTCAACTGGTCCTACCCCATCGACGTACCGGCCGTGCCGGAGGACGTCAAGCCCGGTATCACCCTGAGCTACAGTTCC
Source organism: Streptomyces sp. NPDC006551 (assembly GCF_040611675.1). Taxonomy (NCBI): domain Bacteria; kingdom Bacillati; phylum Actinomycetota; class Actinomycetes; order Kitasatosporales; family Streptomycetaceae; genus Streptomyces; species Streptomyces sp. NPDC006551. The sequence goes on from NZ_JBEXOT010000064.1 coordinate 21,784, forward strand.
CAGTCGGTCGACGGACTCACCGCGGCCTCGAACAACCAGCCGTCCTGGCTCGGTGACGGATGGTCCTACGAGCCGGGCTTCGTCGAGCGCAGGTACAAGTCCTGCAACGACGACAAGGCCGGCGGTACCAACACCACGAAGCTCGGCGACCAGTGCTGGTACAACGACAACGCCACGCTGCACCTCGGCGGCAAGTCCACGGAGCTGGTCTACCAGGCGGGCAAGGGCTGGCACGCCGAAGGCAACGGCGCCGAGAAGATCGAGAAGCTGACCGGTGCGTCCAACGGGGACCAGGGCACGGCCGACGTCGACGGCGTCGGTGAGCACTGGAAGGTCACCACGTCCGACGGCACCCAGTACTTCTTCGGTCTGAACCGCCTGCCCGGCTGGAAGGACAACGGCGCCGCGGCCGACGACCCGGTGACCAACTCCGCCTGGACCGCTCCGGTGTTCGGCAACCAGTCCGGCGAGCCCTGCTACAACGCGGCTTTCGCCAGCGGCTGGTGCCAGCAGGCCTGGCGCTGGCAGCTCGACTACGTGGTCGCCCCCGGCGGCGGTGCCATGGCGTACTACTGGAACACCGAGTCCAACAACTACGGTCGCAACGTCTCGGAGTCGACCGGCAAGGCGACCGTCACCCCGTACGTCCGGGGCGGCTGGCTGGACCGGATCGACTACGGTCTGCGTTCCGACGCCGTGTACACGGGCAAGGCCATGGGCCAGGTCAAGTTCGACGTCACCGAGCGCTGCCTGGCCAACTGCGGCACCTTCGACGAGACCAACGCCAAGAACTGGCCCGACGTCCCCTTCGACCTGTACTGCAAGGAGGGCGCCACCGAGTGCAAGGACCAGTACTCCCCGAGTTTCTGGTCCCGCAAGCGCCTCGCCAAGATCACGACGAAGCTGCTGACCGGCGGGACGTACAAGGACGTCGACTCCTGGACGCTCGTGCAGGACTTCCCCGCTTCCGGTGACGGCATCTCCACGCCCATGTGGCTGAAGTCCATCCAGCGCACGGGTCTGGTGGGCGGCACGCTGGCCACTCCCCCGGTGACGTTCGCGGGCGAGCAGCGGGCCAACCGCGTCGACAAGCTGGGCGACGGCCTCGCGCCCTTCGTCCGCCTGCGGATGTACCAGATCACCACCGAGACCGGCGGCACCATCGGTGCCACCTACTCGCAGCCGGGGTGCACCAGCACCACCCTGCCGACGCCCGACGGCTCGAACAAGACGCGCTGCTTCCCCGTGAAGTGGGCGTACGAGGGCGAGACCGCCAAGCTCGACTGGTTCAACACCTACACCGTCGACCAGGTCGTCGAGGGGGACAACCTGGCGGAATCGCCGGACAAGGTGATCTCGTACTCCTACCTGGGCGGCGCCGCCTGGGCGAAGAGCACGGACGAGTTCACCAAGGCCGAGGACCGGGTCCATTCCGTCGCCCGCGGCTACGAGCGTGTACAGACGCGCACGGGTGCCGCGAGCGACCCGAAGACCCTCACCGAGACGCGGTACTTCCGCGGTCTGGACGGCCAGGCGGTCCAGGACTCGGCGGGTGCCGCCGTAACCGACCGCGAGCAGTTCGCGGGCATGACCCGCGAGACCGCCACGTACAACGGCGACGACACCGCCAAGCTGGTCAGCGCCACTTCCTACACCCCGTGGCGCTCGTCCGCCGTGGCCACCCGCCCCCGTGCGGGCCTGCCCGACCTGGTGTCCTACCAGACGGGCACGGAGCTGGAGTCGGTCCGCACCCCTGGCGCCGGCGGCACCCGGACCGTCGAGAGGTCCCGTACCTTCGACGGCTACGGCATGGTCACCAGCGAGTCGTCCACCGGTGACAAGGACAAGGTCGGCGACGAGTCGTGCACCACGACCGAGTACGCCCGCAACACCACCACCGGAATCCTGAACAAGGTCAGCCGGATCGAGAGCGTCGCCGTGGCCTGCGGTGCGGCCGTCAGCCGTCCCGGTGACATCGTCAACGACGTCCGCACGTACTACGACAAGGGCGCCCTGGGCACCGTGCCCGGCAGGGGCCTGATCACCAGGACCGAGCGGATCAACGGCAAGGGCGACGGCTACGACGTCCAGGCCGAGGTCCCCAGCCTCTGCGGCGCCGACGGCAAGCAGCTCTGCGCCGACGTCCACGGCCGGGTCCTGAAGGTGAGCGACGCCTACGGGAAGGTCACGACGACCGCGTACACCCCCGCCACCGGCGAGGTGCCGACGAGCACGGTCGCCACGAACCCCCGCGGCCACGCGACGACCACTGTCCTGGAGCCGCTGCGCGGCCAGGCCACCCAGACCACCGACGCGAACAACAAGATCACCACCAGCGCGTACGACGCGCTGGGCCGGGTCTCCAAGGTGTGGCTGCCGACCCGCTCGGCCACCACTTACCCGGACTCGCCGAACCACGTCTTCGACTACCTGGTCCGCAACGACGGCCCGATCGTCACGACCACCAAGGTCCTGACGCACGACGCCACCTACAAGTCCGCGTACCTCTTCGCCGACGGCCTGCTGCGCACGCGCCAGACCCAGGAGCCCTCGCAGGACGGGGCCGGCCGGATCGTCTCCGAGACGTTCTACGACACCCGGGGACAGCCCTGGCGCACGTCCGGTTCGTACTTCGCGACCGGTTCCGCCGAGCCCGTCCTCGTCACCGGCCACGAGCTGAACTACCCGGCTTCAACCGACACCGAGTACGACGGAGCCGGCCGGGTGACGGCCGTGATCTCCAAGAAGTTCGGCGACGAGACCAAGCGCACCACCACCCAGTACGCCGGTGACAGCACCACGGTGATCCCGCCGCAGGGAGGCACCGCGGTCACCGCCGTCGTGGACGCGCTCGGCCGGACTGTCGAGCAGAGGCAGTACACCGACGACGCCCGGACCGCGTTCCAGTCCACCCTGTACACGTACAACAAGGTGGGCAAGCTGGCGCAGGTGACGGACCCGTCCAATGCCAAGTGGACGTACACCTACGACGTCCGGGGCCGCCAGATCCAGGTCGACGACCCGGACGAAGGCACCACCAAGTCCGTGTTCGACCAGGGCGACCGGATCACCGACATCACCGATGCCCGGCAGGTCACCCTGCACTCGGACTACGACGAGCTGGGCCGGCGCACCGCCCTGAAGAAGGGCACCACCACGCTCGCGACGTGGGAGTTCGACACCGTCGCCAAGGGCCACGCCTCGAAGTCGACCCGCTGGGTGAACGGCAAGGCCTACGAGAGCACGATCACCTCGTACAACAGCCGCTACCAGCCGGTCGGCCAGCAGGTGACCATCCCCGACAGCGAAGGCGCGCTGGCGGGTACGTACAAGTGGATCAACTCGTACAACGCCCACACCGGCCAGGTCATGTGGGTGCAGCACCCCGCTGCGGGCGGGCTGCCGCAGGAGAAGGTCAGCAACACCTACACCGCCGGATCCGGCCTGCTCGGCACGGTCGGCGCCGGCACCGACGTCATCATCTCCGGGAACACCTACGACCACTACGGCCGCAACGTCCGGCAGGAGTTCGGCGACTTCGCCCAGCACCTGTGGGTGAGCAACGAGTACGACGAGCACACCGGCGCGCTGAAGCGCAGCTACACGGACCGCGAGACGGCGCCGCAGAGGATCGAGGACGTCTCCTACTCCTACGACGCGCTCGGCAACATCACGTCCATCGCCTCGGCGTTCGGCCAGGACTCCACCCGGACCACCGACACCCAGTGCTTCGCCCTGGACGAGCTGCGCCGGATCACCGAGGCCTGGACCAACACCGGTACGGCCTGCGCCGCCGCTCCCTCCACCTCGGCCGTCGGGGGACCGGACGCGTACTGGACCACGTACACCTACGACGCGGTCGGCAACCGCAAGACCGAGACCAAGCACAAGACGGCCTCCGGCCCCTCCGCAGACACGCTCCGTACGTACGCGGCCCCGGCGGCGGGTAAGCACAACCTGCCGAAGGTCACCCAGACCGGCACCAGCCCCCGCGACGAGGTCTTCACCTACGACGCCTCCGGCAACGTCAAGACCCGCAAGATCGGGTCGGCCGCACAGCAGACTCTGAACTGGGACGACGAGGGGCACCTCGGCTCCGTGGTCCAGGGCGCCAACACCAGCTCGTACCTGTACGACGCGGCGGGCGAGCGGCTGATCCGCAGGGACTCCACCGGCACCACCCTCACCCTGCCGGGCGGCACCGAGCTCAAGCTCGACAATGCCGGCACCACCGTCACCGGCACCCGCTACTACAGCGTCGCCGGGCAGACAGTCGCGATGCGCACTGGCGGCAAGCTGACCTTCGTGATCGGCGACCACCACGGCACCGGCACCACCCAGGTGTCCGCCGACGCCGCCCAGACCGTGGTCCGCCGCAAGACCGGCATCTTCGGCGAGGAGCGCGGCGCCCAGCCGGCCGGCTGGGCGGGCGACAAGGGGTTCGTCGGCGGCACGAAGGACGCGGACACCGGCCTGACCCATCTCGGCGCCCGTGAGTACGACCCCGCCATCGGCCGGTTCGTCTCCGTCGACCCGTTGATGGACCTGGCGGACCCGCAGCAGACGCACGGGTACACCTACTCCAACAACAACCCGGTCAGCCTTTCGGACCCCTCCGGTCTGAAGCCCATGGAGTGCATGGAGCACGGCTACACCTGCAAGTACAACGGTGTCGGCTGGAGCGTCGAGGACAAGGACTACACCGAGGAGTACAACGGGTACACGAAGCAGTACGCCAAGGAGGACCACGACGAGCGCAAGACGCACTGGTCGAAGAAGGTCCGCGACAAGACCCGGAAGAAGCGGCTGGCTTACCTGGCCGACAGCGACGAGGTCGATGTGATCGTCCGGATGCAGCAGAAGGAATGCGCCAAGATGCGCGGGCTCGGCAGGGCCTTCTGTGGCATCGTCTCCCAGTCACAGCGTGAGATGCATGCCGAAACCATCTTCGGCGACGCCCTCGACAGGATCGACGAGGGCTGGAAGGACGGCAGCGAGGCCGCCTTCAATGAGGAGGAGTTCGATCTGGCGCTCCAGCTGGCGCGCGACGGGCACACCGTGGTGTCCCGCGGGGAGAACATCCGGGCTCCGGGCGCCGAGGGCGACAAGAGGTTCGACGCCTGGGTCGACGGCGTCCGTTCGGAGTTCAAGATCCTTCCGGCCAAGAGGGTGGGCAGCATCAACGACCAGCTCTCCGACGCGAACAAGAAGGGTGCGGACCGGCTCTACGTCAAGCTGCAGAACTTCAGTGAGGACGAGGGAAGGGAAATAATCAAGAAGTGGACTGAGCGCCCCGGCCGGAACGTCAAACTGAGCACCATCTACTACGTCCACGAAGACGGCATCGAAGAGATCAACCTCCGCTAGGAAAGAGGAGCACGATGGAAGCGCGCGCAAGCGCAGCCGGGATGCTGGCCGCCGAGAGCGAGACCGGTGGTCTCGTGCCCGGTCCGGTGGCAGTGAAGTCCGCGGTCTCCGCGTCCGGCATCGCCGTGCACGGTTTCCGCGTGGAGCGCCGGGCCGTCCGGGCGGCGTGGGCGTGGTGGCGGGCCCGGCACGACCGGACAGGACTGGTTCCCTTCGTCACCACCCTCGCTCCGCGCGCCCTGGTCGAGCACGACCGGGGTGAAGAGCGGTGGTCGGGGGGGAGCAGGGACCTCCTGGACTCCGCCCTGCGGGCCGAGCCGTCCGAGGTGATGGCCGAACTGCAGGCCTCGCGGCTGCGGGAGATGACCGACCTCTACGTTCCCCCGCAGGACGACGCCGACCGCAAGGAGATCGAGGAGTGCGAACTGCTCTTCGACCCGGAAGCCGTCGCGGCGGAACTCGCTGCCTGTCCCGAGCCCGGACCGGAGTCCACAGCTCGGACCGGGCTCGAGGGGGACCCGGTGTGGCTGAACTTCGTCGAGGCGAAGGCCGGCTACGAGCTCCCGGCGCTCTTCCCCGGCCTCGTGCGGACGCCCAACTGGTCGGGCCATCAGAACCGGCAGCTGCTCCCCGCCGATCATGTCGCGGTGCTCCGTCATTGGCATGAGCGGTACGGAGCGGAGTTCTACTTCGCGGACTCGTCGACACTGGAACTGGTCGTCAGCCACCCGCCCCTGAACCTCCTGGAGATTGCCCGGGCCGCCGTGGAGCAGTACGTGTACTGCCCCGATCTCGGTGACGCGGCGATCGCCGGCGATCAGGTCCGGCGTTCCGTATGGACGTTTTGGTGGGACTGACGGACGGCTCGCCACGCAATGAATAGGATCGGCGCCCTGGCGAGAATTTCGCCGGGGCGCCGGTGCGTCAGGGGCCGCTGGCGGGCACGTCATGTCGATCAACATACTTGGACGCGAGCGACTAACGAGCTGGTGCGTGATTGCGGTCGAGGGGTGATCGCCGACGGGTGGGATGATCCGATCCGTGACGATCATGGTGGACGAGGGTGCCCTCGCGCATCAGCGAGGAACCGTGCGGCAAGGGCGGGCGTATCCGGCATCGGCTGGTGTTCGTCGACCGGCTGGTCGCCACGCTGAGGCGGCGCTTGGCCTGGAGGGCGGTCAGACCCTGTTCACGGATGACGCGCACCAGCCGCTCGGTGACCTCGGGCAGTGCCGGGCGGGCGTCCGGATCCAGCGCCAGCATTTCCGTGATCAGCGGCACGAGCTCCGGTGGGGCGTCCGTCAGATCGGGCGGGGTCGCCAAGTCCTCGATCTTCAGGGCGACGGCCTGCCACGTCGGCCCCTCGTACGGGTAGTGCCCGGTCGCGGCGAAGAGCAGCACCGCTCCCAGCGCTTTCTCTGCGGTGCCTCACGCCCCATCCGTATGGTCGTCGCCCACCCCGGCTCCCCCGGACCTTCCCCGAGAGGGGCCGCATGACGAAGCCGGCCACCGTGAACCTGACGAAGGCCTCGCCCACGGTCTCCCTGGACAAGCACGGCGTGACCTCGGGAATGATCAAGGTCAACCTCAATGGGACCTCGCCGCAGGCCGCCGCTCAGAGGGCGGCCGGCGAGGCCCGTGTGCGACAGTGCCTGGATCATTCTCGACGACGAGGAACCTCGCGTGTGGCTCCCATTGGACCGGGATCATGCCTCGTTCGCCGGGATGGAGATCTGCGAGTTCGACCTGAGGCCGGCCCCGATACTCGTCCTTGACCGGCCTTCTGAGATGTACTGATTCCTGCGGTCGTGCCGTCCCGACCATGCGATCGTTGGTCGGGTCGTGCCGTTGACTGACGCGCAGTGGGTGCACCTGACCCCCGAATGCGGCTCACAGGGTCATGGCGAGCAGGCCGAGGACGAGGAAGAGGGGCTTGTCGGTGGGCACCGCTACTATCCGGGATGCATGGACGGTCGCGTCCCACACAGCAAGGTCATAGCTCACAGGCGCGTCGTCGCAGGCAACAGTTCCGTCGCCACCAGCAGGTCCTGAGATCTCTCTACCAGTGATCCGTAAAAGAGGGCCTAGTGTCACGGAACGTCACTACCGAGAGGCGGATGGGGCAGGGGCAGCCAACAGCTCGGCAGCCAGTGCCCCAGCCACTTCAAGATATTTTCCGCCACACAGCCGAGGGCTCCGCCCGGCGACCACCATCACACATGACGGACCGTCAGAACCTGCGCCGTTCGTGCGTCAAGCGTGCGTCACGTGCGTCGAACATGCGTCAAGATATCGCACCTGACGCACGCTTGACGCCCATAACGCGCACTCGGAGAAACGCCAGGTCAGGCGTCCTTCTTCACCGGCTCAAGGATCGCGACGCACTCGACATGATGGGTCATCGGGAACAGGTCGAACGCCCGCAGCGTCCGCACCCGGTAGCCGCCCTCGCGGAAGTACGCGATGTCCCGTGCCAGGGCCGCCGGGTCGCAGGCCACGTAAGCGATGCGGCGCGCGCCCAGGCCCGAGAGGTGCTTGACCGTCTGCTTGCCGGCGCCCGCGCGGGGCGGGTCGAGGACGATCAGGTCGACCTCGGTGATCCGGGTGCGCGGGAGGACGCTTTCGACCTTGCCCTGTTCGATGCGGACGCGGTCGTAGTCCTGGAGGTTGCGGCGGGCGTCCTCGACGGCGCGCTTGCCGGACTCGATGCCGAGGACCGCGCCCTGGTCGCCGACGCGGTCGGCGATCGCGCCCGCGAAGAGGCCGACGCCGCAGTAGAGGTCGAGGGCGGTGTCGCCCTTACGGGGCATCAGGCCCTGCATGACCGCGAGGACCAGCGTCTGCGCGGCCTTCGGGTGGACCTGCCAGAAGCCGCCGTTGCCGACGCGGTACGTGCGGTCGTCGGCGCGCTCGCGCACGAAGGGGCGGCCGTGGACCCGGTGCACCCCGCCGTCCTTCTCGTCGACCCGGAGGACCGAGACCGGCTTGTCCAGTTCGACCAGAGGAAGGCGGGCGCCGGGCTTCGGGGTCAGGACCACCTGACGGTCGCCCGAACCCGAGGCGGCGATCGCCTCGATCGAGGCCATGCCCTCCCAGGTGCGCTTCTCGATGCCCAGCTCCGAGACGCCCTCCGCCGCGATCATGCAGTGGTCGATCACCTCGACCTCGTGCGAGCGGTGGCGGCGCAGACCCGCGTGGCCCTCGGCGTCGACGGCGTACTGGACTCGGGTGCGCCACTGCGGGACCTCGCCCGCCGGAAGCTTGTCGCCCTCGGCCGGCATGACCGTGCCGTCCCAGCCGGCCTCCTCGGGGGTGAGCCCGGCCAGCCGCTTCAGCTGCTCGGCGATGACCTCGCCCTTCAGCCGGCGCTGGGCGCCCGGCTTGGCGTGCTGCCAGTCGCAGCCGCCGCACTTGCCGGGACCGGCGAAGGGGCAGGGTGCCTCGACCCGGTCCTTCGACGCGTCCAGGATCGTGATCGCGTCGGCGCGCAGGAAGCGGGAGGTCTCCTCGCCCTCGGTGACCCGGGCGACGACCCGCTCACCCGGCAGCGCGTGCCGGACGAAGAGGACGCGGCCGCCCTCCGTCCGCGCGATGCAGTGGCCGCCGTGTGCCACGGGGCCGACCTCGACCTCGTACTCTTCCCCGACCAACGAAGAAACAGGTGCGTTCTGCATGACGGGGTGACTCCAGAGAAAGAGAGAGGTGGGGGGGGGGGGGGGGGGCCCCCCCCCCCCCCCCGGCCCGCCCCCCCCCCCCCACAGCCGGGTGGCTGAACGCCCCGCCCGCCCCCCCACCCGCCCCCGACCCAACACGCGCGATC
>NZ_JBEXOT010000065.1:0-30744 GCF_040611675.1 Streptomyces sp. NPDC006551
CGCCGACGAGGTCGCCTCCGGCCGCACGCCCGCCGACCTCGACGTCCTGATGGCACGCCTCGACTCCGTCTGGGACGGCCTCGCCTTCGACGGCCGTGGTGCGGTGTTCGATCGCCAGGGTCGAGGCGACGAGCATGCCGAGCGCCGGGGCCGCCAGAGGGGCCGCGAACCAGGCGGAGGCCGCGATCACGGCGAAGCCGCAGACGACCAGAAGGGAACCTGCCGGGTCGCGGACGGTACGGCGGGCAGCGGCGGGCAGCAGCGTCCGCCATGACGCTCCCGGCCGCCAGGCCGCACAGGCCCGCAGGACCGTGACGACCAGACCGATCGCCGCCAACACCCCGATCGCGCCCACGACGCGGCCGCCCGGAAGTCCCGCCCGTACGATCGCGAGATCCAGCCACACCAGGCCGAGGGCGGCCCACCCCGCGAGACCCACGAGCCAGCCGCGCCGGACCGCGGACCGCAGGTCGGCGACGAACCGCCGCCACCCGCTCTCCTCTCCCCCGGTCCAGTGGCGCAGATGCGCCGCCCCGGCGGCCAGCGCCGCCGGCAGGGTGACCAGCGGCAGGGACGCGACCGCGATCCACACCCCCACGAGAAGGCACTCGGCGAAGACGCCGAACCGGGCCAGCGCCTGCGGCTTGAGCATCCCCTCAGCCCTTCAGTCCCGAGGTGGCCATGCCGTCGATCAGATACCGCTGGAAGGCCAGGAAGAAGAGCAGCACCGGCAGCAGCGCCACCAGCGACATCGCGATCATGCCGCCGTAGTTGGCCACACCGTCCTGGTCGACGAACATCTTCAGACCGAGCGAGACGGTGTACTTCTCGGGCTCGTTGAGATAGATCAGCGGCCCCATGAAGTCGTTCCACGCGTTGATGAAGGTGAAGATCGCGCTGGTGATCAGCGCGGGCCGGCACAGCGGCAGCACGATCGACCAGTAGATCCGCAGGTGCCCGCAGCCGTCCAGCCGCGCGGCCTCGTCCAGCTCCTTCGGCAGGTTCCGCATGAACTGCATCATCAGGAAGACGAAGAAGGCGTCCGTCGCCAGATACTTGCCGAGCAGCAACGGCGTGTAGGTGTTGATGAGTTCCAGCTTCTGGAACAGCACGTACTGCGGGATCAGCAGCACGTGGTACGGCAGCAGCAGCGTGCCGATCATCACGGCGAACAGCACCCCGCGCCCGGCGAAACCGATCCGGGCGAAGGCATAGGCCGCCAGCGAGCAGGAGAAGAGCACGCCGACCACCGAACCGACGGCCAGCAGCAGGGAGTTGGTGAAGAAGGTCGAGATCGGGATGTCGGCGATGCCGTCGGCGAGCCGGCTGTAGTTCTCCACGATCGGATCGGTGGGGAACAGCTCCAGACTGCCGACGATCTCGTCGTTCGGCTTGAACGAGCCGCCGATCACCCACACCACCGGATAGAGCACGACCGCGAGGACGGCGAGCGCCCCCACGTGCCAGGCGACCGAGCCCGTACTCCGCGACACGCCTGTCATCGTCATCGGGAGGCCTCCTCGTAGTGCACCCAGCGCCGCTGGGACCAGAACAGCACCGCCGTCACCAGACCGACGGCGAGCAGCAGCATCCAGGCCATCGCCGAGGCGAAGCCCATCCGGCTGTTCTCGAAGCCCTGGATGTAGAGGTAACAGGTGTAGACGAGCGTCGCGTCGGCCGGTCCGCAGGCGTTGCCCTGGCCGCCGAGGATGTAGGCGGAGCCGAAGATCTGGAAGGAGTGGATGGTCTCCAGGAGCACGTTGAAGAAGAGCACCGGCGAGATCATCGGCAGGGTGATGTGCCAGAACCGCCGCCACGCGCCGGCGCCGTCCATCTCCGCCGCCTCGTACAGCTCGCGCGGCACCTGCTTGAGGCCCGCCAGAAAGATGACCATCGGTGCGCCGAACTGCCAGACGGTGAGCGCCACCAGGCTGTAGACGATGCGGTCCGGATCGCCGATCCAGCCGCCCGCCTCCAGGCCGAACAGCTGCTGCGTCCGGTCGACGACGGCATCGTCCGAGAAGAGGGCGCGCCAGACGATGGCGACGGAGACGCTGGCGCCGATGAGCGAGGGCGCGTAGAACGCCGCCCGGTAGAAGCCCTGGCCCCGTCGCTTCTGGTTGAGGAGCAGGGCCACGCCGAGCGCGGCGGCCAGCTTCAGCGGCGTACCGACGATCACGTACCAGCTCGTCACCTCCACCGAGGTCCGCCAGCGGGGGTCGGCGAACATGTCGGTGAAGTTCCGCAGACCGATCCACCGCGGGGCGTCGAAGAGGTTGTAGTCGGTGAAGGCGAAGTAGAGCGAGGCGACCATCGGTCCCGCGGTCAGCAGCAGGAAGCCGGCGATCCACGGGGACATGAAGAGGTATCCGGCGAGGTTCTCGCGTCGCGCCCGGCGGCCCGCGCCCGGCGGGGCGGGGCTCGTGCCGGCTCCGGAGGTGGAGCGCGGCTTCGCGGGCTCCACCTCCGGCGACGCCGAGGGTACGTGTGTCACGGCGGGGCCCATCAGGAGCCGAGCGCCGTCGCGCACTCGGTGAAGTACTGCTTCACCGCGTCTCCCACCGACCGCTTGCCGAGGGCCATCTCCTCCGCGAGGCGCAGGAAGGCCGCCTCGCAGACATCGGCGCCGGACGGGTGCGGGGTGATCGTCTCCAGGACGCGGGTGTCGACGAGCTGCTTCTCGTACGCCGCGATCTGCTGGGCGACCGGGTCCGACGGCTTGAACGCCTCGTACTGCGCCGTGGTGGCCGGGACGCCCCGGTCGAAGCCCATGACCCTTGCGACCTCGGGGTCGTGGACCATGAAGTCGATGAACTGGGCGACTTCCTTGGGGTGCTTGGTGCGCTTGGAGCCGCTGAGCATCAGCGAGCCGAGGTACTGCCCGGTCTTCTTGCCGTCGGTCGTCGGGATGGGCGCGAGTCCGTACCGGCTCTTGCCCTCCGAGGTGTAGCGAATGGTGAAGTTGTCCCAGGTGAACTCGGAGGCGGCGAGTTCGGCTGCGACGGCGGACTTCGGCTTGACCTGCGCCACCCGCTTCGGGTCGGAGTAGAGGCCCGACCTCACCCCGGCGTACCCCTTGGTCCACCAGTCGGTGAGGTCGGCCTGGGTGAAGCCGAGTCCCTTGTCGGTGAAGAACGCCTTTCCGTGCTGGCGCAGGTAGAGGTCGTAGAGGTACATCACGCCGTACATGCCGCTGTCGCCGGCCCGGCCCTGGGTGTCCCGGATCGTGGCGAGGGCGGCGTGGAACTCGTCCCAGGTCCAGCCGGGGCGCGGGGTGACGCGGGCCTTCTCGAAGACGGCCTGGTCGATGACGAGCGCCATGGAGTTGCTGCCGACGGGTACGCCGAGCAGCCTGCCGTCGATCTCGCCGAACTTCTCCAGGCCGGCCCGGAAACCGTCCAGGCGCAGGTTCCCGGCCTTCACCTGCTCGCTCAGGTCGAGCAGGACGTTCTTCTCGTCGTACTTCCGCAGGAAACCGACCGCGTTCTGGAAGACGTCCGGCGGATTGCCGCCCGACGCCTGGGTGTTGAACTTCTTCCAGAAGTCGAGGTAGGGCTGGAAGTCCGTCTTGACCTTGATCTTCGGGTACTTCTTCTCGAAGAGCGCGATCGACTGGTTGATCCGCTTGGCACGGTCGTCCGAACCCCACCAGGCGTACCGGATGGTGACGGTCCCGTCGCCGGAACCGCCACCGCTGCCACATCCCGCGGCGGTCAGGCCGAGAGCGGCCAGTGAGCCACCCGCGACCTTGAGCATTCCCCGCCGGTCGACCGTCCCTTGAGTACGCACCGTTCCTCCTCCTGCGATTGAAACGTTCCAAGAAAGCGCTTGCTGGCACAACGTAAGGACGGTCGGGCCACACGTCAACGGTTCGGACAGGATCCGTCGAAGCGCTGCTCGCGGAAGAGGCTCAGTCGAGGTGGAAGACCTCGGACAGCGGCACCATGGAGGCGTCGGGGGCGCCGTCGAGCGCCTCGAAGAACGGTGCCATCCGCGCCTGCCAGCGCGCGTTGACCTCGGTGGCCGCCATGGCAGCGCGGGCGGCCTCGAAGTCCTCGGTCTCCAGATAGCCGACCAGGAGTCCGTCCTCCCGCAGGAAGAGGGAGTAGTTGTGCCAGCCGGCGGCGGTCAGGGCGTCGAGCATCTCGGGCCAGACGGCCCGGTGGTGTGCGCGGTACTCGTCCAGCCGATCGGCGCGGACCTTGAGCAGAAAACAGACGCGTCGCATGGCGCCTTCCGTCCGAGAGGGACAACCGCCCTACTGAATGGATTCAAGAAGAGCGAGTTGTTCGATATATCGAACTGCACTCGCTTCCTCGAACAGGACCGTAAGGCGGAGGAACTCCCACGCGCAAGGGCCGGACGGACCCGTTGGAAGCGGGTCCGTCCGGCCCTGTCGTACGCGGAGCCGGCTCCTGGCGGGGCGGCTGCTACTCGAGCAGCTCCGCGTACGAGCCCATGGCCAGGGCGATGTCCGCCTGGGCCCAGAACCGGTGGTACGTGAAGACGGGCGCGGCGCCGCCCGCCAGATAGGCCTCGATCTTCGGCCAGGCCGGGTCGTCCTGGTAGAAGGAGCGGATCGAGGAGAAGGTGGACGAGGAGTTCACCGTGTCGCCGTTCGGCATGGTGCCGGTCCAGCCGCTCGGCACGTACACGGGGTCGTCGAAGCGGTTGTAGTCGGCGCGGGTCTCCGGGACGGCGATGCCCAACGGGTCCTGGTGGTGAGCCCACATGCCGTCGAGCAGCGCCTTGGCGACCCGCTTCGCCTCCGCGTGGCCGGACTTGGCGGCGTAGTAGGTCAGGGTCTTGGCGTAGGCGGCGGCCACGCCGACGTCGTCGGTGTAGTCGGTGACGGTGACGTGCAGGCCAGCGTTGGCGCCGGGGTTCGCGGCGTTCCAGGTGTCGGGGGCGCCGGACCACCGGAGCGTGGAGGGGATCCGGTACGTGCCGTCGGGGTTGATCGTGGTCTTCGACAGGGCCCAGGCGACCCACTTGTCGAGGACGGTCTCGGCGGCCGTGTCACCGGTCTGCCGGTAGTACTCCGCCACCCGTTCCATCGACCAGGCCTGGAAGCCGAACCACTGATTGGACGCCGGGTCGTGATAGACCGGCTTCTCGTCGTAGAACAGGCCGTGGAAGGTGGGGGTCCCGGCCGGCGGGGTGGCGTAGCGGCCCTGCCAGCTGTTGGTGGCACCGCCCGCGATGGCGCCCTCGGAGGACTGGAGCCAGCGGTAGAACTCCAGCTGACGGTCGAGACTGGTCGCCCAGTCCGCCGCACCGGTGGCCGACTTGGGCTTGAGCGGGGCGTACTCGCTCAGGGCGTAGGCGGCGAGCGGGTTCTGGTAGCCGCCGTGGGCATGGCTGGAGCCGATCCGCCAGGACCAGCCGGCGCTGGTGTCGGTGGCGCCGCCCCAGGCGTAGTACCAGGACATCAGGTAGTGCGCGCTGTCCTTGCCGGTGCCCGCGGGACAGGCGGCCGGCCCGACGCAGTTGCCGGACTTCTTGAAGTACTTGTCGAACATGGCGTAGCGCAGGTAGTCGCCCATCTTGGCCGCCTTGGAGACGGTGGCCGTGACCTGGGCGCCCTTGCCCTGCTCCTTGGCCCAGATGTCGGCCCAGTAGGCGGCCTGAACGGCGCGGGCGTCGGCGTCGGGGGCGTTGGTGAACTTCCACTGCTTGGCGTAGGAGGCGTCCCCGGTGAAGAGGTCGAGGTAGCCGTTCTTTCCGCCGTAGCCGAAGTTGTCGCAGGTGGGGTGGGTGACGGTCTCCCAGACGGACTCCTGCGGTCCGCGCTGGAAGGTGTTGATGTACGAGGGTCCGGTCGCCGTCGGTCCGGCGGAGCACTTCCCGGGCTCGTTGCCGAAGCCGTAGACGTTGTCGACGTCCTGGAGCCAGTGCATGCCGTAGATGTCGTCCGTGCCGTAGGCGCTCTTCAGCTCGCCGGCGATCGGGTCGGAGCCGGCCGTGACGCCGGAGTCCAGCCGCGCCGGGTACTGCGACGGCAGGTCGTGCTCGGGCGCGTAGGTGGCGGGCTTGGAGGCGTTGTAGGCACCGGTCGTGGGCTGGTCGGCGTGGGTGGGGATCATGTACTTCTCCATGATCTCCCAGGCGCCGTTGAACTTGGTCCAGTCGCCGGTGATCTTGCCGTACATCGCCTGGAGCCAGATCAGATAGCTGTACGCCTCCGAGGTCGTCTGGTGGCCGTGGTCCGGGGCCTCGACGATCAGGGTCTCGACCGAGTGGTACGGGATGCCCTCCGGCGAGAAGTAGCCGTTGGCCGGGTTCGTGATCTTCCCGTGGAGGTCGAGGAAGCGGGCGTCGTAGGTGGAGTCGGCGGCCAGTTGGGCGACGGTGACCTCGGCCTTGGTGTGGCCGGGGGCGGTCGCGGTGAAGACGGCCGAGCCGGTGCCCGTGGCCGCCGCGGCGACGGTCACCTTCTGGGCGGTGTTCCAGTTCGCCCGGGTGAAGGTGAGGCTCGCGCCCCCGCTGACGGTGAGGTTGCTGTTGCCCGAGGTGCGCGTGACGGCAACGGTGACATTGCCCGCCGGCTGGGTGGAGAGCTTCAGGTCGAAGGTGCCGGTGGTTCCCTGGCGTACCCCGAGCTGGGCGGGCGTGGCGACGAGGGCCGGGCCGGCGGCGACGGTGATGCCCACCGGGGCCGACTCGGCGGAGGCGCCCATGCTGTCGTACGCCTTGGCGTAGAGCGAGTGGGCGCCGGCCGCGAGGCCGGTCGCGCTGAAGGTGAACGGCGCGGTGGTGTCCGTACCGAGCAGGGTGGTGTCGCTGTAGAACTCCACCTTGCCGACGCTCGCGCCGTCGGCGGCGGCCGCGGTGGCGGCCAGCGGGACGGGGTCGCCCTGGGTGAAGACCGCTCCGGCGGCCGGACTGGTGAGCACGGCGACCGGTGGCTGGTGGGCCCCGGCGCAGGGCGTGCCGTTGACGGCGAAGGCGGTGGGCGCGGCGTTGGTCCCGGTGTAGCTGAACTGGGCGCCGGTGGTGACGGCCGCTCCGGCGGCGACGGTCCTGTTCCAGGTGGCGTTGGCCACCGTGACGGTCTTGCCGGACTGGGACCAGGTGCCGTTCCAGCCGTTGGTCAGCTTCTGGTCGCCGGTCTGGTCGTACGTCAGCGTCCAGCCGTCGAGCGGGGTGGAGGCGCGGTTGGTGAGGGTCAGCTCGGCGGTGAAGCCGGACCCCCAGTCGTTGGTCTTGTAGTCCACGCTGCACTGCACCGCCGCGGCGTGGGCGGTCGTGCCGACGGCGGTCATTCCGAGGGGTAAGGACAGGGCTGCGGCCAGCGCGGTCAGCAGGCCGCGTCGTCTGCGCGGCGGGCGTGGTGGCATGAGGGTGGTTCTCCTCGCGGCTCGGGAAGGTGGGGGCGTGCGGAGAGAAGGGCACAATCTCTGAACCAGTGGGAGCGCTCCCACTGTGCAGACGGGACGCAAGGGCGTCAAGGTGCGCGAAGAGTCGAACACATTCGACCAGGAACTTCGTCAACTCCTCTGTTGCTTGGCGCCGGTTGCCGCTACGGTCTGGGCCCACCAGTGGGAGCGATTCCGTCAGTCGGCGCGTCGTCAGGTACGCGCCCTCGCTGCAAGGAGTCGCTCATGCGACATCCCCCACGTCTGTCCGCGCTGCTCGCCGGAGCGGCGCTCACCATGGCGGGCACCGCTTTCGCCGTGGTCGGTACGGCCTCCGGAGCAGCGGCCGCACCCGTGTGCACGGTGGCGTACTCGGTCGTCGGCCAGTGGGCCGGCGGCTTCCAGGGATCCGTCACCGTCACCAACAACAGCACCGCCCTGAACGGCTGGAGTCTCGGCTTCGACTTCCCGGCCGGTCAGCGCGTCAGTCAGGGCTGGGGCGGGAAGTGGTCCCAGGCCGGGACGAAGGTCACGGCCGTCAACGAGAACTGGAACGGTTCGCTCGCCACGGGCGCGAGCGTCACGGCCGGCTTCATCGCGTCCTGGTCGGGCACGAACACCGCGCCCACGGCCTTCACGCTCAACGGCACCGCCTGCGACGTCGGCCCGGGCCCCGGCCCGACCCCGACACCCACTCCTACCCCGACCCCCACACCGACACCGACGCCCACCGGCCCGACCGATCCGCCGGACCCGGTCGGCGGCGCGCCCGAGCTGAGCGTGGCCGGAAACCGGCTCGTCGACCAGAACGGCGCCACCCGCCGGCTCCTCGGCGTCAACCGCTCCGGCGGTGAGTTCATGTGTGTACAGGGCCACGGCATCTTCGACGGTCCGGTCGACGACGCCTCGGTCCGTGCCATCGCGGACTGGAAGGCCAACACGGTCCGCATCCCGCTCAACGAGGAGTGCTGGCTGGGCCTGTCCAACATCAAGCCCGAGTACCGGGGCACGCACTACGTCAACGCCGTCAAGGACCTGGTGGGCCGCGTCCTCGCCCACGGCATGACGCCGATCGTCGAACTCCACTGGACGTACGGCCAGTACACCGGCAACTCGGCGGGCTGCTCGGACGTCCACGCCTCCTGCCAGAAGCCGATGCCGAACGCCCAGTACACACCGGCCTTCTGGACGTCGGTCGCCGACACCTTCAAGAACGACCGCCGGGTGGTCTTCGACCTCTTCAACGAGCCCTATCCGGACCGGGCGACCTCCACCGCGGCGCAGGCGTGGACGTGCTGGCGCGACGGCGGCACCTGCCCCGGCATCGGCTACGAGGTCGCCGGCATGCAGGACCTGCTGGACGCGGTCCGCGCGACCGGGGCCCGCAATCTCGTCCTCGTCCCCGGCATCGCGTACTCCAACGACCTCAGCCAGTGGCTCGCGAACGCCCCCACCGATCCCGCCGGCAATCTCGCCGCGGCCTGGCACGTGTACAACTTCAACACCTGCTCCAACGAGGCGTGCTGGGACAGCACCCTCGCTCCCGTCGCCGCCAGGGTCCCGCTGGTCGCGGGCGAGATCGGCGAGAACACCTGCGGTCACGCCTTCATCGACCGCGTCATGAAGTGGTTCGACGACCGCTCCCTCTCGTATCTCGGCTGGACGTGGAACACCTGGAACTGTTCCTCGGGTCCGGCCCTGATCACCTCGTACGACGGCACACCCACCGCATTCGGCATCGGGCTGCGCGACCATCTGCGCGCCCTGAACTGAGAGGCATCCCCGACATGAGCCGCACAACGAGCCGTACCGCCCTTCTGGCGGCCCTCGGCCTGATCACCGCGACGGGCGCCACGGCCACCGTCATGACGTCCACCGCCGGAGCCGCCGCCGCCGGCTGCAAGGTCGAGTACCAGATCACCAACCAGTGGAGCACCGGCTTCGGAGCCAATGTCGTGGTCACCAACACCGGTGACCCGCTCAGCGCCTGGACGCTGGAGTGGTCCTACGCCGGCGACCAGAAGGTCACCCAGGGCTGGAACGCCACGATCACCCAGTCCGGCGCCGCCGTGACCGCCAAGAACCTCTCGTACAACGGAAGCCTGACGACGGGCGGTTCGACCTCCTTCGGCTTCAACGGTTCGTACAGTGGTACGAACGCGGTGCCCGCGACCTTCAAGCTCAACGGAGTCGCGTGCAACGGGGCGACCCAGCCGCCGACGACACCACCGACCACGCCGCCCACGACCCCGCCGCCGACCGGTGGCAAGGCCGACAACCCGTACGCCGGCGCCAAGGTGTACGTGAACCCGGAGTGGTCCGCGAAGGCCGCCGCCGAGCCCGGCGGCACCAGGATCTCCAACCAGCCCACCGGCGTCTGGCTCGACCGCATCGCCGCCATCGGGGGTGTGAACGGCGGCATGGGGCTGCGCGACCACCTGGACGAGGCCCTGACGCAGAAGGGCTCCGGTGAACTCGTCGTCCAGCTGGTGATCTACAACCTGCCGGGACGCGACTGCTCCGCCCTCGCCTCCAACGGCGAGCTCGGTCCGACCGAGATCGACCGGTACAAGACCCAGTACATCGATCCGATCGCGGCCATTCTCGCCGACCCGAAGTACGCGGGCCTGCGGATCGTCACCACGGTCGAGATCGACTCGCTGCCGAACCTGGTCACCAACGTCTCCGGACGGCCCACGGCCACCGCCAACTGCGATGTGATGAAGGCCAACGGCAACTACATCAAGGGCGTCGGTTACGCGCTGAGCAAGCTGGGTTCGATCGCCAACGTCTACAACTACGTGGACGCGGGCCACCACGGCTGGCTCGGCTGGGACGACAACTTCAGCCCCTCCGCCGAGCTGTTCAAGCAGGCCGCGACCGCCGAGGGCTCCACGGTCTCAAATGTGCACGGCTTCATCGTCAACACCGCCAACTACAGCGCGCTGAAGGAGGACCACTTCGCCATCGACGACAGCGTGAACGGCGTCTCCGTGCGCCAGTCGAAGTGGGTCGACTGGAACCGGTACGTCGACGAGCTGTCGTACGCCCAGGCGATGCGCGCCAAGCTGGTGTCCCTCGGCTTCGACTCCGGTCTCGGCATGCTGATCGACACCTCCCGCAACGGCTGGGGCGGCACCGCCCGGCCCAGCGCGCCCGGCGCGCGGACGTCGGTCGACACGTACGTCAACGGCGGCCGTTACGACCGGCGCATCCACCTCGGCAACTGGTGCAACCAGGCGGGCGCGGGGCTCGGCGAACGTCCCAAGGCGGCTCCGGCCGCGGGCATCGACGCGTACGTCTGGATGAAGCCGCCGGGCGAGTCGGACGGCGCCAGCAAGGAGATCCCGAACAACGAGGGCAAGGGCTTCGACCGCATGTGCGACCCGACGTACACGGGCAACCCGCGGAACGGCAACAGCATGTCGGGCTCGCTGCCGGACGCGCCCCTCGCGGGCCAGTGGTTCTCGGCCCAGTTCCAGGAGCTGCTGAAGAACGCCCACCCGGCGCTGTGACGGACACCTGTCCGTGAAACGCCCCCGGGGGCCGGCCGGAACTCCGCTTCCGGCCGGTCCCCGGCCACGGTCAGCGCGGGTGAAGGGTGGATCCGCGGACCACCAGCTCGGGCTGGAGCACGACTTGTCGATGCCGGTGCACGGCATCGGTGTCGCCGGCCTCCTCCAGGAGCAGTTCGGTGGCCATGGTGCCGAGGGTGGCCGCGGGCTGTCGGACCGATGTCAGCGGAACGGCCGCCGCGGCGGCGAACTCGATGTCGTCGTACCCGACGATGGCGATGTCCTCCGGAACCCTGACCCCCGCCGCGTACATCGACTGCAGCACGCCGAGCGCGAGCAGGTCGTTCGCGCAGAAGACGGCGGTGGGGCGCTTCGCCGTCCCCAGGAGCCGCGCGCCCGCGTCGCGGCCGGCGTTCACGTCGAGCCGGTCGGCGACGATCTCGTGCAGGGCGTGCGGCGGCAGCCCGGCCTCGGCCAGGGCGTTCAGCGCTCCGGTACGCCGGTCCCGGACCTGGAGGAGATGGGGCGGACCGCTGACGTAGGCGATCGAGGAGTGGCCGAGGGACACCAGATGACGGACGGCCAGTGCGCCGCCCGCCACGTCGTCCACGGAGACGGAGCACTCGGAGGGGCCACCGGCCACCCGGTCCACCAGTACGAACGGAATGCCGTGCCGCCGGAACTCCTGGAGGTTGTCGCCGCTGGGGTCGGCGGGCGTGACCAGGACGCCGTGCACGCGCTGTTCGGCGAAGAGGGAGAGGTACTCGGCCTCGGCCTCGGGGCTCTGGTCGCTGTTGCAGACCATGACGCTGAGCCCGGCCGCGCGGGCCGAACGCTCGGCCCCACGGGCCAGGTCGACGAAGAACGGGTTGCCCATGTCGAGCACGAGAAGGGCGAGGATGCGGCTGCGTCCGGCCCTCAGCTGGCGTGCCGACTCGCTGCGCACATAGCCGAGACGCGCGATCACGTCCTGCACATGACGGCGTGTGCGCTCCGAGACGCGGTCGGGCCGGTTGATCACATTGGAGACCGTGCCGACCGAGACACCCGCCTCCCGGGCCACGTCCTTGATCCCGGCACCCTGCCCGCCGCCGCCTGCCGTCCGCCTCACCTGGAGCGTCCCGTCCCCTCGCGTGCCACCGCCGCCCGACTGTGGATTGGATCGTATCAACGGGTGTTTCTCGGCGGGCCGGGCGCTGCTCCGGACACCGAGCTGAACAGCGCTCCCTGAGCAGCCCCGACTTCCTAAAACGATTCATCCCGGACGGGAGAGGTGTTCTCGCCGGGTCGCTCCCGTGCGCTCAGCGGATGTCGCCTTCCCAGTCCCAGCGCAGCGGGTCGCCGTCGCGCGGACCGTACCGGGCGCGGCCGCCGGGCCCGTACGTGCCTATCTCGGTGGCCAGGGCGGCTCCCTCCCGGAGCTGCTCCTCCGTCCAGCCGGTGACGTCGAGGAGCAGTCCGTCCAACGGACCGGCCACCAGCTCCCGGTAGTCGTGCCCCGGCCTGGGCCCCGGGTCGGGGTCGTCGTGGTCGGCGCCGTACACACGGCCTCTCATCAGCTCGTCCATACCCGGCAGCATCGCATCCACCACTGACACTCGCCCGGCCACCGGCCGGCCGCCGCTCTCAGCCGGAGCCGGCCAGACGCTCCAGCGCCTCCCGCGCGGCCTTCGCCGCCCGGCCGGCCTCCCGTGCACGTCGTGCGGCCGCTTCGGCGTCCTCGCGGGCCCGGTCCCGTACCCGCTCCGTCTCCCGGCGCCGTCGCTCCAGATCGGCGAGGCGGTCCTCCGCCTGTGCCAGGCGCCGACCGGCCCCGTCCCGGGCCTCCTCGGCCTTCCGGAGCTCCCTGTCGCGACGTTCCGCCTCGCGCCGAGCCGCCGCGACCGCCTCCTTCCTCTTCTCCTCCTCCTTCCTCTTCTCCTCCTCCTTCCTCTTCTCCTCCTCCTTCCTCTTCTCCTCCCCCTTCTTCTCCCCCTTCCTCTCCCGCTCCTCGGGTTCGCCCTTCCGGGCGGTGGCCCCGCTGCTCTCCGGCGGGGTGGGTACGACGGCCGGCCCCGGTTCCAGTCCGGTGAAGCCGACGCTCGCCGTCGGCGCCTTGTCCAGGACCCCGGTGGCCCACCGCCCCGCCACCTGCTCGTCGGTGAGCACCGTGCGCAGGATCTCCTCGATCTCCCGCACCACGCCGTCGCCCACCGGCTGCCCGGCCTCGGCGGCGATGTCGCGCGCCTGGCGGGCGAGCGCCGCCAGGACGGCGTGCTGCCGGTGGCCGAGCTCCCTCAGCCGGGCCCCGTCGAGGTTGCGGTGCGCCTCGCGCAGGGCCTGCCCGAGCTGGAGCAGCCGCTGGGTCTCCTCGGGCCTGTGCCGTACGAGAAGGGTCGAGGCCCAGGCCGCGAGCGTCGGCTTCCGCAGCCCGGCGATCCGCCGGGCCGCCTCCGCGTCACCGGCCGCGCGGGCCCGGGCGACGTGGCTGTTCCTGGCGGCGGTGAATTCCGCCGGCACCAGCCCGTACAGATCCGAGGCGACCGCGTCCACATCCACGCCACCACTGTCGTGCATCCGCCGCTCGCTCGCGCTCCGGCGGGCTACTGCGCCGCCCGCTCCCGCAGGGTCGCCCGCCACGCGGGGGTAGGTTCCTCCGGGTCGCTCTCCGCCCGGCGTCCTCCGCGCGCGAAGAAGTCGGTGAGGGGCAGGATGGCCGCCCCGACCGTGACGGCGTCCGGGCCCAGGGTGCCGAGGTCGATGCGCACGTGGGCTGCCGGGTAGGACAGGGCGTAGGAGGTGGCGTGCGCCCGGACGGAGTCCAGGAAGCGCGCGCCGAGCTGGAGTCCCGCCCAGCCTCCCACGAGGATCCGCTCGGGCTGGAAGAGGTTGATCAGGTCGGAGAAGCCGGCGCCGAGGTACTCGGCCGTCTCCTCCAGGACGGCCAGGGCGGTCGCGTCCGGCTCCCGGCCGGTCCCCGCCGCGTCCGGGTCCATGCCCCGGTCCGGGTACGCGGCGGCGAGCATGGCGGTCAGCGCGGTCTCCTCGTCGACGCCCGCCGGCGGCCGGCCGCCCGCCTCCGCCCAGCGTTCCAGGAGCGCTTCCGCCCCCGCGTACGCCTCCAGGCAGCCCTGGGCGCCGCAGCGGCACCGCCGCCCCCGTACCCGTACGGTCAGGTGCCCCCACTCCACGGCCCGGCCGGGGCGCATGTCGTCGGAGACGACACAGGCGCCGACGCCCGAGCCGAAGAGCACGACCACGGCGTTGCGCGCGCCGCGCCCGGCGCCGAACCACATCTCCGCCTGGCCGAGCGTCTTGGCGCCGTTGTCGATGTAGTACGGCACGGAGTCGGGCAGCAGTCCGGACTCGCGCAGCAGCCGTTCCAGGGGTACGCCGTCCCAGCCGATGGTCTGGCCGTGGACCACCGCGCCGTCCTCCGGTGTCCGCGCGACGATGCCGGGGACGCCGACGCCGACACCGAGCAGCCGCTCGGCCGCGATCCCGGCCCGGTCCAGGACCTCGGCGATGCCCTCGCGCAGATGGCCGACGACGACGCCGACGTCGTAGCGGTCGACGCGCCGCGGCCCCTCGTTCTCCAACGGTCTCTCCACGCGGGCGAGTTCGGTGAGGGCCAGGTCGAAGAGTTCGATCCTCACCCGGGTCTCGCCGACGTCGACGCCGATCATGTAGCCGCTCTCCGGGCTGACGCGCAGCAGGGTCCGGGGGCGCCCGCCGGCGGAATCGACGCTTCCGGCCTCCTCCACCAGGCCCTCGGCGACCAGTTCGGCCACCACGTTGCTCACGGAGCCCGAGCTCAGCCCGGTGACCGGGCCGAGCGAGAAGCGGCTCAGGGGTCCGTCGAAGTACAGGCGTTGCAATACCGCGGTGCGGTTCTCCCGCCGCAGGTCACGCACCGTACGGCCGCTGCGCTGTGTCACCCTTCCCCCTTTTTCTCACGCGCTTCGTCACGTCGTCCCCCCGCAACATACCGCTGCGGCACCCCTTGACGCGACCTTCGCTTGAGGTTTAACTCACATCCTAAATTAAGCCGTGAGAGGCTTCGGGAACCGAACGCGGGCGCTACTCCGGCCCTTCCGGACCCTCCCCTCGAAGGCACTCCGCCACTCCACGAAAGGCTTCTGGAGTCATGCGCAGAATCAGAGCCGCGGCCATCGGCGCCGTCACCCTCTCGCTCGTCCTCACGGCGGCTGCCTGCGGCGGCGGCTCGACCGGCGGCGGTGCCGGGTCCAATGAACAGCCACGGACCCTCACCTACTGGGCCTCCAACCAGGGCGCGAACCTCGAGGTCGACAAGAAGGTCCTCCAGCCGGAACTCGACAAGTTCGAGAAGGCGACCGGCATCGAGGTGAAGCTGGAGGTCATCCCCTGGAGCGATCTCCTCAACCGGATCCTCACCGCCACCACCTCCGGGCAGGGGCCCGACGTCCTCAACATCGGCAACACCTGGAGCGCCTCCCTCCAGGCGAGCGGCGCGCTCCTGCCCTGGGACGCCGCGAACTTCGGCAGGATCGGCGGCAGGGACCGCTTCGTCGCCTCCGCGCTCGGCTCGACCGGTGCCCAGGGACAGGACCCGGCGGCCGTACCGCTGTACTCCATGGCCTACGCCCTCTACTACAACAAGAAGATGTTCGCCGACGCCGGTGTCGCGAAGCCGCCGGCCACCTGGGACGAACTGATCGCCACCGGGAAGCGGCTGAGCAAGGACGGAAAGTCGGCGATCGGTGTCGAGGGAGCCAACCTCTCCAACAACATCCACCAGGTCTTCGTCCTCGGCAAGCAGCACGGCGCCGACTTCTTCGCCCCCGACGGCAAGGCCGACTTCACCTCCGACGGCGCCGTCGCGGCCGTCAAGCAGTACGTCGACCTCATGGCGGCACACGGCATCGTCGCCAAGGGCAACGCCGAGTACGCGCAGAACCAGTCCCTCAGCGACTTCGCCAACGACAAGACCGCGATGGTCCTGTGGCAAACGGCCTCCGCGACCTTCAAGGCCCAGGGCATGAGCGACGACGAGTGGGGCGTCGCTCCCGCGCCCGTCCGGTCCGGCGCGCCCGGGCAGGGCACGGCGACCAACTCGATGGTCGCCGGCATCAACCTCGCCGTGTTCAGGAACACCAAGAACATCGACGGCGCCATGAAATTCGTGAACTTCATGACCGGCGACGAGGAGCAGAAGATCCTCAACAAGGCGTACGGCTCCATACCGCCCGTCAAGAGCGCCCAGCGGGATCCCGCCTTCGACACCCCCGCTCTGGCCGTCCTCCGCGAGACCCTCGCCACCAGCGCCGCCGCCCTTCCGCAGGTCCCCGAGGAATCGCAGTTCGAGACGGTCGTGGGCACGGCGGTCAAGGAGCTCTTCGCCGACGCCGCCGCCGGCCGGCCGGTGACCACCGCTTCGGTGCGGGACAAGCTCGAGAAGGCCGAGCAGCAGATGCCGAAGAAGTGAGCGCGGACACCTCGATGACCATCACCGCCCTCGACAAGGCCGGCGGCCGGAGCGAACAGCGGCAGGACCCCGGGGCGGCGCCCACCACGCACCGCCCCGGGCGGCTGCGCCGTGTCTCCCTCCCGTACCTGCTGCTGCTTCCCGCGCTGCTCCTGGAACTCCTCGTCCATCTGGTGCCGATGGTGATCGGCGTCGTCATGAGCTTCAAGGAGCTCACCCAGTTCCACATCCGCGACTGGGGCGCCGCCCCCTGGGCCGGCCTGGACAACTACTCGGTCACGGTCGACTTCGACGCCCCTGTGGGCGAGGCGCTGCTGAGGTCCTTCGTCACCACGTGCCTGTTCACCGTGGTCTGCGTCGGACTGTGCTGGCTGCTCGGCACGGCCGCCGCGATCTTCCTGCAGGAGGCCTTCCGGGGCCGCGGTCTGCTGCGCACGATCTTCCTCGTGCCGTACGCGCTGCCCGTGTACGCCGCCGTCATCACCTGGGCGTTCATGTTCCAGCGGGACAACGGGCTGATCAACCACGTCCTGCACGACCAGCTCGGTCTCACCGACACCCCGCCGTTCTGGCTGATCGGCGAGAACAGTTTCGTCACCCTGCTCGTCGTCTCGGTGTGGAAGGGCTGGCCCTTCGCCTTCCTCATCATGATGGCCGGGCTGCAGAACATCCCCCGGGAGATGTACGAGGCGGCCGCGCTCGACGGGGCCGGGGTGTGGCAGCAGATCCGCCGCATCACCCTGCCGTCGCTGCGTCCGGTCAACCAGGTCCTGGTCCTGGTGCTGTTCCTGTGGACCTTCAACGACTTCAACACGCCGTTCGTGCTCTTCGGGAAGGCGGCGCCGGAATCGGCGGACCTCATCTCCCTGCACATCTACCAGTCGTCGTTCCAGACCTGGAACTTCGGCACGGGCGCGGCGATGTCGGTCCTGCTGCTCCTCTTCCTGCTCGTCGTGACGGGCGTCCACCTCCTGCTCACCACCCGAGGAAGGAAGGCCACCGATGGCTGAGCCCTCCCCGCCCGGCGCCTCCGCGGGCACGCGGCCCCGCTCCCCGATGGCTCCGCCGCGGTCCTTCCTCTGGAGCCGGCGGATCTTCCTGACCCTGCTCACCGGCTTCGTCCTGCTGCCGGTGTACGTGATGGTCTCCAGCTCGCTCAAACCGCTGCAGGACGTGTCGGGCGAGTTCCGGTGGATCCCGTCGGGCCTCACCCTCCGGCCCTACCTCGACATCTGGGAGACCGTCCCGCTCGCCGACTACTTCGTGAACTCGGTCGTCGTGGCCGGTGCGGCGACCGTCTGCTCCGTCGTCATCGCCGTCTTCGCGGCCTACGCCGTCAGCCGCTACTCCTTCCGCGGCAAGCGCGTCTTCACCGTGACCGTGCTGTCGACCCAGATGTTCCCCGGCATCCTCTTCCTGCTGCCGCTGTTCCTCATCTACGTCAACATCGGCAACGCCACCGGGATCGCGCTCTTCGGCTCGCGCGGCGGCCTCATCCTCACCTATCTGACCTTCTCCCTGCCGTTCTCGATCTGGATGCTCATCGGGTACTTCGACTCGGTCCCCCGGGATCTCGACGAAGCGGCCAAGGTCGACGGCTGCGGTCCGCTCGGCGCGCTCTTCCGGGTCGTCGTGCCCGCCGCGGTCCCCGGCATCGTCGCGGTCGCCGTGTACGCGTTCATGACGGCATGGGGCGAAGTGCTGTTCGCCTCCGTGATGACCAACGACACGACCCGCACCCTCGCCATCGGCCTCCAGGGTTACGCCACACAGACCGAGGTCTACTGGAACCAGGTCATGGCCGCCTCCCTGGTCGTGAGCGTGCCCGTCGTCGCCGGGTTCCTGCTCCTCCAGCGGTACCTCGTCACCGGGCTGACCGCCGGCGCGGTCAAGTGACGCCTCCTTTCCCCTCCTTCCCCCTCCTTCACCGAGAGGATCTCCGTGATCGACCTCGCCGCCTTTCCCCCCGACTTCGCCTGGGGCACGGCCACGTCCGCCTACCAGATCGAGGGGGCCGTCGCGGAGGACGGCCGGGCGCCCTCCATCTGGGACACGTTCTCGCACAGCCCCGGCCGGATCGACAACGGCGACCACGGTGACGTGGCGTGCGACCACTACCACCGGTGGCCCGAGGACATCGCCCTGATGAAGCGGCTCGGCACCGACGCGTACCGTCTGTCCGTCGCCTGGCCGCGCGTCGTGCCGGGCGGTGACGGGCCGGTCAACGGAGCGGGTCTGGACTTCTACGACCGGCTCGTGGACGGGTTGCTCGACGCCGGGATCACCCCTTCGGTGACCCTCTACCACTGGGACCTTCCCCAGGCCCTTCAGGACCGCGGCGGCTGGGCGGAGCGCGAGACCGCCGAGCACCTCGCCCGGTACGCCTCCGTCGTGGCCGAACGCCTGGGCGACCGGGTCACGCAGTGGGCGACGCTCAACGAGCCGTTGTGCTCGGCGTGGATCGGTCATCTGGAGGGCCGGATGGCCCCCGGTCTGACCGACCTCACGACGGCCGTCCGGGCCTCCTACCATCTGCTGCTCGGGCACGGGCTCGCCGCTCAGGCCGTCCGCGCGGCGGCGTCCGGTGCGGCGCGGACCGGGCTCGTGACCAACCACTCCACCGTGGCGGCCGCCTCCACGCGGCCCGAGGACGTCGCGGCGGCCGCCCGCATGGACGGCCACATCAACCGCTGGTGGCTCGACCCGGTGTACGGCCGCGGCTTCCCCGCCGACATGCGCGAGCTCTACGGCGTCGAACTGCCCGAGCGGGCCGGTGACATGGCGACGATCGCCGCTCCGCTGGACTGGCACGGCCTCAACTACTACTTCCCCGCCACCGTCGTCGACGACCCCGGAGGGCCCGTCCCGTACGCCCGTGAGGTGCGCCTGCCCGACGTGCCACGGACGGGCATGGACTGGCAGATCGACGCCGACGGCCTGGAGGCGCTGCTGCTGCGCCTGACCGACGACTACGGCGCGCACCGGCTGTACGTCACCGAGAACGGGTCCGCGTTCGCGGACGCCGTGGGCCCCGACGGCGCGGTCCACGACCCGGAGCGGGCCCGCTATCTGGAACAGCACCTCGCGGCCTGCGCGCGGGCCGTCCGCAAGGGGGTACCGCTGGCCGGCTACTACGCCTGGTCGCTCCTGGACAACTTCGAATGGGCCTACGGCTACGACAAGCGCTTCGGGCTCGTCCATGTCGACTACGCGACGCAGGTACGCACGGTCAAGACGAGCGGGCTCCGGTACGCGGAGATCATCCGCGCGCACCGGCGGGGCGCCGCCACCGACTGAGCCGCGGCGACGCGCGCCGGGCCCCGGCCGCCGGATGGACTCCGGCGGCCGGGGCCCTTGTCCTTCCCGGTGTCAGGGGTACGAGACGACCGTGGAGGGGACCGTCGAGGTGCCCGAGGTGGGGGCGCCCGTGTCGTTGATGACGTGCTCGTACTGGCCGTTGCCGCTGAGGGAGACGACCAGGAGGCTGTGGAACCTCACGCCCGGCTTGACCGGTGCCTTGAAGCCGTGGTCCTGCCGGATCGTCGGGTCCACGTTGTAGTAGCAGTAGCTGCCCATGCCCCATCCCTCGTGGGTGGTGACCGAGTCGTCGACCCGGTAGGCGGCGTAGCCCTTGGTGGAGCCGTTCTGGATGGCGGCCTGGTTCGGTGCGTCGTACGCCTTCTCGTTCTGGAAGAAGATGGTCCGTCCGCGCTCGCCGTACCATTCCACGTCGTACTTGTTGAAGTGCTCGACGAACAGACCGGTGGCGAGGACGTCGTCGCCGTTCACGCGTACGCCGTAGTCGGCCCGGTTGGTCTCCCAGCCGACGCCCTCGCCGTGGTCGGCGCGCCACACCCAGGTGTGGTCGATGATCGTGTCGTCGCTGTTGACGACCATGCTGGTGGTCGCCTTGCCGGGGCCCGCGCCGCCGATGCGGAGGTAGACGTCCTGGACGGTGGTCGGGTTGGCGGAGTGGTCCGCGCCGGCGTTCGACGGGCCGATCTCCAGGAGCGTCGGGGAGTTGACCGGCCCGGCGTCGATGAGGAAGCCGGCGAGCCGCACGCCGTCGACGTCCGCGACGCGCATCGCGGTCACTCCGTTGTCCGGGATGATCGTGGCGAGCCCGAGGCCGAGGACGATCGTGTTCGCGCGGTTGATCTCGATGGTCCGGTCGACGTGGTAGACGCCGGGCGTGAACAGCAGGTGCAGGCCCTGGGCGAGTGCGGCGTTGATGGTGGCTGCGGTCGCGCCCGGTTTGACGACGTAGAACCGGCTCAGCGGGATCGACTCGCCCTGCGGGGTGCCGTTCGCCCATGTGGTGCCGCGGGCGTCGACGCGCTTGGCGGGGGCGAAGACCTTGAACCCATCGCCGTCGAGGTGGAGGAACGGCTTCTCGCGGGAGATCGGAGTGGTGGTCAGCGTGGTGTACCGGGGTTCGGGGAAACTTGTGGCCGGGGCGCCCTCGACGCCGGAGAAGACCTGGTTCCACACCGAGTTGGACCAGCCGCCGACCGCACTGTCACGGGTGTACCACTGCTGCTGCGAATAGTTGCCGATCTGCCCGTCGACCTTGGTGTCGGCGATGTACCCGCCACTGGCCCAGCCGTACCCGTTCGGTGCCAGGTTCAGCCCGCCCTTGACGTGCATACGACGGAACGACGCGGCCTGTGACACCGCCCAGCGGTTGGTGCCGCTCACCGGGTTGAGGGCCAGGTTCTCCGCCGCCCGCCAGAAGTTCTGGGTGGCGTTGCCGTTGAACCAGCCCGCGTCGACCGTGACGTCCCCGTTGAAGGTGGTGTCGTCGGGGCGGAGCCCGAGACCGGCGATCTGGGTGTAGAAGCCGATCTGGGCGTTGAGGTTGTGGTAGGTGCCCGGCTTGAAGAGGAAGGCGTGCCGACCGGTGCCGAACTGCGCCGACTCCTGCTCGCGGAAGACCTGGTCGAGCTTCTCCTGGATGCCGGGGGTGGAGGGGTCGAAGATGTGCACGTTCGGGCCCAGGTCGCCGCCGCCGGGCAGGGTCGGCCCGCCGCCGTCGCCACTGGTGCCGTACACCTGGAACTCCCAGAGCGAGTAGCCGTAGCCGGTGGCCCGGGTGACACCGTGGAGGCGCACATGGCGGGCGGTGGCGGAGACGGCGAGCACTTCGGTGCCGCCGGCGCCCGTGGTGGTCGAGTACGCGGTCGACCAGTCCGTGCCGTTCGGGGACGTCTCGATGCGGTAGGCCTTGGCGTAGGCGGCCTCCCAGCGCAGTTCGACCCGCTCGACGGTGGCCGTCGCGCCGAGGTCGACCTGGATCCACTGGGGGTCCGAGAAGGCGCTCGACCAGCGGGTGCCGGCATCGCCGTCGACGGCGTGGGCGGCCGCGGTGCCGGGATGTTCCTGGCTCGACGCGGTGACCGTCCTGCCCTGGGAGAGGAGGACCGGCGCCGCCTGGGCGGCGGGGGCGGGCAGCAGCGCGAGCAGCGCGCCGACGAGGGCGGTGACGACCGCCCCGGCGATCGTCCGGCGGGCGGAGCGGGTGAGGGAGGCGGTCATCGGGTCACCGTCCACTTCTGGTTGGCGGCTCCGGTGCACGTCCAGATCTGCAGCCGGGTGCCGTTGGCGGAGCTGTTCCCCGCCGCGTCCAGGCATTTGTTCGCCTGGGGGTTGACGATGTCCCGGGCCGCGTTGGCGTCCCAGCGCTGGGCGGCGGTGCCGTTGCAGTCCCAGAGTTGGACCACGGTCCCGTCCGCGGTGCCGCCGGAGGCGGCGTCGAGGCACTTGCCCAGCGCGCGAATGGTGCCGTCCGCGCCGACGGTCCACCGCTGGGCGGCGGTGCCGTTGCAGTCGTACAGCTGCACGGCCGTGCCGTTCGCCGTGTTCGCGCCGGCGACATCGACGCACTTGCCGCCGATGCCGGTGATCGGGCCGCCGGTGGTGGAACCGTCGGAGGTGGTGACCCGCACGTGGTCGACCACGAGCCGCTGCGGGAAGACGGTGGAGCCGTCCGGGTCGCCGGGCCAGTAGCCGCCGACGGCGAGGTTGAGAATCAGGAAGAACGGCTTGTCGAAGACCCAGGTGCGTCCGCCGAGATCGGCGGGGGTACGGGTCTGGTACACGGTGCCGTCGACGGACCAGGTGATCCTTCCCGGTGACCAGTCGACGGCGAAGGTGTGGAACGCGTCGGCGAAGACCTGCCCGCCCGGCAGGGTGTAGGCGGCGCCGATGCCGCCGGAGCCGGAGTAGCCGGGGCCGTGCAGCGTGCCATGGACCGTGGAGGGCTCGAAGCCGACGTTCTCCATGACGTCGATCTCCCCGGAGGCGGGCCAGCCGACCTGGCCGATGTCGTTGCCCAGCATCCAGAACGCGGGCCACATCCCCTGGCCGCGGGGCACCTTCATCCGGGCCTCGACCCGTCCGTACTGGGCGGTGAACCGGCCCGCCGTGTTGAGACGGGCGGAGGTGTACTCGCACCGGCCGTACCAGCACTGGTAGTTGCCGGGGTTCTCCTTGCGGGCGGTGATCACGAGGTGGCCCTGGCCGTCGAGGGCGGCGTTGCGGTTGTCGGCTGTGTAGTACTGCCGCTCGTGGTTGTTGACGTTGTCGCCGGTCTCGATCTGCCATCGGTTGCCGTCGACGGCGGCGCCGGCCGGCCCGTCGAAGTCGTCGGAGAAGGTGACGGCGGCTGCTTGGGCGGCGGGCATCGCGTCGGGGCGGTCGGCGGGGCCGGGCCCCGGACCGGGGCTCGCCAGGCCGAGGCCCAGGGCGGCGACGGCGAGCACCGTCACCGACGTCATGGCCGACCACAGCGAACGCCGTGGTGTGCGGGAGGAGCGCATGACTCTCTCTTCCGTGGGTGGGGGGCGGAGCGCGGACGCCAAAAGTGATCATGTTCATGACATCGCAACTCCCGAGCAGGGTCCAACTGCTTTGTTGCACCCATGATTTAAGGAGTGAGTTAAGTCACGCGTCAAGGGTTCAGGCGTCCACCGTTCCGTCGACCCCCTCCCTCGGAAGTCCGCGTGCCCGGCGCGCAAGGTCTCCCGATCGCCGCCGAAACGGGGAGGGTCGAGCCGGTCGTCGGTGCTCATGCGTGATACTCCTCGTCCATGTCGATCTCAGGACCAGAACCTGCTCCGGGGCCGGAAGCGCCCACCGCCCGAGCGACCGTGCAGCGCGACGACGAGCGGGTCCGGGTCACTCGCTGGGACTTCGAGCCGGGGACCCGTACGGGCCGCCATGTGCACGCGTACGACTATGTCGTCGTCCCGGTCACCGGCGGCACCATCGGCGCGTACGCCCCCGACGGCTCCGTGACCCGCTCACAGCTCGTGGCGGGCGAGTCCTACACGCGTCCGGCCGGCACCGAACACGATGTCGTCAACGTCGGCGAGGCGAGCCTCAGCTTCGTGGAGATCGAGCTCAAGAACGCCTGAGCCCAGGCTCGGCGAGGCCGGCCGCCTCCGGGACGAAGGGCCGTCTCCCGCGACCGCTCAACGGTCAGCCGCGGTTCTCGGGCCCGCGCATCCCGGCCGTCAGGGAAGCCACGAGAACCCCGGCGAGACCGGCCCAGGCCACGGCGGCGAAACCGGCGCGGGACCACGCGGCGGCGCCGAGGATGACGGCGGCGACCAGCCCTGCCCCGAGGGCCCGCCGGTCCGTGAGGAAGGCCCCCATCCGCCGCCCGGCGCCCGGTTCGCGCCACTCCAGGAGGGCCGCCCGGCACACGAGCGCCGCCGCGGCGACCACCGCTGTCATGACGCTCGCGTCCATGGCGCCCGCCTCCTCTGCTCTCGCCTGCTCTCGGCCTCCATGCTCCCGCACGACACCGCCCGCCGCCGGTGTCCGGGATCCCCGAGATGCGGCGCCCCCGCGCCGGGGAGCATCCTGACAGTGTGACGTCGTACGGCGCGGCCCGCCCCGGGGCGTCGGCCGAGACCGGGGACACGGCCCGGAGAGCGGACGCCGGCGGGCAGCCGCTCGGCGTGCTGTCGCTGACGCTTGCCGAGGCCGCCCTGCGGACGATCGAGGCGGTCGGCGGGTACGCGGGCGGGGTCTATCTGCGCTCCGGTACACCCGGTCTGCTGCGGCTCGCGCTCCTCGCCGGACTGCCCGGCGCTCTGTTCCGGCCCTGGTGGCGGATGCATGTGAACCGCCCCTTCCCCGTGGCCGAGGCGTACCGCTCGGCCCAGCCCGTGCACCTGTCCGACGTCGACGAGGCCATGCGGCTGTTCCCGCAGTTCGTGGCGAGTCTCCCGTTCCCTTTCGCCTCCCACTACGCGCCGGTGATCAGCGGCCGCGAGCGGTTCGGTGTGCTGGTCGTACTGCGGACACCGACTCCGGGGGTCCCCGTCGACGCGCGGGACCGCCGACGGATGCTCCAGGAGGCCCGGCAGCTCGGGACGGCGCTCGCGGAACTGGCGGCGGACGGTACGGCGGTCGAGTGGCCCGGGGAGCCGCTGTGCGTCCAGCTGCCGTCGGCCGGTACGCCGCCGATACGGATCGGCTACTTCGACTGGGACCTGGAGTCCGGCAGGGTCACCGCCGACGACGGTCTGCGGGCGATCCTCGGCGACGACGCGTCGTTCCCCGGGACCATCGAGGCCCTCACGGCCCGCCTCGCACCGGAGGACACCTACGCGCTGTGGACGATAGCCCGCCGGGCGGCCGAGTCGGGGGCGCCGGTGGCCCGCAGGATCCGGCTCAGGGGCCCCGACGGCGGACTGCACCTGCTGGAGGTCTCCGCTCGCGCCGCCCCACCCGTCCGACCGCGCGACGGGCCGGACGGCGGACTGGACGAGGGGCCGGACGACGGTCGCCGCGGCGGGCGGCTGACCGGCTCGCTCGTCGACCTCGGCACCGGTCTCGTCGGCTCCGACGCCACCGACCGCCTCCCCAGGGCCATCCTCGCGATCGACCGTCTCGGGCGGATCACGTACGTCAACCACCGCACCGAGGACCTGGTGGGACGGCCCCGCGCCGCGCTGGCCGGGCGGCCGCTGGTGGAGGTCTTCCCGTGGTTCGGCCGGCCCGCCCACGAGGAACAGCTCCGGGCGGCGCTGCTCGCGGAAGAACCGGTCCACTTCCTGGCCCACCCCGCGGAACGGGAGTGGCTCTCGGTCTCGCTCTACCCCGGCCACGACGGGGTGACCCTGCTGCTGCTCCCCGAGGAGGACCCCGCCTACCAGCCCACCTCCGTGAGCAAGCCGGACATGGGATTCGGCTCACCGGCGGACCGGGCGTCCGCGCTGTACCGGCCGGTGGCACTGGCCATCGCGCTCACCGAGGCCGTCACGGCCCGCCAGGTGTCGGCGGTGGTCACCGACGAGCTGCTCCCCGCGTTCGGCGGCCGCCAGCTGGCGATCTATCTCCTGAGCGAGCGCCATCTCTATCTGGCCTGGGAGACCGGGTTCCCGCCCGGGTTCCTCGAGCCGTTCGACGGGGTCGGCCTCGACGCCCGGATGCCGGGCGTCGAGACGCTCACCACCGGGCGGCCCCTGTTCTACGAATCGATGGAGCAGCTCGGCGCGGCCTACCCGGGGCTTCCGCTGGACTCGCACACGGGAGCACGGGCCTTTCTGCCGCTGATCGCCTCGGGCCGGCCCGTCGGCTCGTGCATCCTCGGCTTCGACCGGCCGCGGGGCTTCAGCCCGGAGGAGCGCACCGTGCTGACGGCCCTCGCCGGACTCATCGCGCAAGCACTGGAGCGGGCCCGCCGGTACGACTCCGAGTCGGCACTGGCCCGCGGGCTGCAGGACGCCCTCCTCCCCCACCGGCTGCCGGTGCTGGACCGGGTGGACACGGTGGCGCGGTATCTCCCCGGTACGCAGGGCATGGAGGTGGGCGGCGACTGGTACGACGTGATCGAGTCACCGGACGGGCTGCTGGCGCTGGTGGTCGGCGACGTGCAGGGCCATGGGGTCGCCGCCGCCGCCACGATGGGACAACTCCGCAGTGCGGTGCGGGCGTTCGCCATCGGCGGTCATCCTCCGCAGGAGGTCCTGCGGGACACCAACCGGCTGCTGATCGCCCTCGACCCGGGCCAGTTCGCCAGCTGCTGCTACATCGTGCTCGATCCCGAGACCGGCGCCGCCCAAGCCGTACGGGCCGGACATCCGCAGCCGTTGCTGCGCCGGCCGGACGGTACGACGGAGGTGCTGGATCTCGCGGGCGGGCTGGTCCTGGGCATCGACGTCGACGCGTCGTACCCCGTCACCGAAGCCCGGCTGGAGCCCGGAGCGGCCCTCGCCCTGTTCACCGACGGGCTCGTGGAGCGGGCCGGCCACGACATCGACGAGGGCATCGAGCAGTTGCGCCGCGCGTTCTCCGCCACGGGCTCGATTCCGCTGGCGGAGACCGCGGACCGGCTGATCCGTGACGCGCGACGCGCCACGGACCGGCCGGACGACATCGCCCTGCTGTTGGCGGCCCGCTGGGCGGAGCGCCCGTGAGCCGCCTTCCCGGTTCACCCGGTCGGCCCCGGGCGCTGGTCCGCGGGGCGGCGCCCGGAGAGGCTGGGGCCAGCAACAGGCGCCCCGAGGAGGACATGTGCAGCAGGACAAGCAGCCGGAGTACGGCCCCGTGGTGTTCCGCGACCGCTCCGCCGGATTCGCGTTCCTGACCCGGTCCACGGCGACGAGCGAGCAGACCATCGAGTGGGACGACGGCAACACGTACCCCGTCGTCGACGTCGAGATCTCCTCGGAGAGCCACCCGTTCTACACGGGCAAGGCCCGCACCGTGGACTCCGAGGGCCGGATCGCGAAGTTCGAGCGCCGCTACGGCGAGGAGTCCTCCTAGACTCTTCCCCGGGCACGATTCCCGCCTGCCGCGCTCACCTCAACGGGCGGAAGAAGGCCCGCAGTTCGGCGGCGACCTGCTCGGGTTCCTCGTGGGCCATGAAGTGGCCGCCGCGTTCCGGGGTGCTCCAGTGGCGCAGATCGCGGAACGTGCGCTCCGCGAGGCTCCGGGGGAAGTCCGCGTACGCCGGCTCATGGCTCAGGGTGACGGCGGCCGGGACCTCGACCGGCGGGACGGGCTGGTTGAGGGCGTAGTGGTAGTACTGCCGGAAGGACGAGCCGATGCAGCCCGTGGCCCAGTACAGGGTGGCGACGGTCAGCAGCGTGTCCTTGTCCCAGCGGGACTCCACGTCCCCGCCGCAGTCGCTCCAGTCCCGGTACTTGTCGACGATCCAGGCGAGGAGCCCTGCCGGTGAGTCCCGCAGGGCGGCGGCGAGGGTGTCGGGCCGGGTGCACATGATCTCGCTGTAGCCCTGGTCACCGGCGTCGTAGGCGGTGAGCGCGTCGAGGTAGGCGCGCTCCTCGGGGGTGGGCGGCTGTGCCTCGAAGTCGCCGGTGACGACGGCGGAGGTGATGTGCACGCCGACGACGTCACGGGGGTGGAGGGCTCCGAGCCACTGTGTCACCCCGCCGCCGATGTCCCCGCCGAAGGCGCCGAACCGGGTGTGGCCGAGGACCTCGGTCATCAGCGTGTGCCAGGTCTCGGCGACCCCGCGGCGGGTGAAGGGCCGGGCCGGCGGCGCCGAGTACAGGAAGCCGGGCAGCGACGGAACGATCACGTCGAAGGCGTCGGCCGGGTCGCCGCCGTGCGCGGCCGGGTCGGCGAGCAGTTCGGCGACGGGCAGCATCTCGACGAAGCTGCTCGGCCAGCCGTGCGTCAGGACCAGCGGGAGCGGCGCCGCGATGCCCTCGGCGGCCCGGCCGCGGAGACGGACGAAGTGCACCGGGCGTCCGTCGACGTCGGCGAGGTACTGCGGATAGGTGTTGAGGTGCGCCTCGGCCTTGGCCCAGTCGAAGCCGTCCGCCCAGTAGGAGACGAGCTCCCGAAGCCGGCCGGGGTCGGTACCGGCCGCCCACGGGGTGGGATCGGACGGTTCGGTGTAGCGGGTGCGGGTGAGCCGGTGCCGCAGGTCGTGCAGAACGTCGTCGGACACGGAGATCCGGAAGCGCGTGACAGTCATGGTTCCTTCGCTCAGGAGTGCTCGGTCGTCGGGCGCTCCTGTGCGCGGCTCAGACCGCCGCGGCGCCGAGGAGGGCCCGTACAGGGTGCTGGTCGTACATGCGGGGCTCACCTCCAGGGTTCGGCGTGTCATGTGACCGTACACGCGGCACCGGAGGCGCGCATCCGGATAACGACGGGCCGCCCGTGCCGCGGTGAACGAGGACCGCCCCTGCGAGGTGCTCGGCAGGGGCGGTCGTGCGCACTCCCCTCATCAGGGGTGCGCCGGTGTGCGTACGAGGGAAGGCGCTCAGGCCTCGACGACGCCGGAGGCGGCCACGGCGATCTTCGCGCTGGTCGCGCCGGAGCGGGAGCCGAGGGACTCGATCTTCTTGACCAGGTCCTGGCCCTCGACGACCTCGCCGAAGACGACGTGCTTGCCGTCGAGCCAGTCGGTCACGATCGTGGTGATGAAGAACTGGGAGCCGTTGGTGTTGCGGCCCGCGTTCGCCATCGAGAGCAGGTACGGACGGTCGTGCTTGAGCTGGAAGTTCTCGTCCTCGAACTTCTCGCCGTAGATGCTCTTGCCGCCGGTGCCGTTGCCGTTGGTGAAGTCGCCGCCCTGCAGCATGAACTGCGGGATGACGCGGTGGAACGGGGAGCCGGCGTAGCCGAAGCCGTGCTCGCCGGTGGCGAGCTCACGGAAGTTCTTCGCCGTCTTCGGGACGACGTCGTCGAACAGCTTGAAGACGATCCGGCCGGCCGGCTCGTCGTTGATGGTGATGTCGAAGTAAACGTTGTTGCTCATGGGGACATCCTGTCATTCTCCTGCGGCCGCGCGCGCACGGGCTGCCGCCACATGACGGATCCCCGTACCCCGCCGTGGGTACGGGGATCCGGAGATCCTGGTTGCCGCTAGGCCAGCGGCCCGGTGCCGGGGGCCTGGGGGCCGCCGGGGGCCTCCAGGGCGCCGTCGGACGTGACGGGGGCCGTCTGCTCCAGCAGGGTGTCGAGAGCGTTGTCGTTCTGGAGGAGTCCCGTGGGCCCGGTCCCGCCGGTGTCCGCGGCGGTCGCCTGGGGCGGCGGGCTGACGAGGGCCGTGACGACACCTGCGGCGAGGGAGGCGATGGCGAGCATGCTGCGCTTCTTCATGCCCTGGTCAACTGCCGAGGCGCCCGAGGGTTACGGCCTCGGACCCAGGCGAACAGAACGAGCGAGGCCACGGCGGCGAACGCGCACCAGGTGGAGACGAACTCCGTCCGCCACAGCAGGACGCAGACGACCGCTCCGACCCCGGTCAGGACGCCGAGCAGGCGCAGCAGCCGGTCACGGGCGAGCAGCAACGCCCCGACGGTGGCCAGGAGGTAACCCGCGATCAGCGGGGAGGCGTACGGCAGGTGGAGAACGTATCCGAGGGTGTGACCGCGGACCTCGGCCGTGACGGGCCGGCCGCCGGCCAGGCGGTGGGCGAGGACGGCGGCGGTGAGCGCTCCCACGGCGACCGGTACCGCCAGACGCCCGCGGTGGGCGGGCGGGGCGGCGGTCAGGACCCCGAGCGGCACCCAGAGCGCCAGCAGGGGCAGGGCGATCACCGCCCAGGCGAGAGTGGCGGGGCCGGTGCCGCCGCCCGCGCGCCACACGACGGACTCGACGATCTGGTGTGCGCCGAGCAGCAGGGGCAGGGCGGCCAGGGGCGCGTCGCCCGGGCGTCGGACACCGGCCAGGCAGGCCACGCCGACGGCGGCGATGGCGGTGCCCGCCACGAGATCGGCCGTCGCGCTCCAGCACACCTCGAAGTCATATCAGATCTAATCCGCCCATTCCTACCCATTCCATCTCATTCAGTTGGAACCGTATGGTTTGGGTGGATGTCTCTCCTAGTGACATCCATGTCCCCGTACCTGAAGAAATTGGGGGACGTCATGCTTCACCGTCAAAGCCTCGCGGCCGCTGCCGCAGGCATCCTTCTGGCCGCCGGGATCGGCGCGACGATCCCCGCCGGCGCCTCCGCCGAGCAGTCCCGGGCGACGACCGCGCCCGCGACGGCCCTGGTGGTCAACGCCCGCTGGGGCGGGCACGACACCTTCGACCGGCTCGTCATCGACGTCCGGGGCACGATGCCCCCGGTGAGCGTGAAGCCGGTCAAGGAACTGCGGTACGACGGCTCGGGCAACAAGGTCCCGCTCGCCGGGAAGTACTTCCTGGAGATCAAGCTCTCCCCCGCCGCCGCCCACAACGAGTCCGGTCAGTCCGTGTACAAGGGACCCCGGCTCGTGAAGATCTATCTGCCCACGCTCAAGGGTGTCGCCCTCACCGGCGACTTCGAGGGTGTGGTGACCATCGGAGCGGCCTTCGACACCAAGCCCGCCTACAAGACGTTCACGCTCCACTCGCCCGAGCGCTTCGTGCTCGACGTCAGCCGTCCGGCAGGCTGCCCGGCCTGAACGGCGACCTCCGCGACGGGGCCGGTCCGGGCCGGCCCCCCCCG
>NZ_JBEXOT010000066.1:0-29914 GCF_040611675.1 Streptomyces sp. NPDC006551
ACTCCCAGCAGGTCACGGCAGCAAGGTCCGGCCATCCCACCACACATCACTGACATCACACTCAGTCAGCCCTCCACAGAAAGTGAGCCAGAACCGGTTCTCGTGAACAAAGCCATCCGGCGACACCCCCTGACCCGCACACAGCGATGGGCCGTGCCCGAGGTGCCCGAGCAGAAGGCCGGCGGCTGGCTCTCGCGCGTTCGTACCTAGTTGGTCGTGTCGGGGTGGCGGTGTACGTTCGCGTATAGCCGTGCCTTGACCCCGGCCTCTCCCGGGGTGCGCCAGACCGGAGTGATCCCGGAGGTTGCCCACTGCTGTTGGAGGGCGTCCATTACTGCGCGGACGGTGTCCTCGTCGGCGCCGGTGACGTCCAGGACCACGAGCCCAGGTTCGGCGATGTGCTGCTCATCGATGTGCATGTCCCCACCGACGGATCCGCCGGTTCACCCGGTTCGACGGCCGGTGGAGAAGCATCCGTACGAGGGAGCCCGGTCACCGAATTGCCGGGTGCCGGTCGCGAGGACCGGGTCCGGGTCGTAGACAGGGAGGAGCAGCTGCGTCCGCTGACAGGCCCGGGCGGGCTGCGACCCCACAGCCAGGGAGCCGTGCCCACCCCCGAGCGGCACGGCTCCCTGTCGGGATCGAGGATCTGGTGCTACGTCCCCCGGTGGAGCCGATGCTCGCCCAGGCCCGGGAGACCCTCCCCGGCCCCGGCGTCCTGCCCGGTGGGCTTGCCTTCGAGGCCAAGTTCGACGGCTACAGGTGCCTGCTGTTCACCCCGGCCCGGGCGGGCGCACCGGTGCTCCTGCAGTCCCGACGCGGCAGCCTGATCCAGGCCCACTTCCCCGACCTCGTCAGTGCGGCAGCGCAGCTGCCGCGCGGCCTGGTCCTGGACGGCGAGGTCGTCGTCTGGTCCGAGGGCCGGCTGTC
The DNA here is from genome assembly GCF_040611675.1 of Streptomyces sp. NPDC006551. Lineage (NCBI taxonomy): Bacteria > Bacillati > Actinomycetota > Actinomycetes > Kitasatosporales > Streptomycetaceae > Streptomyces > Streptomyces sp. NPDC006551. Next base: position 931 of record NZ_JBEXOT010000066.1, read on the forward strand.
CTTCGAGGCACTGCAACGCCGCGCCTCCGCAGGCGGCCGCACAGTGGAGCAGTCGCCGGCACGCTGCCCGCCCACTTCATCGCCTTTGACGTCCTTCAGATTGACGGCCGCGAACTGCTGACCGAGCCGTACGACCGCCGCCGCGCCGCACTGGAGGACCTGTTCACCGAGTACGAGCTGACGCCGCCGTGGACGCTCTGCCCGATGACGACCGACATCGCCGTCGCCCAGGAGTGGCTGGAGTCCTGGATCGAGATCCAGGGCGTGGAGGACCTGGTGATCAAGGGGCGATCACAGCGCTATCTCCCCTCGGCCAGGGGCTGGTTCAAAATCAGGCGTCGCCACACCACCGAAGCCGTCATCGGCGGCATCACCGGCACGCTCGCCCGACCACAGATTCTCGTCCTCGGCCGCTACGACGAAGACGGCCGGCTGCGCCCGGTCGGCCGCACGGTGCTGCTGAGGCCGGACGCCGCCCGCCAGGTCGCCGAACACCTCCACCCCGCCAGCCTCGATCACCCGTGGACCGGCGCACGCTTCTCCTCCGCCTGGGGCAGCCGCGACCCCCTGGACGTCACCCTGGTCGTCCCGGAACAGGTCTCGGAAGTCGATGCAGACACCGCCATCGATCGAGGGGCCTGGCGTCACCCCATGCGATTCGCTCGGCTCCGCCTGGACGTCACAGTGGCCGACGTGCCCCCATTCGGTGAGGGCGTCACACCCGCCGCTGGATGAACGCTGACCTCTGACAGCGAAGTTGGGCGTTTGCCACCGAAGCTGGGGCAACGTCATTTCCTGACAGGGAACATAGCTAGCTTGCAACGACAACGAGGAGGACTCGAATGGCTCGCACCATCTACACGACTGGCCCGCTCACGGACGAGCAGATCGCCGACCTGTACGCGCTCGCGGAGGAGTGTGGAGTCGGGTCGCCTGTCCCAGGCTCTCGCCCATCCGGCCCAGCACGGGAGCCCGGCCTGACGGATCCGCTCGCTGCGCCGCTCCCGGGAACGGCAGGGCCGAACGAAGGCCAGCCCCTCCCGCGCTGCCACGCAGCACAGGTGCGCTTCGCACTGACCACGGCATCAGGGGAGGGGCCGACGTTCGCTGGGTGGCGCTGACTTCGCGGCGGGAGGCCGAAAGGGGAACGCAGTTCCCCGGACAGAAGTGATCTCTCCCACACGGAACTCCATACGACAGGGAGGATCGGTGTAGATATGCCCGGCCAAATGCTGATCTCGCTGCCGAGACGCAGACGATCGTGATCGACGGTTTTCGGACTGATCTTGTGCACAAGCTGTGAAATGGATATGACAACCCCACTGATCGTCTATGTGGGGGATTTCCGTGCGCACAGCGCGACCACTAGTACTCCTAGTGGCATTTGTCATGGCCGTTCTGGCAGGTACAGAGCAGGCCGCAGTCGCGGTGAACCAATGGGTCGCCGCCCCCGGCTACGGCGCCGGTGAACTGCCCCAGCAGGGCTGGGGATCGGCGCGCGGGCGAGGCCACCGTGCTTCCGGCGACGCCACCGACGCGGCGGCGGGAGGGGGACGCAGCGGCGCGCAGAAGGCGCCCGGAGAGCTCCCGCCGGACGGCGTCGTCACGCCGCCGAGGCTGGGTCAGACCCCCAAGCCGCCCGCCAAGCAGCCCTTCACGAAGGTCCAGGCGCCCAGGACGGCGCCGCCGAAGGGCTTCGACCCGAAGGCCAGCATCGAGGTGCCTGCCAAGCGCACCGAGCGCGGACGAACGTTCGCCAACCCGGACGGAACCTTCACCACCCGCTTCTTCAACGAGCCCGTCAACTTCCTCGACGACGGCAAGTGGAAGGGCATCGACACCAGTCTTGCTCCCAAGGCGCAGGCCGGCGGCGGCTCGGGCTCGGAATCGGTCTGGGAGCCCCGGTCCACCGATACGCACAGTCGCTTCGCCGAATACGCGGACGACAAGACGCTGGTCCGCCTCGCAGCCGGCGACCGGGCTGCGATCGCCTACTCGATCGAGGGCGCCGCACACAGCCGGGGCCAGGTCTCGGGCAGTGTCATCACCTATCCGAAGGTCCGTCCCTCTGCGGACCTGGAACTGATAGTGGGCAGCGAGTCCGTCAAGGAGACGCTCATCCTCAAGGATGCCGACGCACCCACGGTGTGGCGTTTCCCGCTGGCTCTGGAGGGTCTGACCGCGAAGCTCGACGGGCACGGCGGCATCGCCTTCGTCGACTCCACGGGCCGCCAGAAGGCGTGGATGCCGGCCGGCTGGATGGAGGACTCGAAGAAGGCGCCGAACTCCAACGAGGGTGTCATCTCCTCCGGAGTCTCCTACGACATCCTGCGGGAGGGCGCCCGTCAGGTCCTGGTCGTGACGCTCGACCGTAAGTGGCTGTCCGCCCCCGATCGGGTCTTCCCTGTCAAGGTCGACCCGTCGGTGACCGGCCTGGAGGCCGCCTCCGGCACCTACGTCGAGGCTCCGTACAACCAGAACTTCGCCAGTGACACCGTCCTCAAGGTAGGTACGTACGATGCCGGCGGCCACAAGGCGGCCGGCTTCCTGAAGTTCAACGGGCTCGAGACCACGCTGAAGAACGCTTGGGTGATCGACGCCCGGCTGTCGCTCTACAACACTTGGTCGCAGTCGTGTACCGCGCGTCCGGTGACGGTCCACGAGATCACCTCGAACTGGTCCGAGACCACCACGTCCACCTACCCCGGTCCCGCGACCGGCGGCGCGCTCGGCTCCAAGTCGTTCGCGCACGGCTGGCGACCGTCCGGCACCACGAGCTGGTCGTGCGCTCCCGCCTGGGAGGGGATCCCGCTCGGCGCGGCCGGCCGGCAGCTGGTCGACGACTGGACGCACAGTCGCAAGCCCAACTACGGCCTTGCCGTGAAGGCCGCCACCGACGACTCGAAGAGCTGGAAGCAGTTCGGCTCCGACGACTACCCCGGTGGCAAGCCCAGCCTCGACGTAACGTGGTCGAAGTACGGGGCCACCTACGGCCTGGGCGGCTTCGTGCAGCCGATGACGGCGACCTCCGAGGGCAAGTTCAAGGTCACGGTAACCAACAGGGGCCAGCAGACCTGGGGCAAGACCAGCAACTTCAAGCTCCGGTACGACCTGTTCGACGCCAACGGCAACATCGTGGGCGGTGATTACTGGAGCAAGATCCGATGGACGCCGATGCCCTACGACGTCGCGCCGGGCGCCTCAGCCACCGTCGACGCCACGATCGCCCCGCTGGCGCCAGCGACCTACACGCTCGTTTGGACGATGGACGAGTACGGCGTGTCCAGCTTTGTCGCGGACGGCGTACCGGGCGCCTCCATCAGGTTCGACGCAGTCAACGTATCCCCCAACATCACGGGCGCGGCACCGCCCAGCGGTACCGTCGTCGACACCCTCACCCCCACCCTGTGGGCCTCAGCCACGGATCAGGACCGCTCGCCCGGCTCTCTGACGTACCAGTTCGAGGTCTGTGAGGTCGAGGGCAAGGACACGCGGAAGAACTGCCGGGGCAACACCCACGCCGCCTCCCCGAGCTGGACCGTGCCGGCCGGTTGGCTGAGCTGGGCGAAGACCTACGCGTGGTACGCGTACGCCAATGACGGCAAGGACCAGTCCGCCCGGACCGCGCCGTCGATCCTGACCACGCAGGTCCCGCAGCCGGTCATCACCTCCCACTTGGGAGGTGCCGACAGCGGCCGGACCTTCGGAGAGCGGTCCGGCAACTACGCCACCGCCGCGACGGACGCAGCTGTGCCCACGGTCGGCCCCGAGCTCGCGGTCAGCCGGACCTACAACTCGCAGGACCCGCGCAAGACCAGCGCCTTCGGCGCCGGCTGGGCCACCCGCTGGGACATGCGGGCCGTGTCCGAGCCCGATGGCAGTGTCGTGATCACCCTCGCGACCGGCAGTCAGGTCCGCTTCGGCAAGAACAGCGACGGCACCTACAGCGCGCCGTCCGGTTCGATGGGCATGCTGACCGCTCTCTCCGGCGGGGGCTGGACCCTGCGTGACGCGACCGCGGCCCTGTACACCTTCGACGCGACCGGCCTGCTGACCAAGGTCCAGGACGGCCACGGCCGTGAGCAGCTGCTCACGTACACGGGCGGCAAACTCACCAAGGCCACCGACGCCCTGTCCAAGCGGGCTCTGACGTTCACCTGGAACGGCGCGCATGTCGCGTCGGTGTCCACCGACGCCGTCGGCCCGTCCGCGCCGGCACTCGTCTGGTCGTACACCTACCAGGGTGACCTGCTGACCAAGGTGTGCCCGCCGTCGTCGACGACCGCGTGCACGGTGTACGAGTACACCGGCGGTTCGCAGTACCGCAGCATGGTGCAGGACGCCAACCCGGTCGGCTACTGGCGGCTGGGCGAGACCGAGGGCGAGGCCGCGCCGAGCGAGGCTGTCTCCCGTACCGGCATGAACGCCGGGCACTACCGCGACGTCGCCCTCGGCAGCACCGGGGCCCTGGCGGGAACGGGCAACAAGGCTGCGTCGTTCAACGGCACGAACTCCTACGTGGAGCTGCCGGAGTCGACCCTGGCCTCCTCCACGGTGTTGTCGGTGGAGCTGTGGTTCAAGACGGACACGCCGAACGGCGTTCTCGTCGGCTTCCAGGACGACCCGCTGGGTCCGACGCACCCGACCCACTACAACCCGGTTCTGTTCGTCGACTCGGCGGGCAAGCTGCGCGGTGCCTTCGAGAAGTCCGACGGCGGGCTCACGCCGATGACCTCCACGGCCACCGTCACCGACAATGTCTGGCATCACGCGGTGCTGACCAGCAGTGGTACCGGCCAGACCCTCTACCTCGACGGCCAGGCCGTGGGCACCCTCGCCGGTCCCGTCAGCCACTCCGTCAAGACATACACGTACCTCGGCGGTGGCTTCACCGACCATACGTGGGACGGCGCCGGCACCTACGGCACGCGCTACTACAAGGGTCTGATGGACGAGGTCGCGGTTTACCACCGTGCCCTCGACGCCGGCTCGGTCGGCGCGCACTACGCGGCCCGCACCGGGACTTCGAAGCTCGCCAAGACCACCCTCCCCTCAGGCCGGATCGGCGGCACAGCCGCGTACGACCCCGACACCGAGCGCGCCACCACGGTGACCGACGAGAACGGCGGCACCTGGCAGATCTCCCCGCCCCGCTATGCGGCGGGCTCGCAGGCATACGCCGATGCCGTGCGGGCCGCCGGCCCCGTCAACTACTGGCGCCTGGGCGATAGCAGCGGAGCAGCTGCTCTGGACCAGATATCCGCCGGAGGCAACGGCTCGTACCGCGACGGGGTCACCCTCGGCGGGGTCGGTGCGTTCCTCGACGGCGATGACGGCGCGGTGACCCTCGACGGGTCCAAGGGCGTGATCTCCGTCCCGGCTGAGTCCCTCAGCCAGGCGACGTCGCTCTCCGTGGAGCTGTGGTTCAAGACGGACAAGCCCAGCGGCGTCCTGCTCGGACTGCAGAACACCGAGATCGGCACCACCCCGACGATGTGGAACGCGAGTCTCCTCGTCGACGCGGAGGGCAAGCTGCGCGGCCACCTGTGGGACGGGCCGTCCGCCGGCTGGCCGGTCATGGGCGGCGTCAAGGTCACCGACAACAAGTGGCACCACGTCGTGATCACCGGCGGTCCGGCAGGGCAGTCCTTGTACCTCGACGGAGCCAAGATCGGTTCCAAGACCGGCGTGGTCAAGCCGGAGACACTGGCCTACGCCTACCTCGGCGCCGGCTACAGCAGCGAAGAGTGGGACGGGCAGGCACGCGCGACCCGCTACTTCAACGGCCGGCTCGACGAGGCCGCCTTCTACACCAAGGAGCTGACCGCCCAGACCGTCGCGGAGCACTACAAGGCGCGCGACCGGCTGGTCACCGGCAATGGGGACCAGTACCGGGGTGCCGTCACCGCCGACGCTCCGGCAGCCTTCTGGCGCCTGAACGAGACCACCGGAAACAACGCCGCCAGCCAGACGGCCGTGAACGCGGGTACCGGCACCTACACGAAGACGACGCTGGGCACCACCGGTGTCTTCGGCGTAGGCGACGGAGCCGCAGTCCAGTTCAACGGCGACGGCTACGTCGAGGTGCCGCCCATCGACCAAACCGGCACCGACATCACCGTCGAGCTCTGGTTCCGCACCGACAAGCCAGGCGTCCTGTTCTCCGACCAGTCCGCTCCCCTCGCGGGGGCAACCGCTCCTTCCGGCAGCTGGACGCCCGTTCTGTACGTGGGAGCCGACGGCAAACTGCACGGCGAGTACTGGTCCTACCCGGGCAGCCCCTCCAACACCTCACCCACCACGGTGACCGACAACGCGTGGCACCACGCGGTCGTCACCGCACAGGGCGAAACCCAGACCCTCTACCTCGACGGCACCCAGGTCGCCACCAAGACCGGCGTCCCCGTCAACCACGGCTCCAACAACCGCTCCTTCATCGGTGCGGGCTTCGCCAAGTCGTGGCCCTCCGCACCCTCCGACATCAGCTACTTCACCGGCCAGATGGACGAGGTCGCGGTCTACCACCGTCCACTCACCGCCGGACAGGTCGCCGGCCACTACGAGGCAGGCACATCGGCAAGCGGCTCCTCTCTCGCCGCCACTGTCACGGTCACCGACCCGACGGGCGCTAAGACGAGTAGCACCTTCGACGCGGTCCGCGGTCAGCGTCGGGTCGCTTCCACCGACGCGGAAGGCGGTGTCACCACATACGCGTACGACACCGGCGGCTTCCTCCACACGGTCACCGACCCCAACGGTCACTCGGTCATCACGGGTCACGACGAGCGCGGCAACACCGTCTCGACGACGACGTGCCGGGACGCCAACTCCTGCTGGACCTCCTTCGCGGAGTACTACGACAACCCCGCGGACAAGCTGGACCCGCGCAATGGCAAGCAGATCGCGGTCCGCGACGGCCGTTCCTCCGGAGCGGCGGACAACCGCTACCGGACGACCACGTCCTACACCGCACTCGGTCTGATCGACACGGTAACGGTGGCGGACGGCCGGACGACGTCGACCACCTACACCACGGGCACCGAGCCCGCGGTCGGCGGCGGACTGACTCCGAAGGGCCTAGTCGCCACCCAGAAGAGCACCGGCGGTGCCCTCACCTCGTACGCGTACTTCGCGAGCGGTGACCTCGCCAGGGCGACAGCGCCCTCCGGCCTGGTGACCACGTACACCTACGACGGCGTCGGACGGAAGCTGACGGAGACCCAGGTCTCTGACGCCACTCCGGCCGGTGTGACGACCACCTACACGTACAACGCGATGTCCCGCATCTCTTCGGAGACCGGTCCGGGCGTCAAGAACGAGATCACCGGTGTCACCCACACCGCGAAGGTGAGCCGTACGTACGACGCGGACGGGCAGCTGCTCACCGAGTCCACCGAGGACACCACCGGCGGCGACGCCACCCGCACCACCACCTACCGCTACAACGCGCTCGGCCTGAACGAGAGCACGACGGACGCGGCAGGCAACGTGTCGGCCTTCAGCCACGACGCGCTGGGCCGGGTGATCCGCGAGACGGACCCCGCGGGCAACGTCGTCACGCACGCGTTCACCAAGCGCGGCAAGCCGGCCGAGTCGGTCCTGAAGGACTGGACGGGCGATCCGTCCGGCCAGACCCGCGACCTGGTCCTGGTCTCCCACGCGTACGACCCGGCGGGCCGCCTGGCCTCGACGACGGACGCCATGGGCGCCACGACCACCTTCACCTACTACGACGACGGCCTGCAGGCTTCGGTGACGGCGAAGGGCGTCACCCAGTCCAACGGCTCCAAGCGCGACATCCTCCTGACGACCAACACCTACGACGGCGCCGGTAACCTCACCGCACAGACGGCGAGCGGCGGACGCACCACCGTCAACACGATCGACGCCACCGGCCGCACCACGCGCTCAGCCTTCGACCCGAACGGCCTGAACCGCGTCACGACCACGGCCTACGACGGTGACGACAGAGTCACCGAGCAGACCCAGTCGATCGACAGCTCCGGCAAAAAGCTCACCGCAACCACCGAATACGACGCGGCGGGCAACCCGAAAAAGGGGACCGTCACCGACGGCACCAGCAGCCGGGTCTCGTCAGGCACCTTCGACCAGCGGGGCCTCCCGCTGACCCAGGTCACCCCCCGCGGGAACACCTCCACCGCCCGCTACGACGTACTCGGCCGCCTGGTCGAGACCACGGCGCCACAGGTGCAGGCCGAGGAGAACGGCGGCGCGGCCACGGCCGTCACGCCCAAGACCCTCACCGGCTACAACACCTTCGGCGAAGCCACCGAGACGCGCGACACTCGCGGCCTGGTGACCCGTCTGGAGACCGACAAGCTGGGCCGCACCACCGCAGTCACACTGCCCGACTACACGCCGCCGGGCACGACGACGCCCATCACGGCGGTCTCGCGCACGGCATACGACCAGCGCGGCAACGTCGCCTCCACGACCGACCCGCTTGGCCGTACCCGCTCCTACGCGTACGACCAACTGGGCAACCTGGTCCGCTCAACAGACCCGGCCGCCGGAACGCAAAGCCTGCAGGCTCCGGGTGCCACGACGTTCAGCGGCACCTCGACGGACCTGTCCGGCGGTGGTGTCTCCACCTACACCTGGACCCCGACCGGTCTGCCGCTCTCCGCGACCGACCCGACAGGAGCACGCACCGAGTCGACCTACGACGAGCTGGGTCGCAAACTCACCGCCACCACGGTCGAGCGCAGGCCCACCCTGCAGAACCTCGTATCCCGCTTCACCTGGGACGACGCGGACAACCAGACCGCCTCAACCACTGCCGGCGGACGCCGCACCACGGCAACGTACAACACCGCCGGCGAGGTCCTGACCATCATCGATCCGCTGGGCGGTGTCACGAAGGCGGTCTACGACGGCCTCGGCCGCCAGACCGAGTCGAAGGACGCCACCGGCCGCAAGACGGTCACGGCGTACGACGTACTCGGCAAGCCGGTCTCGGTGTCCGACTACGGGACCGGAACGACCGTCCTGCGTTCGGTGTCCTCCGAGTACGACGCGGACGGAAACGTCACTGCGGCCGTCTCCGCCACCGGCGGCCGCCGCACCTACACCTACGACGCCCTCGGCCGGATGACCAAGCAGCTCGAACCGGTCACGGCCACCGACTCCATCACGACGACCTTCGGCTACGACGCGGCGGGCAACCGCACGCGCCTGACCGACGGCCGCGGCAAGGCCACCTACTACACCTTCAACGCGTGGGGCCTGCAGGAATCGACCATCGAGCCAGCCACCACACAGCACTGGAATCCAGACGTCCGCACCTGGACGAACGTCTACGACGCGGCAGGCCGGCTCGTCACCGAGCTGCTCCCGGGCAACGTCAAGCGCAACAAGACGTACGACGCCCTGGGTCGCCTGACCGGCGAGACCGGCTCCGGCACCGCCGTGGCCACCCGTCCCCGCTCGCTCTCCTACGACCTCGTCGGCCGGCTTACCGGTGTCGGCGGCGACGGAGTCAACGCGGGCAACACCTACACCTACAACGACCGCGGCCAGCTCCTGAACGCCGACGGCCCCTCGGGCACGAGCTCCTACACGTACGACGCGGACGGCAACATGACGTCCCGCATGGACGCGGCGGGCGCGACGGCCTTCACCTACGACCTGGCCGGGCGTCTCGACACGACGACCGACCCGCTGACCGGCACGCAGGTGCGCAGCGACTTCGACGCGGCCGGACGGCCGACCGTCGACGAGTACGCACGCCCCGCCGCAGGCGGCACCTACACCATCGGCGCGAAGCGCTCGTACGCGTACGACGCTCTGGGCCGGCTCGCGGACGACAGCGTCAAGAAGACCGGCACAAGCACCGCGGTCCAGGGATCGGCCTACGGTTACGACCTCGCCAACCTCCTGGTGAAGAAGACCACCACCGGCACGGCCGGCGCGGGCGTTCAGTCCTACACCTACGACCTGGCCGGCCGGATGACCTCCACCACGGCGGGGAACACCACAACCCCGTACGAGTGGGACAAGTCCGGGAACCTGACCAAGAAGGGTGACGTCACCGCCACATACGACTCCCGCAACCGCCTCCAGACCTGGGGCACGCAGACCTTCGACTACTCCGCCCGCGGCACTATCAAGACGGTCACCGACGGCGGGACCAGCCGGGGCATCAGCTCCGACGCCTTCGAGCGGACGGTCAACAACGGAACGAGCGCCTTCACATACGACTCGCTCGACCGGGTCCTGACCAACGGCGGCACCGCCTTCAGTTACGACGGCGGCTCCAACAACCCGGTCAAGGACGGAACGTCGACCTACAGCCGCACGCCTGGCGGCGGGCTGCTCGCCAGCGCCACGACCGGGACCGCAGGTTCGGGCCGCCTGTCCGTCACCGACCAGCACACCGACGTGGTCGCCACCCTCTCCGCGGACGGCACCACGGTCTCCTCGTCCCGCGCCTACGACGCCTTCGGCAACGTGACCGCGTCCACAGGCGCGAACCCGTCCCTCGGCTACCAGTCGGGCTGGACGGACTCCTCCACGGGCGAGGTCAACATGGCCTCCCGCTGGTACCAGCCGGGCACCGGCGGCTTCACCAGCCGGGACACCTGGCAGCTGGACCCGGACCCGTCGGTCCAGGCGAACCGCCACACATACGGCAACGCGAGCCCGCTCAACGGCACCGACCCCACCGGACACTGGCAGGACACAGGCAACGGGCGATACAGCCCGCCCAGGACCATCCCGAACATCGGGAGCCCACCTGCGGCGCCACGTCCTCCCGCCGCTCGCCCCGGCGTCCGCGGTGGACTCTGGGGCCTGCTCGCCATCGGAGTCTACGAAACGCTCAACCGTGCCACCGTCACACGCGGCCCCCTAATTTCCTTCAAAGCGTGGGGTCCGGGGAACTCCAGTGCCTGCAGCCACTGGATGTGTGGTAATGGCACTCAACCCAGGGGCACGACCGCGACCACGACGGAAATCGGAGAGGCATGGCCCGAGACCAGAGCTCGCTACTACGGTCCGCCTCCACAGGGATGCAAGCGGCACTGCAACGTCGGCACCGGCGCCCCCAAGCCCAGCCGGCCCCTCCCGCCCCCGATCGACCAGAACCCCAACAACGGCAAGACCCCCGTCCCAGCTCCCAAGCATGTCGCCAACATCGCGATGGACGCCGTCAGGGACGCATCGTGGTCACTTTCCGACGGATGGCAGGCAGTATTCGACTCCACGGACTTCCTGAAGTTCTTCGAGGAGGACCTCGGGTTCACGCCCGACGAAGACATCGCGGCTGATTACAGTCTCGGTCTCCATTTGACTCCGGATCAGGAGAACGAGAACTCGTTCGACAGGTCGCCTGTCGAACGCGGCGGCTGCAGGAAGGGCAATTCCGCGATCTACTACATGCCGCTCGACAGTCTTGGTCGCGCTCAGGGTGCTCGCGCTTGCCTCAACGAGGGGGATTACAATTATCTGGACGACCACCAGAATTGGAAATTCAACACGGAACCCACGAACCTCTTGGGTACGGGTACCGAATTCCCGTTCGACAGGAACTCGGGCTGGAATAATCAGCCTCGGGGTTGGGGACCCGGTCAAGGACTGCAGCGCGGGCACTTGATTGCCAAGTCTCTGGGAGGATCCGGCGAGGACGCACGCAATCTGGTCCCCCTCTACAACAAGTCGAACTCGCCTGACATGTCCAACATTGAAAGGGAGCTTGCCAAGCGAGTTGAGGGTGGCGAGACCCTCTACTACAGCGTCACTCCCCAGTACGTGGGCAACAACCCCATTCCTGCTCGCCTGCACTTGGGTTGGATAGGTAATCGGGGTGGTGCAGGTTATGCTGTGGTCGAGAATTACCACCACTAAGTAGGATGAGTAGGGGCCTAGTGGACTGGGTGGATAGAATCGTCGACCGACTCCATTGGGCCCCTCTTGCCCTGGAGATCTCCTGGGGGGAGATTGAGGAAGAACTTCAATGTTCCCTTCCAGGGGATTTCAAGAACCTGTGCGAAAAGTTTGGGCGTGGCATCTTCAGTGGATTCATGGAGATCTCCTCTTCCTCTGGCGGTTCCGACCTGCGGCTCCTGAACGAGTGGCGTTCGTTGCAGAGGATTGCGGAAGTCAATCAATTCGCAGCGGCAGACCTCGAACGCTTCGGTGTCTACCGAGCCGGCTCCGTCGGCCTGCTGCCATGGGCGGACACCTACTCGGAGTGTCAGGTCTACTGGCTGGCGAGCAGTGCGTCGCCACCTGAAGAGTGGTCGATCATGGTCCAGAACTCCGAAGGTGACTGGTCGGAGTTCCCCATGTCGGCATCGGAATTTCTCTTCAGGGTACTGATGGATGCTGACTTCGAGTTTGGCGTGGCGGAATATGGGCCGCCGTACTACGAGTCGGCTTCGAATCAGCTCTGAATCTTCGAGTCTCCACCGCTCGCGCGCCGCCGACCGCCGCTCACCACAGCGCCCGAACGCCGTGACCGCCCATTCAGGAGAGCCCGCCCGTGCAGAAGACCGCCCTCATTCCCTACGCCCACCTCCCCCGAGCACACCACCACCGCCACGTCCTGACCAGCACCGTCGACGTTTTCGGCACCGCCCACTGGTTGCTTGCCGAACGTGCTCCGCAGCCCGGCGTCGACCTCCTGCCTTTCGACGCGCTGGTCGTTTCAGTGAATCCGGACGGCAACGTCGAACTCACCGAGCTGAGCGCCGTGCGAGCCCGCTGGCCGCACCTTGACCGCCTGCCCGACGGCGGGTCCGTCGTCGCCGCGTCTCGCGCCCGCCGGTACGAGGACGTGAACCAGGTCCAGGTCTTCGACGCTCTCGGCCGCGAAACCTCGTCCTTCTCCGTCGGGGACGCCATCGAGCACCTGCTCGTGGACGAGGCCGGCCATATCTGGGTCGGGCACTTCGACGAGAACCCGGCCGGAATCCGCCGCTGGAGCGCCACAGGCCAGCTCGCCTGGACATCAGACGGCGCCCGCATCCCCGGTCTCTTCGACTGCTACGCCCTGAACGTGTCAGGCACTACCGCCTGGGCGTGCCCATACACGGACTTCCCGCTCGTCGAGATACGCCCGAACCACCCCGACCGGCCCGTGACGGTGTGGGCGAACCGCATACGGGGCGCCCACGCGGTGGCCGTCCACGGCGAGCAGGTCGCCTTTTACGGCGGCTACGGTGAAGAGCGGGACCGACTCGCCCACGGCGAGATCACCGAAACATCCGTCGAGCCCACGGACGTCGGCCTGCTCACCCCGCCCGACGGCCTTGCCCCCGGCCGCCGACGAGTAGTCGGCCGAGGAAGCAGGATCTACGTCCAGGCCGAGCCGTTCACCGCATGGGGCGTGTTCGACCTCAGCAGCTGATATCCGGGCGCCGACCACCCGACGGACGGTCCCCCGAGGAGTTTGCCGCGGTGCGTGTCAGCGAGGGGCCGACGGACTTCGACCGGTAGGTCGAAATCTTCGCCGCAGATGCCCGGCGCTCGGTGAGTTGTCGAGGGAGGCCGATGGGGTCGGCCAGAGTGCCGTGGTTCTCATGCCCATTCCACGCCGAGTTCTCGTAGTGCGTCGAGCTGTTCCTGGGTGAGTTTGTCGCGCCTCGATTTGGTGTTCGAGACCCACACGCCCAGCTTGACGACGACCGAGGCGGCCTCGCCCTCCATCACGATCTCTTCTGCGTGAGCCCTGGGGACGCGGTGGTGGCCCTCACGGGCGATGTACTGTGCGAGGAGCGCGACAACTTCATGTGGTTCGTGCGGCCCGCCCGGTCGACGTGCGAAGGGCGCCCGGGCGGGCTCCAAGAACGATGGTCCACGCAGGTGGCCATCCACGCCACGTGAAGGGCTCCGAGCGGTCGTCCAGGTATAGACAGCTCACCGTAGCGAGCGCGGTGATGCCGCAATAGCGATCCTTCCCCCGCCGAAGGGGCCCCCGGAATGCCGTCGCAGCGGCCGAAGAGTAGCGTCGTAGATGAGGCATCCGTGTAGCCTTGTCCGCCCGCAGGCGGCAGCGGGTGTCCCCTTCTCCCCTAACGGCAGCCGAGTCGGCGGAATTCCGGGGGCGCGGGAGACCGACACCTTCCCGACAACCCGAGGAGTCACCATGTCCGGAGAACTCCTATTCTACAGACATGAAGACGGCGTCATCGCCACCGGCCGACTCGACACCAACGGCATCTTCACCCATCTCGCCGACGGACAGCTCGGCACAAAATGGAGCCATATCGTCGCGGTAGGACGAGAACTGCTCTTCTACCGCAGTGACAACGGCTTCATCGCCACCGCCCGACTGGGCAGCGACGGCATCTACACCCATCTCGCCGACGGACAGCTCAGCGCGGGCTGGACCAATATCAACGCCCTCGGCCGCGAGCTCTTGTTCTACCGCCGCGACGACGGCGTCATCGCCACTGGCCGCATCGACACCAACGGCATCTTCACCTTTCTCGCCGACGGACGACTCAACGCAAAATGGGGCCCCATCACCGGCGTTGGCCGCGAGCTCTTGTTCTACCGCTTCGTCGACGGCGTCATCGCCACTGGCCGCATCGACACCAACGGCATCTTCACCCATCTCGCCGAGGGACGGCTCAACGCAAAATGGGGCCCCATCACCGCCCTCGGCCGCGAGCTCTTGTTCTACCGCCGGGACGACGGCGTCATCGCCACTGGCCGCATCGACACCAACGGCATCTTCACCCATCTCGCCGACGGACGGCTCAGCGCGAACTGGACCCATATCAACGCCCTCGGCCGCGAGCTCTTGTTCTACCGCTTCGGCGACGGCGTCATCGCCACTGGCCGCATCGACACCAACGGCATCTTCACCTTTCTCGCCGACGGACAGCTCAGCGTGGATTGGAGGATCATCACCGGCGTCGTATGACCGCCGTCGGAGTAGGAACCGGAGGGTAGGGACTCAGCGGGGCTCAGGACAACTCACGGGATGTCGCACCACGCCCGGAATCCTGGCAGAAGTGCGGGCCGCCGATCGGCTGCAGCTGGTAGTCCGCCCCATGCGGTTCGGCCGGGCGACCGGCGTAGACGGCGAGGAGTTCGGCCGCGAGCCGGAATTCAGCGGTGCTCATGCTCGGGGGGCGAGGGCGCCGGGGGGCAGCGGGCGGCCGAGGAGTTCGAGGACGAGCCGTCGGTGGGCTGCGCGTCGTGTCGGGGTATCGGGCACTCGAGTTCTGGCGCTGTGACGACCGCGCCCTGTACCGGTGCCCGCAGACGCAACGTCGATGCGGTCGGATGCACGTGACCCCGAAGCCGCGGGACGTGTTCTTCGACGACCTGGTACGCAGGACGGCGGCCGGGCTGATCGTTCCCATCGAGCACCGCACGGGGTCGAAGACGCACCGGTTCTGGGTGACGGAGGCGGACCAGGAACGGCTTGAGGACGTAGCGACCAGATCGCCGCCTGTCTGGCAGAGCTGGAGCACGAGTACATCACCGCCGTCGACGACGACGGCGAGCCGATGTTCCTGCCCATGGTCTCCGAGCGGGCCCGCGCCAAGCTGAACCAGATCGCCACCGCAAGACTCGCCCGCCCAAGCAGAAGACCCAGCCGCTCGCCCAGCTGCGCGCGTGGTGGAAGAGGAGCGCGATCCTCACTCCCGGGGTGGCCGTCGACATCATTAACTCCCTCCTCGAGTACGCCCGTGCTGCGGCTGCCGCGATCCGGGCCCGGGTCGCCGCCGTGGTCGACGTCGCCCTGGCGGCTGTCGACGTCGCCGCGAGGGTGTTCGTGATGAACGACGGCGGCCGCTTCCACTGCCGGCACCTGCTCGCCGAAGCCCGCTGCCACCTCGCCCTGGTCCTGCGCGTCCGCCGCCGCGACCCCCAGACTGGACGAGAAGATCGTGGCCGCCGCCATCTCCACCCACTGCCTGGACATCAGCGAGCCGAAGACCGTAAGCGGCCTGGAGTCCGGCTACCGCCTCTACACCGCACGGTGGGACCTGTCCGACCTTCGCGCCCGGCGCCGCCCACCGGCCCCCGCGCCCGGCCCGGACCGTCAACCTCCGGCCGATCCCGGCGAGCCGGCTGCGCCCGGGCCCCGGGCCAGGACGCGGGGGAGTGGGAGGTACCCTGCGTCCCGCTGCAGTACGAGCGAGCTGTCCTCGCCGGTGCGGTGGTGCGGGAGAAGCTGAGGGCCGCCACCGCCGCCGCTGTGCGGGGCCGGGCGTACGACGTCGTGGCCCACCAGCAGGCGGCGATGCCCGAGCAGTTGCTCGCGCCCGCGGCCGCCGACCCCGAGCACGACGACCAGGAGCCGGAGACCGGACCCCAAGAGGCGATCGACCTGACGGCGCTGCGGGCCTTGCGGGAGTCCCGCACGGACGTGGAAGCCCTCGATCTCACGGTCGAGCGGCTGCGCCACCTCAAGGACGCGTTCACCAAGGTGGCGGACGACTCCCGCGCCCGCGCGGACCGCTACGCAGAACAGAACGATGCCGACGCAGTGCGCCCGGTGCGCCCGAACGACCTGCAGGCGCACCGCCCACAGGAGCCCGGACCGCACCGTGGCCGGGAAGGCGGCCACTGAGTGGACCTGATGCCGCGCAACCGATGCCGTGGTGCGCACCGACGATGCTCGGTATCCACTCCACTGAGTGGAGTCCACCGGCGGGAGTGGACGACACTGAGCCTTCGCCAACTTGAATTCGCAGGTCAAAGGGCTGGTGTGATCGACTGTCGGGGTGCTCACGCTGGTCACGGGCGACTGTCTGAGCCGTAGATCGTCCGTCAGCACGGTCGGCGCCTGAGCCGAAAGCCGGTAGACGTGATCATCTCCTGCAGGGGATCATGTGTGGGTGTCGCCGATCGAAGCCGCAACCGATGACCTGCAAGACCTCGCTGTTCTCTGGAGTATCGGCGAGGCCCATGCTCACGATGTCGTCGAGGCTGCCTGCACGGCACTCGTTGCCGGACTAGACAGCCCGGCACTGCGCATTCTGGCCGGATACACGCGTGCCGAGGCGGAGTACGACGTTCCCGACCTGCTTCCCGTCGCACTCGATGAGCTGAACCTTGTGTTCTACCCGCGCGACAGCGAGGCCGGGCAGGAAGCTGCTGTGCGGGCGCTCGCGCACCAGATGCTGGCGGGCCGGCTGACGCCGCGAGAGCTTGCTATGCGCATCCACCAGCGGTTCGGCCACCAGCTACCCCTGGCCGAGCGCCTTGCTGAGCTCGATGACGAATACGACATCGTCGAGTACGGGGACAGGACGTTGGCCCAGCTCGATGCCGAGGTCACGGCCGAAGCTCAGCGTCTGGCGCATGGTCGGCCCGACCAGAACCGACATTCGTAGCGATCGAACCCTGCGCAAGCGGTCGTCGGCAGAAGCAGGTAGCTGAACTGTCCGGTTCTTGCTCGCCGTAGTCCGGCAGCCTTCTACGATCCGGTGCATGCTGGATCCCGAGCTGCTGGAACGGATCACCGCGCGGCGCGCGGAACTGGACGAACTCGAAGAGCAGCTGGTCAAACAGCTGGCGGAAGTGCGGGCCGAGCGGGACGAACTCGCCGTCGCCGAACGCGTCCTTGAACGGATGACCGCGCAGCTCGCCGAGGAACGTTCCTCAGCCCGACCGATGCCGGGGCAAGTGGCCGGACGGGCGGTGATGCTGATCCCGCACCGCGAGCCGGGCGTGGAGGAGGACGCGCTGCCGTGGGACTACCAGCGCATCATCGCCGCCGTGCGGCAGGCCACCGGACCGGTCATGGCCCGTGAGGTCGGCGAGGTAGTAGGGGTGGACATCAGCGTGAAGGCCAAGCTGGAACCGCTACGCAGCAAGCTGGTGAAGCTCGTCGATCGCGGCTGGCTGCGGAAACTGCCCGACGGCCGGTTCACCACCCGCCTGTGACCAGGAATACCGCCACTCGGAGCGGCTAGGAACGGGCGTAACCAGGGTGCCTCCGGCGGCCGTTGGAATTGTGTGACGAATACCGAAGAGCACGCCGAGGACACCTGCCCGCTTGTCTATCAGTGCCGTCTGCCGCTGTCCACGCGCACCGTCAGCCACCTCGCCGATCTGCTGCGGTGTCATCTGAAGGCGATTCGCTCCAGGTGGCGCATCCTGCCGCCTGGGAAGATCGCGGTGATCGTCCTAGCCGTGCTGCGTCACGACCAGCGCCTGGCCGACATGGCCGGCGGAAACAATGTGTCCGAGTCCACCGTCCGCCGCTGGCGCGACGAGCTGATCGGGCTGCTCGCTGCCCAGGCGCCGCGCCTGGACCGCGCCCTGAAGAAGGTCGCCAGGCAGGGTGGGGAGGTGGTCCTGGTCGACGGCACCCTCATTCGCACCAGACGCCGCACCGGCAAGGCCGACCGGCGGAACTACTCCGGCAAGCACCGCAGCCATGGCCTGCACTTCCTCGCCCTGACCGACGAGAACGGGCGCCTGATCTGGATATCCGTCGCCCGGCCCGGCCGCACCCACGACAACACCGCCGCCCGCCACGACCACATCCTGGCCCACCTGCGCGCCGCCGAGGCTGGCGGAACCTGGCGGCACCATGCCCCAGGCGACCACTCACGGTGACCACGAGCCCTCACCGACTGGCGAAAACGCGACTCCCAAATTACGCGAGGCCGCCAGTCAACGCCCCTGTACGCCCGATCGTGTGCCCTGGCGGCGCGGCACCTCAACTGCTTCGCCCCTGTGTCGTGCCATTGAAAAGGTGACCAGGAATCTTGGCGTTGACCGGCTCCGCCGGGTCGCCGAACGGCGTGCCGCGGGACGACGCCGACGGCAACGGAACCGGCGTGCCGCAGTGGATGGCCCCAGGGGCGACAACCGACTGCAGTGGGTTGGATTGGCGGCGGTCAGCCTGCCGGGGCTGGCTGCGCTGGCCGCGTTGCTCTTCACCTGGATGCAGGTGGGTCAGGCCAGCAAGGAGCTACGGATCAGCGAGGAGGGGCAGATCACGAACCGGTTCACCGCCGCGATCAATAATTTGGGATCAGCCTCCCTGGACGTGCGCCTGGGGGGAATCTACGCCCTGGAGCGCATCATGCAGGACTCCTTCCGAGACCACCCCACGGTCGTCTCGGTTCTGTCTGCCTACGCACGTGAGCACGCCAGCCTTCCGGCAAGCGGCACCAAGGCGACGTCGACGGAGCAGTTGCCGTTGACTGATATCCAGGCGGTGGTGAACGTCTTGGCCCGCCGGCCGCCCGGCCGCGACAGGGGGACGGTAGTCGATCTCAGCCGCACCGATCTACGCGGGCTCAAGGCCATGTACACCGACGGCGACATCAACCTCCGCGAAGTGTTGTTCACAGGAGCGGACCTTCGCAACGCGGACCTGTCCTCTGCAGACCTGCGCAAGGCGTCTCTGGACGGAGCGAACCTCACTGAGGCGACCTTGTCACATGCCAACCTGCGTGGCGCGTACTTGCCCAAAGCGATCTTGACCGACGCGAATCTGTGTAGCGGGGAGACCTTGGTGGACCCCGAGACGGGGCAAACGGACTCCTTGTGCCCGGATCTGACTGGTGTGGTCCTGGACGAGGCCATCCTGACTAACGCGACCCTGGCTCAGGCGAGACTCACTGGTTCATCCTTGGAGAATGCGGACCTGAGCGGCGCCGACCTCACGGGCGCGGACTTGACCGACGCGGATCTGACCGGGGCAGACCTTACGAAAGCGAATCTCACTGACGCGCACCTCACTGGGGTGGCGTTGGAGGGGGCGAAGCTCGACGGCGTGCGCGGGCTACCGGCATCAAAGCGATAGTGGCAGGGGGCCGGAATTTGCGGTGCGCGCGAGCCACCCCGCGTTCACCCACCCGTGCGACAGAACCCTTCTCGCCAGCCCGTATGGCCTTCTGGCGCGCCTCGCAACGGCGATACCCTCGCCAGAGGTCAGCGCCCTCGCCTTCGGCCGGTCCGCGCCGCCCGCAAAGGCGTCGAATCCTCGCAACGGCTGGGCCGGCATCGCTGGGTGGTCGAGAGAACCGTGTCCTGGCTGGCCGGCTGCGGGAGGTTCCACTGCCGCTACGAACGCAAGGCCGAACAATTCCTCGCCTTCGTCGGCATAGCCGCAGCCCATCACCGGACGAGACCGGCGGACCGAGCGGAAACTCTGGGACACCTACAACGCCGCCCACCCCCAGATCCTCGGCGGCCTCCTCGATCTGGCAGCCCTGGTGTGGCAGAAGATGCCCGAAGCCGACGAGAAGCTGGTCGAGCGTCCCCGGATGGCTGACTTCGCCGAAATGCTCTGGGCACTCGACCAGATCACCGGCTGGAACACACCCTGCGCACCTACACCGGCGCGCAGGACGCCCTCATCGACGACGTGATCGACGGCGATGAACTGGCCACCGCAGTCCTGCACCTGGCCCGCTCTAACGGGCCTGGCTGGAGCTGGGAAGGCCCTGCCGACCAGCTCATGACCCTTCTGCAGCCTCCGCCGAAACCAGAGGACTGGCCCAAGACGCCCGCCGTCCTCTCCAGCCGGCTCCTGCGGGCTGCCCCCGCACTGCGCCGCAAGGGAGTGGACGTGCGCAAACTACAGCGCACCAAGACCGGCCGCCCCGTCCGTATCGCCACCGGACTCATCGCCGACTGACCCTCTGCGCCTCACTACGAAGCCCCCGCAGTGCCCGCCCAGGCAGCCTGAGGGGGCTTCGGCGCTTCCATCTGTCTCCACACTCCCGAGCACCGCCAGACCACGGTGACGCACCCGGCACCGTGGTGACTGTCCTCTGACATGCGATCTCGACCCTTTGCCAGGTGAAGTTGGCCGGACGGAAACGGAAGCCAAGTACAGGCGGTGTGGCCGTACTGCGCGCTCACCCGTTCAACGCCAGCCGGTATACCCGTCCTGGTGCGCGGGCCCGGTGTCCGCCCCCATGAGACCCACTAGGAAGAGAACCACCACGATCAGCGCGAGCACCACCAGCCAGAAATGGTCCTCGAATCCTGAAGGACCAGAGCCCCTCGGACGATCGTCGCCCCGGCCCTCAGCGTCGCTGTCCTCGTCGGTCACCCCGCACCCCCTCCATCCGTATTCATGGCACTGCGCCACACGGTCGGCGTCAAGCCTCCTGCTGCCCGGGTTGTTCGAGGCAGTGGGGATCGACAGCGGCGATGGGACCGATCAAGCAGTCAAGTTCCCTTGTCAATCGGTCAAGACCGTCTGTCAGAGGACAGTGACGCACCGATGACGCACTCGGTGACGCACTCTCCCGTGCCAGAAACCGCACGTTGACCTGCGAATTTACTGGCCCTCGCTGCCGCACGATGACGAGGGTGACGCACTTTCCCCCTTTCTCTCTATGAGGAAGTAGGGGAGGGGAATAGGTGTAGAGAGAAAGGCGGATAGTGCGTCACCCCGTCACCCTCGCCACGCAGATAGAGATGAAACCGCAGGTCAGCCAGCTCGCCCCGCGAAATGAGTGCGTCACCTGGTGCGTCACCCGCCCGTCACCCGCGTCACCGGAGCGTCACCCCGCCTGAGTTCGGCCCCGCATGTCCAGTGACACCGAACTTGAGTGCGTGCCATCGAACCTTGACCGACGCGAGCTTGCGTCATCGACGTTTGACCGCACTGGTCAGAGCTGGATGGGCGGTGCCCGTCGGCAGCATCGACCTCGGCGAGCGCGGGCTTATACCACAAGATCAGAAAAGCCCTAACCGGTTGGGTATTCTGTCCAGCTTCCAGTCGTTGTTTCCCTGTGACAGCAATGGCGGCGTAGACACAGGGAGGGCCCATCGATGAACGGGCAGATAGATCAGCGGACGGTACTGCTCATGCTCGTTGGCTGCGGCACCGTGTACATCGCCTTCGAGCACCCGTCGTTCGGCGCCGCCCTCATGGTGGGTGTTGGTGTGGTGACACTGCTGCATCTCTTGATGAGGTGGCGCTGACCCGCCTGCCGTTCGTCTCTGCTCAGACTTCGATGGCACACACTCAAGGTTCGTTGGCACCGGACACCGCAGCCGCCCGCTCGGGCAGCGGAAGGGCGCGGGATGTCGAGCCAGTTGGTGCAGACGCCGCTCTGGTCCGCCTCCACGCTGCGCGGGTAGGGGTCCGGCCCTCCGGCTGGTCCCACCAGCCCCAGGCCGCGCACATCGTGTCCTCACACGGCGCGGGCCGCCTCACCGGCATCCCGTCGAGGTCGTCCTTCTCGTCTTCGGTTGGCGCGCCATCGCAACTCTCCTACCGGTCCTCCTCGTTCTACCCCGGGGCCGCGACGCTGAAGCCCCGCGGACTGGAAGGGGCAGCGGAGCGCCGCGGCCGGCCGGCCCGCCTGGCGGCCCGGCCGACCAGGAATCCGCGCGCCGCCTCTCTCAGGGGGGAACGTTCTGCACCGCTCGCCGCCGCCTCCCGCCCGCCTTACCAAAACTGGCTCCGTTCAGGCAACGGACCGGCGGACTGAGGGGATGGGGGAGTGCGCCTGGAGAACTTCGAGGCCGCAGACATCAAGGCCATGCGCATCGAGGGAGACCTGCCAGCCTTCATGCGGCTGCGGATCCGGCGGGCCCGCACCCCTGTTCAAGTGGTGGCGCTGTGGCATCGCTTCCCGGCGTCCGCCGGTGACACGACCGGCGCTTGGCCATCCACCGCGCCACCGCGCCCCGGACACTGGCGGGCCACGGGTGAAGCGGACCCGCTGTGACTGTCCTCGCTGCCGGGGCCTGGCCGCCCCGTGCTGGGACGACTCCACCCTGTGGCCCGAGCACCAGCGCGAGCGACCGACCCCGACATGGTCCCGGGCATCCATCGGATCCGCGACCGCTGAACACGACATCGTCCCGGTGGCACGGGGGTGACCACCGGGACGGCAGGACCCAGCGTATGCAGCATGGTTCACCTGCGAGCGGGATTACGGGAATGTTCGGATGCGGTCCGCCCGAGCCCGGCCGCAAAGCCCCAGGCCTGTAGTCCCGCCAGCCGAGCGCGGCCGGCCTCCGTCACCCAGCTGCTTCCTCCAGCATGCGCGCTCCTTCCCGGCCCCATACGTTCTGCCTTGCCCGCCCAGACAGGACGGCAGGCCTGGCGGTCCGCGCTCCATTCGCACGCCGCGCGGGACCGCCCACCTCACGCATCGCACTCTCGGGAAGCCACCGCCCACAGGGCCGCTGCGACCGGTCCGCAGCCGGAACCCCTCGTCAACATCCCCGCCGGTTGACCGAATTCCGGTGCGCGCCCGCCCGGTGGCAGCGGACAATCGCCCTCGGAATCCAGGGAGGCGGCCGCATGGTTGCGGACATGAAGTTCGAGGACGGCACACTGCTCCGGCTGCGGGCCCCGGAGCAGCACGGTCCTGTGGCGGTCGGGCTCCTTCCCGGCCTGGGCTGCCACCGCCTGGCCGTGCGCATAGAGGTCGAACCGCTCAACGTCGCCGACGGCGTCAACCACGCCACGATCGCGGGCGAACTCCGCGCGGCCGAAGGGATCGGCTGGATCGGCTCGTTCCTGCCGGCCCACGTGCCGCTGCGCACCAGGGCCACGACCATGTCCGTGGACCTGGTTGTCCCGGTCACCTCGACACAGCTTCTCGCTCTGGAGGAGCACCGTTCCGGCTCCGACCTTGCCGTGACGCTGGACTTGGACGGGACCCTGCCGCAGAGCCGGGCACACCCCTTCGCCCATGTGCAGGAGACCCGGCGGGTGGCCGCGAGCGCGTGGGAGCGGCAACTGGAGACGGTTGGTGTATCCGCTTCGTTCACGGTCACCGTCCCGTTGCCGATGGCAGCCGGCCCGATCCGGCAGGCCGCCGAGCACCTGCGCGCGGCCGACCGGCAGATCTCGGCAGGCGAGTATCCGGACGCCATCCGTGAGACCCGCCTCGCGCTGGGCGCGATGCGGGCCCTGGGCGTGTGGCCCAGCGGCGTGACCCGGAAGCGGGACGACCAGGACCAAGGCGACCGGTACGGGATCCTCCTGGACCGGATCGCCAGTCAGGCCGACGGCTACGCCGACGTGATTCAGGCGGCGTTCAATCAGGCCAGCGGTCCCCAGCACAACGACGGCGCCATCGCCTCGGCCGCCTGGACCCGGGCGGACGCCGTGGCCCTCAACGCCATGACGGCAGCCCTGCTGCACCGCCTGAGCGTCGAGCTGAGCTGACGCCCGGCGGCGTGTGGTCCGGCCGTGGGTTCACCGCAGGCGCGGGCCCTGTTGTTGTGAAGGGTCCTGCTGGTGCACGGGCAGGGCCGCGAACACTTCGCGCATGGTTGGGGGTGGCGGCAGCGGGGGTTGTGTGCCGCGCCGGTGACTGGCTTCCATGAGCTTCGAAGCCATGGCGGCGATGTCCGCCTCACGCCCGGCGAACGGGTGCTCTGTGTCGCTGCGGCGGGGGCGTTGTCCGGGCCGCAGCGCGCCGATCTCGTCGAAGCGAGCGGTGTACTGCGGGACGGCGTTACGCCAGTTCTCGGGCTCGATTGCAGCGTCGATGGGAGGGGTAAAGCCGGCCTCGTGCGTGACCCACGGCGTCCGGGGCGACCGCCAGGCCATGCCCGACAGATCCACCTCGATGCCCGGCGAGTTGAGGAATGTCACCCAGGTCGCTCTCACATCGTGCGGGGGAACGTCCTGCCCGGCCGCAAGCTGCACTCGGAACGCGAGATGGGTGACCTCGTCCGCGGGAGCCGGGTCGAAGATCTGCTCGTGTGCCATGTCCTCGAACGCCGCGTGCTGCGTGGTGTTCCAGCCCGCGTCGTACGGAAGCCTGCCGTGACCGATGTGGTCTGGCAGGATCTCGGCCCGCTCAGCGCCGTCGCGCTGCCCGTCGTGCACCACTCTGTGCAGACGCGGCGGAAGTACCAGCCGAAGCCCGCCGTGCAGCTCCTGCGCCGCCGGGTCGGGACCCTGCGCCCCGGCCTCCCGGAAGGCAGGCGCCCACTCCAGCGCCTCCTGCTCCAGCCGCTCCCCGTACCGGTACTCGGCCGCACCGTGCCCGTCGAGCCGAAGAGCCTGTTCTGGTAGGCGTTCTTGACCCGCTGCGCCGCCACCTGGAGGGCGTCGAAGTAGCGCGCCCACTCGGCCGGGGGCTGGTTGTGAATGTTCCGCTCTGGCGCGGGATCGGTGTACCGGTCCCACCACCGCACCCCGTCCGGCTCGCGGCCGCCGTGGTCGATCCACGCCGTCGGGTGCGCCGCGTACAGGGCGTCCATCATCACCAAGGCGAGGTTCCGGCGCTGGAACTCCGGCTCCACCTCCATCCCCCACACCGAGACGGCCAGCCCGTCGGGATGGACGAGAAAGTCGATCCGGCCCGCCGGCTGCCCGCCGACCAGCGCCATCACCCTCCGCGGCGTCCATGACCAGCTGAGGTCGACCTTCCAGTCGGTCAGCCACAGAGCGAGCCCGGCCTCGTCGAGCCGCGCCTCGGCCCCTGCCATGGCCTGCTACTCCTGTGCAGCGGGCAGCCCCACCGCCGAGACATAGCGGCTGCTCGCCTTCCGGACACCCGGCAGCGCCGCGACAGCCGCGGTCACCGACGCCTCCAGGTGTTCGTCGGCCGCCGGATCGGCCAGTTCCCCGGCTTCGACCTCCAGCACCGCCTGCACCGTGACCGAGACGGTCTGCCCCTCGAGCCTGGGGGAGGGGTGGGTGACCAGCTGGGCGGTGCACGAGACGTCCCCGCCCCGGCCGGGCTGCAGCACAGGCCCGAAGACGACCTCGGACACGCTGCTGAGCTTCTCCATCAGACGGGCCACCTCGTCGGCCGGTCCGGTCAACTGCACCTGCGTGAATGCCGGCGGCGAGGACATGACATCGGCACTCAATGCTGCTCCCTGGAGTGAATTCGGGCGGTCACCCGCCCGGGTACGAGGTGCGGCCTCACCGGCCGCGGCGCCAGTGTGCCAGGCGGCCAAGACAGCTAGGTTGCTCAGGTACGTGTAGGCGACCCAGCCTGTCCTGCCCGCACTAGACCCGGAAGTGACCTTGCCCCACGCCCAGTTGGTGCCATCCGGGCAGGCGAGGTCCTTCCGCCATCAGGATGGCCGCCGGCTACGGCTACGAGGCGTGAAGGCAGAAGCATGAGGGCTCCTTGTGTTCTGCGGCGGTATCCACCAGGAGCCTGAGGCGTTCCGCTTTCGCGCAGGGCGAGGACCTGCGCTTCGTGCCAAGGCTCGGAATCACGAACCGCAGGCGTGTCCCTGTACGCGGGAGACAGACCCTATTTCCGCCCGGGCCCGCCTTCTTCAACGGCCCCCGCGCGCCCCAGGACCTCCGCCCGTGGGCCGCAGCTGCGGCCAGGCCGTCTCCGGCGACTTCCGCCCGCCCGCCGTCCCGGCCGCCGCCTGAGCGGAGGCCTGCGGAGAATTGTGCGGAAAGATTCTTTGCCGGTGTGGGTGCTGGCCGTCCCGGAAGGGTGAGGGAGGGGCAAAGGGCCCGCTCCCGCCCCGGTGAAGGGATCCGACTGGTGAACGTGTACGCCCTGGTGGTGCTGGTAGTGGGAGCGTTGGCGGGGTGGTGCCTGCACGGCGTCGGCGCGTCCCCGGCCGAGGCGTTCGGCGGCGCGGTCGCGGCCGTGCTGCTCGCCGACCACCTGCTGGAGCGCCCGTGAACACCCCCACCCTCCCCGCCCCGATGCCCCAGCCGTTCGACGACGGCAGATGGGTGCCCGCCCCGGCGGTCGGCCTGGGCCGCGTCTGTTCCACCTGTTGCCCGCCTCGGTATCGAGGCCCCGACCCGCGGCGCTGGCTCGACAACGCCCCGCGCCCCGACACCGTTCAGCTGGCCATCGCCTGCAGGCAGGCTGGCTACGAGCGGCACACGGCCACGGTCCTCCGCGCGGCCGGGCTTACGCGGCAGGCCCGCCTGCGCGCCCAGCAGCTCTTCCCCTTCGGCCTGGGGCCCGTCCTGGGCGACCTCATGCTCCCTGCCGACGGGGGAGGGGACATGCTCCGCGCGCTCACCGACGTCGCCGAGAGCCTCTTCGCCCGGCGCCGCCCGCCCCGCGTCCTCGCCGTGTGCCCGTGGGGGAGTGCCGACAGCGCCGGCTGCGGCCGCGACCCCTTCGGCCGCCTGGTCCACGACCACTGCCGTACGGCCACCGGCCCGCTGCCCGCCTGGCGCACCAAGTCCTGGGCCCGCTGGACGTGGCGCACCGCCGAAGCGGTCGACCGCCTTCCCGCGCACCTGATGAGACCGGGCTCCGAGCCCGCCGTCGAGGACGCGCCTCGGCGCATCGAGGCGGGCAGGATCGGCCCCGTCATCCTGCTGATCGGCTCCGACGGCCCTGCCCAGCGCGCGCGGGCTTCCTACGGCGCGCTGCTCGCCCTCGTCCTTCAGCTCAAGCCCGCCCGCCTGGACGACTTCGCCGCCATCGTCATGCTCCACGACCACCTCAGAGCCACGCCCCGGACGCCCTCCGCATGGGGCTGGCACGGCTACGCGCCCCGCTCGCTGTTCACCGCCGCACTCCAGGCCCGCCACGCAAGCATCCACCACGGCCCCGACGACCGCCTCGTGAAGGACCTCGCCTGCTTCCTCGCCCCCGACCGTCGGCCCGAGCGCGTCGCACAGGGGCTGCTGGAGGAGGGCTGGGACGACCAGGTGTACGGCAACGACGCACTCGAGAGCCGCCTGCGCGCCGCTGTCCGCGCCGCGACCACCGCCGACACCGAACTGTGGGAGCACACCACCCAGGGACAGCGTCTCATCCTGCTGGACCACCCCGACCTCCTGCGCGCCGTGCGCAGTGCCTTCGAGGACGAACTGCTGGTGCACAACGAAGAAGTCGACCGCGCCTTGGCCAAGCTCAAGCCCGAGGAGCGGAAGGTCGCCCAGTGCCGGGAAGCCGGACTCACCTGGAAGCAGGCGGCGCTCAAGGCCGGGCAGCCGACGTCCATGGGGGAGCGCGTGCGTCGCAAGCTCAAGCGCCTCCTCACGGAAGACCGCCGCCGCAGGCGGTAGCCCGTGCAGGAGGCAGCCCTACTCGAAAGCAGCATCAGGCACACACACACACGCTGCCGGTGTCGTCGGCCAATGTCGAAGGCCGATGGCAGGGTATTGATGACCTGTCCCGTGCGCGATAAGGCGGCCGGAACGACCACAGATACGGAGTGCTACACCCATGAACCGCAGTGAGCTGGTGGCCGCGCTGGCCGACCGTGCCGAGGTGACCCGCAAGGACGCCGAGGCCGTGCTGGCCGTTCTCGCCGAGACCGTCGGCGAGGTCGTCGCCAAGGGCGACGAGAAGGTCACCATCCCCGGCTTCCTCACCTTCGAGCACACCCACCGTGCCGCTCGCGAAGGCCGCATCCCCGCCACGGGCGAGCCGATGACCATCCCGGCCGGCTACAGCGTGAAGGTCTCCGCGGGCTCGAAGCTCAAGGAAGCCGCCAAGGGCAACTAACCCCGGACCGACCGTCCACCGACCCCCTGTCCAGGGCGGAAGATCGAATAATCGGGGCGTGTCCGGGGTAGAACGGACGCCGGGAGCCTCCCCTGAGGGAAGCTCTCCTTTTCACTCCGTCCGGGAGACTCCCGGCACGATCGAAGGAATACGCAGCATGTCCAGCGGCACCGTGAAGTGGTTCAACGCCGAGAAGGGCTTCGGGTTCATCGCCCAGGACGGCGGCCCGGACGTCTTCGCCCAATACTCCGCCATCACCGGCAGCGGCTACAAGGAGCTGGTGGAGGGCGAGACGGTCACCTTCGACGTGACTCAGGGCCAGAAGGGTCCGCAGGCCGAGAACATCGTCCGCGGCTGACCTGCAGAAGATGCTTACCCGCTCGTGAGGGCCACTGTGTAGGGTGGTGTTACCGACGCGGGGTGGAGCAGCTCGGTAGCTCGCTGGGCTCATAACCCAGAGGTCGCAGGTTCAAATCCTGTCCCCGCTACGAAAGACAGGGGCCCGGCTGATGCCGGGCCCCTGTCGCATACCACCGCCGTGAGCTGAGCAGGAGCACATGGCCGGCGAGTTCCGGCAGGGAGGCTGTGGTGTAACCGCCTGCGAGTTCGTTCTCGGCCATGTTCTCGAACAGCACGGCGTGGTACTCGGTGAA
>NZ_JBEXOT010000067.1:0-25748 GCF_040611675.1 Streptomyces sp. NPDC006551
AGGCCCCGGCGAAGACGGACGGCGAGAACAAGCCGGAAGGCCAGAAGCAAGGGGAGGAGAAGCGGCCCGACGGGGAAGAACCCCGGCCGCCCGTCTCGTATCGCCTGGCGACTAGCCCAGGGACGTCATCACGTGCTTGATGCGCGTGTAGTCCTCGAAGCCGTACGCCGAGAGGTCCTTGCCGTAGCCGGACTTCTTGTAGCCGCCGTGCGGCATCTCCGCCACCAGCGGGATGTGGGTGTTGATCCACACACAGCCGAAGTCGAGCGCCTTGGACATCCGCATCGCCCGCGCGTGGTCCTTCGTCCAGACCGAGGACGCGAGCGCGAACTCGACGCCGTTCGCGTACTCCAGGGCCTGCTCCTCGTCACGGAAGGACTGCACCGTGATGACCGGACCGAAGACCTCGTTCTGGATGATCTCGTCGTCCTGCTTGAGGCCGGAGACGACGGTCGGGGCGTAGAAGTAGCCCTTGTCGCCGACCTGGTGGCCGCCGGCCTCGACCTTGGCGTGGGCCGGGAGGCGGTCGATGAAGCCGGAGACCTGCTTGAGCTGGTTGGCGTTGTTCAGCGGACCGTAGAGCACGTCCTCGTCGTCCGGCTGACCCGTCTTGGTGTCCGCGGCGGCCTTCGCCAGCTGCGCCACGAACTCGTCGTGGATGGACTCGTGCACGAGCACGCGCGTCGCGGCCGTGCAGTCCTGGCCGGCGTTGAAGAAGCCCGCCATCGAGATGTCCTCGACGGCCTTGGCGATGTCGGTGTCCTCGAAGACCACGACCGGGGCCTTGCCGCCCAGCTCCAGGTGGACGCGCTTGACGTCCTTGGACGCCGACTCGGCGACCTGCATGCCGGCGCGTACCGAACCGGTGATGGAGGCCATCGCCGGGATCGGGTGCTCGACCATCGCGCGGCCCGTCTCGCGGTCGCCGCAGATCACGTTGAAGACGCCCTTGGGGACGATGGAGCCGATGATCTCGGCCATCAGGACGGTCGACGCGGGGGTCGTGTCGGACGGCTTGAGGACGACCGTGTTGCCCGCGGCGAGGGCCGGGGCGAACTTCCACACGGCCATCATCATCGGGTAGTTCCACGGCGCGACCTGGGCGCACACACCGACCGGCTCGCGGCGGATGATCGAGGTCAGGCCCTCCATGTACTCACCGGCGGACTTGCCCTCCAGCATCCGCGCGGCACCCGCGAAGAAGCGGATCTGGTCCACCATCGGCGGGATCTCCTCGCTCGCGGTGAGGGCGACCGGCTTGCCGGTGTTCTCGACCTCGGCGGCGATCAGGTCCTCGGCGCGCTCCTCGAACGCGTCCGCGATCTTGAGCAGGACCTTCTGGCGCTCGGCGGGGGTGGTGTCCCGCCAGGCCGGGAAGGCGGCCGCGGCGGCCGTCATCGCGGCGTCGACGTCCGCCTGCCCGGAGAGCGGAGACGTGGCGAAGACCTCGCCCGTGGCCGGGTTGACCACCTCGATGGTCCGCCCGTCGGCGGCGTCCCGGAACTCCCCGTTGATGTAGTTACGCAGCCGGCGCAGCTCGGTGGTCACTTGCCACCCCTCCTGTCGTTCAGAGTTCGTTCTGTCCCGATGGATGAGACACCCCCACACTAGTCGCTCGGCGGACGCTTTCGACAGGCCCGACGCCTCACAACTTCGGATTCAGTGTGATCGCGAACCCGAAACAACGAATTACATCGCTCTGGGCTTGCCAGACAGACGAGTCTCGGTGCACAGTGAGGTGTGGCCAGTCAAAGCACGAACTCCAGGACCGGAACCGGTTCGTCCCCGACGATCGATGCCGTCTCGCTGGCGATCATCGAGCAGCTCCAGCAGGACGGTCGCCGTCCGTACGCCTCCATCGGCAAGGCCGTAGGCCTGTCGGAAGCGGCCGTACGGCAGCGCGTCCAGAAGCTGCTCGACCAGGGCGTCATGCAGATCGTCGCCGTCACCGACCCGCTCACCGTGGGATTCCGGCGGCAGGCGATGGTCGGCATCAACGTCGAGGGTGACCTCGATCCGGTCGCCGACGCGCTGACTGCCATGGCCGAGTGCGAGTACGTGGTGATGACCGCGGGCTCGTTCGACCTGATGGTGGAGATCGTCTGCGAGGACGACGACCACCTGCTGGATGTGATCAACAAGCGCATCCGCACCCTCCCCGGCGTGCGCTCCACCGAGAGCTTCGTCTACCTCAAGCTCAAGAAGCAGACCTATATGTGGGGAACCCGATAGCCGTGAGCAAGGACCTCTCCAAGACCGCCTACGACCACCTGTGGATGCACTTCACCCGCATGTCGTCGTACGAGAACTCGCCTGTACCCACCATCGTGCGTGGTGAGGGCACCTACATCTTCGACGACAAGGGCAAGCGCTACCTCGACGGTCTCGCGGGTCTCTTCGTGGTCAACGCCGGTCACGGCCGCCAGGAGCTGGCCGAGGTCGCGTACAAGCAGGCCCAGGAGCTCGCGTTCTTCCCCGTGTGGTCGTACGCGCACCCCAAGGCCGTCGAGCTCGCCGAGCGGCTGGCGGACTACGCCCCGGGCGACCTGAACAAGGTCTTCTTCACCACCGGTGGCGGCGAGGCCGTCGAGACCGCCTGGAAGCTCGCCAAGCAGTACTTCAAGCTGCAGGGCAAGCACACCAAGTACAAGGTCATCTCGCGTGCGGTCGCCTACCACGGCACCCCGCAGGGCGCCCTGTCGATCACCGGTCTGCCCGCCCTCAAGGCCCCCTTCGAGCCGCTGGTCCCCGGCGCGCACAAGGTGCCGAACACCAACATCTACCGCGCCCCGATCCACGGCGACGACCCCGAGGCCTTCGGCCGCTGGGCCGCCGACCAGATCGAGCAGCAGATCCTCTTCGAGGGCCCCGAGACCGTCGCGGCCGTCTTCCTGGAGCCGGTGCAGAACGCCGGCGGCTGCTTCCCGCCGCCGCCCGGGTACTTCCAGCGGGTCCGCGAGATCTGCGACCAGTACGACGTGCTCCTCGTCTCGGACGAGACGATCTGCGCCTTCGGCCGCCTCGGCACGATGTTCGCCTGTGACAAGTTCGGCTACGTGCCGGACATGATCACCTGCGCCAAGGGCATGACCTCGGGCTACTCCCCGATCGGCGCCTGCATCGTCTCGGACCGCATCGCGGAGCCGTTCTACAAGGGCGACAACACCTTCCTGCACGGCTACACCTTCGGTGGCCACCCGGTGTCGTCGGCGGTCGCCATCGCCAACCTCGACATCTTCGACAAGGAAGGCCTGAACCAGCACGTGCTGGACCAGGAGGGCAACTTCTTCGACACCCTGAAGAAGCTGCACGACCTGCCGATCGTCGGCGACGTCCGCGGCAACGGCTTCTTCTACGGCATCGAGCTCGTGAAGGACAAGGTCACCAAGGAGTCCTTCACGGACGAGGAGACCGAGCGCGTGCTCTACGGCTTCCTCTCCAAGGCGCTCTTCGACAACGGCCTGTACTGCCGGGCCGACGACCGTGGCGACCCGGTGATCCAGCTTGCCCCGCCGCTGATCGCCGACCAGGGCACCTTCGACGAGATCGAGGGAATCCTGCGCTCGGTGCTCACCGAGGCGTGGACCAAGCTCTGATCCCGTCCGGCTGACACCGGTACGACCTCACGCCGCCCTCACGGCGTGACCCCGGCCCGGGCATGCCGCCATCCGAGTGGATGGCGGCGGCCCGGGCCGTGTGCTGTCCGTACAAGCGGATCTGAATCCTTACGGTGCCCAGTGACCCAAAGGCCCGTCCTTTCGTTCCCCCGTACGGGGGAACACGGGGGACCAGACATCAGATCCGACTTCGATCCGACTTCGAGGTGTACGCGATGGCCCCACCGGACAACGACGTGCTCTGGGCGCGTTCCCTGCACTACGCGCTCGGCGGCACGACCGTGCTCAGCGGCGTCTCCCTCGGCGTGCGCGAGGGGGAGATCCTCGCCCTCGTCGGCCCGCGCGGCAGCGGCAAGACCGCCCTCATGCACTGCCTGTCGGGCCAGGTGGTCGCCCAGGAGGGCGAGGTCTGGTTCAACAGCAGTCCCGTGCACACCATGGGGCAGGCCCAGCGCGAACGGCTCCGGCGGGATCGTTTCGGCTGGATCGACCCCGAGCCCGGGCTCGTGCCCGAGCTGACCGCCTGGGAGAACGCCGCCCTGCCGCTGCTGCTGCGCGGGGTCTCGCACCGGGTGGCCAAGACCTCCGCCCTGGAGTGGCTGGAGCGACTCGACATCGGCATGTGCGGGCCCAAGCGGCCGCACGCCCTGACCCAGTCGCAGCGCCAGCGGATCGCCATCGCCCGCGCCCTGATCACCACCCCGTCGGTACTCTTCGCCGACGAACCGACCGCCTCCCTGCACAGCGCCGACGGGTCCCAGGTGCTGCGCACCCTGACGGCCGCGGCCCGCTCGCACCGGATCACGGTGCTGCTCGCCACCCACGACACCGAGGTGGCCACCCTCGCCGACCGCACGGTCGCCCTGCTCGACGGGCGCCGGGTGAGCGCCGTGGCACCGACGACCGGGGCGGAGGGCGTCACGGCGTGCTCGCTCTCCGTCTAGTCCGCGGAACCCACCCCCTCGTCCTGCTGCGACGGCTCCTCGTCGCCACGGCGGCGGCGGGGGTCGGGTTCCTGCTGCTGTGC
Organism: Streptomyces sp. NPDC006551; assembly: GCF_040611675.1. NCBI lineage: Bacteria > Bacillati > Actinomycetota > Actinomycetes > Kitasatosporales > Streptomycetaceae > Streptomyces > Streptomyces sp. NPDC006551. Next base: position 4,645 of record NZ_JBEXOT010000067.1, read on the forward strand.
ACGCTGGGGTACGCCGTCGGCCACCCCGCCGATTCGGCCGCCTCGACGCTGCGCCTGCTGTGGTGTCTGATCCCGATGGCGGCCACCGTGCAGTTCGCCGTGGCGGTGGCGCGTACGGATCCCAGCACGCGGCCGCGGCCGGGGCTCTCGGCGGTCGGTCTCGGCCCCGCCCGGTTGACGGCCATCGCCGCCGCGTCGACGGCGGTGTCCTGCACGCTCGGCTCGATGGTCGCGCTCCTGTTCTACCTGCACCTGCGCGGGGACATCACCGGGCTGCCGTTCGACGGGGCGGCCGCCGAGCTGCTCGCCGCCGACCAGCCGATCCCCCTGCCGGCGGCGCTCACCCTGCTCGCGATCCTGCCGGTGGTCGCCTCGACGGCGGCCGCGCTCGCCCTGCGGCCGAGGAAATCGGTCCCGGTGGAGGGCGCCGAGAGAGCGGCGCCGGCCGGGCTGCCGTGGGGCGTGGCGCTGCTCGCGGTCGGCCTCGCGGTGGAGACGTACGCGGGACAGGGCGGCGAGGGCGGGGCGCTCCCGCTGCCGGGCCGCTTCGAGGGCAGCCCCGCGGGTGTGCTCATCGGCTGGATCCTCACGGCGCTGGGCCTGGCGATGGCGGGCCCCGGCATCACCCACTGGTGCGGCCGCCTCCTCCAGTCCGCCCGCCCGGGCGCGACCCGGCTGCTCGCCGGCCGGGTCCTGATGAGCGAGTCCCGCCGTATCGGACGCCCGCTCGGCGTGGTGTGCGCGGTGGCCTCCGGCGGACTCGCGGCGGCGACGCTGTACGACGCGGGGACGGGCGACTTCGGGCCCCTGACGGGCCTGGGCGCGGCGCTGGTGATGGCCTGCACGATGGCGACGCTTCTGACGACGGCCCTGGAGTCCAAGCAGTGCCGGGAGCACACGACCGAGGCCCTCCTGCGCCTCGGCGCCCCACCCACGGTCCTGCGCACGGCGGCCCTGCTCCGCGCGGGCGCCCTGCTGGCGGTGTTCCTCCCCGTGACCTGGCTGGTGGCGGCGCTGGCGGCGGTGCCCCTCCGCTAGCCGTTGCGGGCACCTGCGCCAGAGCGGAGCGGGTGGGCACAATCCACTGGCCGGCGCCCTCGCAAGTCCCTCGCGCGGGGGGGGCGGCGCCCCTTCGGGCCCCGGGCCGGCGGGCCCGGCACCCCTCGCCCGGGGCCTATCGTGGGCGCATGGCCCGCCACCACGACCGCGAGATCCACAACCACCGGGAATTCGCCGCGGCCGTCGCCCGCGGCTCCCTCGTCGGTCACCGGATCCAGTCGCTCGACCTGACCGACCACACCTTCGCGCTGCTGTCCGTCGCGACCACCGGCGCCGTCTTCCTCGGCTGCGAGATGCAGCCCGAGGCCGCGGCCAAGGTCCGCGCCGACGGGGCCCTCGTCTTCCCTCCCGTACCGGACCTTCCGTTCGACCCGTACCGAGCCCTGCTCTACTCCCCCGATGACCTGTTCGCCGGGGTGAGGGCCGAGGGGTACGAGGCGACCCCCGATGCCCTCGCGTACGCCTGGTTCCAGCGCACGAAGGCCGACGGCGACATCTTCGCGTCGATGCTCCGCGCCATCCATGACGACGCGATCTCCGACGCGCTCGACGAACTCCTCGTCGGCAGCCGGGTCGTCGGCGTCATGGGCGGCCACGCCATGGCCCGCGGTACGGACGCGTACGCCGGTGCCGCCCGCCTCGGGCGGTCGCTGGCCCGCACCGGTCTCACCGTGGCGACGGGCGGCGGCCCGGGCGCGATGGAGGCCGCGAACCTGGGCGCGTACACCGCCCCGCTCGCCGACGCCGTCCTCGACGAGGCGCTCGAACTCCTCGCCAAGGCACCGTCGTTCGTCCCGTCCGTCACCGACTGGGCGCGCGCCGCGTTCGAGGTGCGTGCCCGCTGGCCCGAGGGCGGCGACTCGGTCGGGATTCCGACCTGGTTCTACGGCCACGAGCCGCCCAACCCGTTCGCCGGGCACATCGCCAAGTACTTCGCCAACGCCACCCGTGAGGACGGTCTGCTCGCCCGCTGCGACGGCGGTGTGGTCTTCCTGCCGGGCGCGGCCGGGACGGTGCAGGAGATCTTCGACAACTCCACGCCGAACTACTACGAGTCCCGGGGCGAGCCCACCCCCATGGTCCTGGTCGACCGCGCCCACTGGACGGAGCGGCTGCCCGCCTGGCCACTGCTGCGCGCCCTGGCGTCGGGCCGTCCGATGGCGGCGCGCATCGCCCTGGTGGACTCGATCGACGAGGCCCCGGAAGCGCTGCGGCGCCTGGCGGGCGCGACGTAGCCGCCGCTACAGCCTGCGGACGGCCTGCGCCTCGGCCCGCTCCACCGAGGCCCGGCCGTGCACATGCACCAGCGCCAGATGGAACAGCGCGGGCGCGAGCGGCGCCCAGCGGTGGATCCGGTCGGGCCGCAGCAGATACCGGGCCACGTCGGCGGAGCGGAAGGGGACGTACTCGACGCTCTGGTGCTCCCAGCGGTCGGCGACGCCTCTGCTCAACCGCGCCTGGAGCTGTTCGCCCGTCATATCGGCGAGACGAGCGTAGAAGTGGGCGCTCCAGTGGCGCTTCTCGACGTCGAGGACGAAAGCCAGCAGGGAGAGCGTGTACTCGTTCGGCTCCAGTGACATCTCTTCCCGCATGCCGCGCCGGGCGACGGCGTGCAGGTCGGGGGCGTTGCGGCCGGCCGAGTCGATGTGCCGGGAGAGCCCTTCGTTGACGGACGAGTTCCATACGCCCGGTGCCATACGCACGCGGTTGCTGCGCCGGCTCACGACGAGCAGGTGGTCGGAGGTGACCACGGCGATGTTGACGGCGAAGCTGCACTGCAGGAATGCCGGGGCTGTGAGCGGCTCTTCGGGATCGAGGTAGCGGGACCGGGGTGTGGAGCCGTCCGGCAGCCGGCGGTCGAGCTGCTGGGCCGCGAGGAAGGTGTAGTAGTCGGTGGGCCGCAGCCTCAGGTGGACCTCGGACTGCTCGTCGAGGGCGGTCCGGGACACCTCCAGGCTCTCCACGGCGTAGCGCGGGCCGTTCCACACCGGTGCCCGCTCCCCCGCGGCGCTCGCCCGGGTCTCCTCCGCCTCGATCTCGTCGCGCCAGCCCGCCATCTCCTCCGGCAGGGCGATCTCCCCGTCGAGGACCTGGACGTGGATCGACTCGGGGGCGATGGCGCGGTCCCCGTCGCCCTCGACGATCAGGGCGGAGGTGTGCAGGGGGCCCAGGGAGAACGTCGACCAGGCCGACCCCTGCCGCTCCCGGAAGGTGAGGCTGCGGACCACCCCCGCCGACCGGCGTCTGATCCTGAACCACACGTCCTGCGTCCACTGCTGGAACAGGGTGGCGAACACGACCCCCAGGATGGCGCCGACCACTCCGTTGCCCACGTCTATTCCGCTCACGCGCAGCAGCGTAGGCCAGTTGATCAACGCCGATGGCCACGCGAGGCAACTTCGGCGCCCGATCCCACGTCTGACAGCCGGAACGAACCCGGAACACCCTCTTGTACGCGAACGGAGCCTCCACGTGCTCATAGGACTGCTGACCGCCGTCGCCGCCTCGATCTGTTACGGCACGGGCTCGGTGCTTCAGGCCGTCGGCTCCCGCAAGTCCGCCCGCCGGGAGGCGGCGGCGGCCGGACAGGTCACCGGGCGGGGCGGCCCGAGCCTTTCGTCCACCGCGAAGGCGGCGATGACCTGGGAGTTCGTCGTCGGCACGATCCTGGACTTCGTCGGTTTCGGGCTGGGGGCGCTCGCCGCCCGGCTCCTTCCGCTGTTCCTCTCCCAGACGGTGATCAGCGCCAACCTCGTCATCACGGCCGTCCTGAGCGTCAAGCTGCTCGGCATCCGGCTGACCCGCGCGGAATGGACCTCGATCGGCGTGGTCTGCTCGGCCCTGGTGCTGCTGGCGAGCGCGGCCGGCCCGGAGGGCAGCGGGCACACGCCGATCGCCACGCACTGGTGGCTGCTGGCGATCTCGGTGCTGCTGATGGTGGGCGGGACGATCGTCGTACGGTTCCTGGGCGCGAGCGCGGCGATCCTGGCGGGTCTGCTGTCCGGTCTGGGCTTCGGCGCGCTCGGGGTCGGGGTCCGGGTGCTGAACGGCGTCGACCCGTTCGACCTGGGCGCGCTGCTCGCGGACCCGGCACTGTACGCGATCCTCGTGGCCGGGATCGGCGGCATGTATCTGCACACGGTCGCGCTCCAGATCGGCTCGGTGAACGGGGCGACGGCGGCGCTGGTGGTCGGCGAGACGGTGCTCCCGGGGATGATCGGCGTGTGGTGGCTGGGCGACGCCTCGCGTCCCGGTTTCGCCTGGCTCGCGGTGACCGGCTTCGTCCTCGCGGTCGCGGGCGCGGTGGCGGTGGCCTGGTTCGGCGCACCGGAGGGCGACCCCGCCTCGGCGGCGCCCGCGCCGGAGCCCGCACCCGAGCCCGTACGCGTCCCCTGATCCCGCCCGCGGCGTGGGGCGGCGGACAGCGCCGGTACCCGGGTCAGTCCCGTTCCCCCGCCAGCACCACGACCTCGGTGGCGGTGAACGTCACCCCCACCGTCGCACCCTCCTCCGGCGCGTCCTGAAGGGTGCACTCGGCCTCCAGGACCGGGCCGTCGGCCGGGCGGAGGAGCACGGCGACATGGCTGCCGCGGAAGGTGCGGGCGTCGACCGTGCAGGGCAGGCCGTCCGCCGGCGCCCCGAGGCGTACGCCGGCCGGGCGGACCAGGATCTTCGCCGCGCCCTGCGCCGTCCCGTCCGGGACGGGGATCTTGCCCCAGACCGTGTCGGCGGCGCCGCCGCTCACCGCCGCGGCCACGACATTGTCGAAGCCGAGGAAGCGGGCCACGAACTCCGAGGCCGGTCGCTGCCACACCTCCAGCGGTGTCCCGGTCTGGGCGATCCGGCCGTCCCGCATCACCACGACCCGGTCGGCGAGCGCGAACGCCTCGCCCTGGTCGTGGGTGACGGCCAGCACCGTCGTACCCAACTGCCCGAACAGATGCCGCAGTTCGACCACGAGCCGTTCCCGCAGCCCTCGGTCGAGCTGACCGAGCGGCTCGTCCAGCATCAGCAGCCGGGGCCGCGGGGCGAGGGCCCGGGCCAGCGCGACCCGTTGCTGCTCGCCGCCCGAGAGCGAGGCGACGGCCCGCCGCCCGGCCCCTGGCAGTCCGACGAGGTCGAGCAACTCCCCCGCGCGTACGGCCTGTTCGTCCCTGCCGACCCCGTGCATCCGCAGCCCGAAGACGACGTTGCCCGCCACGTCCCGCTGCGGGAAGAGCTGATGGTCCTGGAACATCAGGCCGACACCGCGCCGGTGCACCGGCACCCCCGCCTGGTCGGCGCCGCCGAGGAGCACCCGGCCGCCGTCCAGCGTCTGCAGACCGGCGACGGCCCGCAGCAACGTGGACTTGCCGCTGCCGCTCGGCCCGAGCACACAGACGATCTCGTGCTCGGCGACCTCCAGGTCCACCGAGTCGAGCACGGCGCGCTCCCCGAACCGTACGGTCGCGTCCTTGAGCGTCAGCATCAGAACTCCCCAGAGGCCCGGTCGGTGCGCAGTCGTTCGAGCAGCAGCAGAGCCACCGCGCACACCACCATCAGAATCGTCGAAAGGGCCATGGCCTGGCCGTAGTTGAGCTCGCCCGGCCGGGCGAGCAGCCGCGCCACGGCGACCGGCAGCGTCGGGTTGTCGGGCCGGGCGATGAAGACGGTCGCGCCGAACTCGCCGAGCGAGACGGCGAAGGCGAACCCGGCCGCGATGAGCAGCGCCCTGCGCACGAGCGGCAGGTCGACCTCGCGCCAGGCCCGCAGCGGTGAGGCGCCGAGGACGGCCGCCGCCTCCCGCAGCCGTTCGTCCACCGCCCGCAGGACGGGCAGCATCGTCCGTACGACGAAGGGCACGCCGACCAGCGCCTGCGCGAGCGGTACGAGGATCCAGCTCGCCCGCAGGTCGAGCGGTGGCTCGTCCAGCGTGATCAGGAACCCGAAGCCGACGGTGACGGCGGAGACCCCCAGCGGCAGCATGAGGAGCGCGTCGAAGCCGCGTACGAACCGCCCCGCCCGCCGGGTCAGGGCCGCCGCGGCGAGCCCGCCTACGGCGACGGCGATCGCGGTGGCGACCAGGGCGTACTGCAGCGAGTTCACGATGGTCTCCGCCATCGGCACGAGGAAGGTGCCGGAGGCGTCCACGGACCGCAGGGCACGGTAGTAGTCGAGCCCGTACCCGCGCGGGGTGTCGAAGGACCGCTCGACGAGCACGCCCAGCGGCAGGACGATCAGCAGCGCGACCGACAGCAGCACGCCACCCAGGAGCGTCCACTGGCCGGCGCCCTTCGGCCGGTGCGCGGTCCGCTCGGGCGGGACGAGCCTCAGGGCCGTCTCCCGCCTGCGTACCGTCCAGGCGTGCACGGCGAGGATCGCGCCGACGGCGACGAACTGCGTCATCGTGAGGACGGCGGCCGTGGTGAGGTCGAAGCGGTCGACCGTCTGGCGGTAGATCTCCGTCTCCAGGGTGGAGTACGTCGGCCCGCCGAGGATCTGGACGACGGCGAAGGAGCCGGCGGTGAAGAGGAACACCATCAGCGCGGCCGCGGCGAGCGCCGGGGCGAGCGCGGGGAGGGTCACGGTCCGCCACGCGGTCCACCGGGACGCGCCGAGGACCCGGGCGGCCTCCTCCTGACGGGGGTCGAGCTGGGCCCACAGGCCGCCGACGGTCCGGACGACGACGGCGTAGTTGAAGAAGACATGGGCGAGGAGGATCGCCCACACGGTGGTGTCCAGGCGGACGCCCCACAGCTCGTCGAGGAGCCCGCCGCGACCGACGAGTGCCAGGAACGCCGTGCCGACCATGACGGTGGGCAGGACGAAGGGGACGGTGACGACGGCGCGCAGCAGCGCCTTGCCGGGGAAGTCGAAGCGGGCGAAGACGTACGCGCCGGGCAGCGCGATCAGCAGGGTCAGCGCGGTGGAGGCGAGCGCCTGCCACAGCGTGAACCAGAGGACGTCGAGGATCTCCGGCCGGGTCAGCGTCTGGCCGAACCGGCCGAACCGCCATGCCCCGTCCACCATGAGCCCGCGCTCGATGATCGAGGCGACGGGCCAGGCGAAGAAGAGGCCGAAGAACGCGACGGGCACGACCATGAGGCCGAGCCGCGCCGCGCTTCCACGGGGCGCTTTCGTCACTTCAGCACGAGCGAGGACCACGACTGGATCCACTGGTCACGCTTCTCGGCGATCTTCGCGGGCTCCATCGTCTGCGGCTTGTCGATCACCACCCCGTGCTGGGTGAACAGCTCGGGCAGCGTCGCGTCGCTGGTGACGGGGTTGACGAACATCTGCAGCGGCATGTCGTCCTGGAACTTCTTGGAGATCAGGAAGTCGATCAGCATCTTGCCGCCCTCGGGGTTCTTCGCCCCGTCGAGCAGTCCGGCGAACTCGGTCTGCCGGAAGCAGGTGCCCGTGGAGACGCCGGTGGGGGCGGTCTTCGGCTGCGGCTCGGAGTAGAGGACCTCGACCGGCGGGCTGGAGGCGTACGACACGACCAGCGGACGGTCACCCTTGGCCTTCTTGCCGCCCGCGGAGCCGGAGAACTCCTGGTTGTAGGCGAGCTCCCAGCTGTCGACGGTCTTCACGCCGTTGGCCTTGAGCTTCTTCCAGTAGTCCTGCCAGCCGTCGTCGCCGTACCGGGCGGCGGTGCCGAGGAGGAAGCCGAGTCCCGGGGAGGACCGCTCGGGGTTCTCGACGACGAGCAGGTCCTTGTACGCGGGCTTCGCCAGGTCGTCGAAGGTCTGCGGGGGCGCGAGCTTCTTGTCGGCGAAGTACTTCTTGTCGTAGTTGACGCAGATGTCGCCGGTGTCGACGGGGGTGACCCGGTGCTCCTCGTCGAGCCGGAGTCCGGCGGGGACCCGGTCGAGGCCCTTGGCCTCGTACGGGACGAAGATGCCGTTGTCGAGCGCGCGGGACAGCAGGGTGTTGTCGACGCCGAAGAAGACGTCGCCCTGCGGGGAGCCCTTGGTCAGGATCTCCTTGTTGACGGCTTCACCGGCGTCGCCGCTCTTGAGGACCTTGACCGTGAAACCCGTCTTCTGGGTGAACTCCGCCAACACCTCCTTGGAGGCGTTGAAGGAGTCGTGACTCACGAGGGTCACGGTCTTCGGCGCACGGCTGTCGGCCTGGTCGCCGGAGCCGCCGCACGCGGCGAGCGTGGTGACGCCCAGCGCGGCGACGAGCGCGCCCGCGGCCATCTTCTTGGTGCTCACTGAAATTCCTCCTGGGTGTGACCAGGAAGAGACGCGGCCCTGCCCACCCGAGGGTGGGCAGGGCGCAACAGCTCGAGTAACGACCGAACTTCCTACCCAGAATGACCTGGGCGAGGTTCAGAGGGTCTGCGGTCCGTTGACCGCACTCTCAGCGCTGTGGCGCTCCCCTGTCGGAATATGGAGATGTGTTCGAGCTCAGCCTACAAGGTCAGCGTTCGGTGGCGGCGAGCTGTCCACAGGCGCCGTCGATCTCCTGACCTCGGGTGTCGCGGACGGTCACCGGCACGCCGTGGGCGGCGATGGCCTCGACGAACGCCTTCTCGTCCTCGGGACGGGAGGCCGTCCACTTGGACCCGGGGGTCGGGTTCAGCGGGATGAGGTTGACGTGCACCCGCTTGCCCCTGAGGAGCCGTCCGAGCAGGTCGCCCCGCCATGCCTGGTCGTTGATGTCCCGGATGAGGGCGTACTCGATGGAGATCCGGCGGCCGGACTTCTCCGCGTACTCCCAGGCGGCGTCGAGGACCTCGCGAACCTTCCAGCGGGTGTTGACGGGCACGAGGGTGTCGCGCAGCTCGTCGTCGGGCGCGTGCAGCGAGACGGCGAGCCGGCACTTGAAGCCCTCGTCGGCGAAGCGCAGCATCGCGGGCACGAGACCGACGGTGGAGACGGTGATCCCGCGCTGCGAGAGCCCCAGCCCGTCGGGCTCGGGGTCGGTCAGCCGCCGGATCGCCCCGACGACCCGCTTGTAGTTGGCGAGCGGCTCGCCCATGCCCATGAAGACGATGTTGCTGAGCCGCGCCGGCCCTCCCGGCACCTCGCCGTCGCGCAGCGCCCGCATCCCGTCGACGATCTGGTGCACGATCTCGGCGGTCGACAGGTTCCGGTCGAGCCCGGCCTGCCCGGTGGCGCAGAACGGGCAGTTCATCCCGCAGCCGGCCTGCGAGGAGATGCACATGGTGACCCGGTCGGGATACCGCATGAGGACGGACTCGACGAGCGTGCCGTCGTGCAGCCGCCACAGGGTCTTACGGGTGGTGTCGTCGTCGCACGAGATGTGCCGGACGACGGACATCAGGTCGGGCAGCAGCTCGCCCCGCAGCTTCTCGCGGGAGGCGGCGGGGATGTCGGTCCACTCGGCGGGGTCGTGGGCGTACCGCGCGAAGTAGTGCGTGGACAGCTGCTTGGCGCGGAACGGCTTCTCGCCGATCGCGGCGACGGCTTCCTTGCGCTCGGCGGGCGTGAGGTCGGCGAGGTGCCGCGGCGGCTTCTTGGCTCCGCGGGGCGCGACGAAAGTGAGTTCTCCGGGCTTGGGCATGGTTCTACCAGTGTCGCAGACGGATCCCGGCCCCCAGGGCCCGAAGCGCTCCGCGGTCGTCCCGGGCCGTCTCCGGGCCGTCTCCGGCGGCCCGGAGACGGCCCGGAGGGCCAGATCCGCCGTGGCGCGGCCGTCTGCTCGTCTACTCGTCGCGGCACACGCGCCCCGCCAGGACCCCGCGGGCGGCGCCGGCGATCTTCATGATCGACGACGCCTCGTCGTGCGGCCCGCTCCGGTGGGGGGTCAGCCCCATGCGGGGGCGGCGAACATGCTGGCCGCGTTGTAACCCGAGTGGGGATACGAAGCGCCCCAGCTCACGGCCTCGGGCTGGGTGCGGGGGAAGTCCGCGGCCACCAGCGTCGCCAGATCGAAGTAGGCCTGGCGGGTCTGCGGCCTCATCTCCTTCAGATCGACCTCCGCGCCCGTGGCGAGGTGCTCGTCGAAGGGGATCATCACCACGCCCCGGCAGCGGGCGCGGAAGTGATCGACGACGTCGTTCACCTTCACCATCTTGCTCTTCTTGCGGGGCTCGGAGATCACGGTGATGCTCCGCTGGACGAGATCGTCGTAGTGGTGCGCGCTGAGCCAGTCCAGGGTCGTGCTGGCGCTGGTGGCGCCGTCCACACTGGGTGTGGCGACCACGATCAGCTGGTCCGCGAAGTCGAGGATGCCGCGCATCGCGCTGTGCAGCAGGCCGGTCCCGGAGTCGGTCAGGACGATCGGGTAGTGCTGTCCGAGGCAGCCGACCACCTGCCGGTAGTCCTCGTCGTTGAACGCCGTGGAGAGCGCGGGGTCGGCCTCGTTGGCGAGGATCTCCAGTCCGCTCGGGGACTGGGAGGTGAAGCGCCGTACGGCCATGTAGTTGTCGATGTTCGGGAGCTCGGCCACGAGGTCACGGATGGTGGCGCTGGTCTCGCAGCGCACGCGCCGGCTGAGTGTTCCCGCGTCCGGATTGGCGTCGATCGCGACGACCCGGTCCTGACGCTCGGTGGCGAGGGTCGCCCCCAGGGCGGTCGTGGTGGTCGTCTTGCCGACTCCGCCCTTGAGGCTGATGACGGCGATCTTGTGGCACTGCATCACCGGAGTACGGAGGATGGCCAGCTTCTCCTCGCGCTCACGCTCCGCGGCTCTGCCGCCGATGCGCAGCCGGCTGAGGCCGCGACGGTCTCGGGACCGGGTGCGCAGCAGACGGTCGGAGGAGAGCTCGATCGCGGCACTGCGCCCCAGGCTGCCGCTACGGCCGCCCCGGTCCGGTCCCGGCCAGTGCGCCGGAGTGGGGTGAGGCGGTGAGCCGTAGTGCGGCGGGAGTCCGGACGCGCCCTGGGGCAGCTGCGCCCGGTTGGTGTACGACGGGGGCAGAGGCTGCTCCGCGCCGAGGCCGTGCAGGGTGGGCACCGAGCGGCGGCGCTCCATCGCGCCGCGCGGCGGCAGCGCCTCGTACGCGCCCCGGGTTCCGGCCCCGGGTTCCGTCGACACCGCGTCCTGGGAGTCGTCAGCGGCGGACGAGTCGGGCGTGGCGAGCCCGGCCGCGGGCCCGTCGGAGCCTTCTCGTCTCCTGTCGGGTGCGGGACCGTCGACGGAGGTGTCGCGATCGTTGGTCACGATGAATCCTTTCGCGGGGACGAGGTTTTTCGAAGAGGTGAGGGTGCTGCCGGCCACGGGGGCGCCGGCGTGACGGCGGCTGTGGTCACCGGCCGGCGGCTGGGTCTGTTGGGCGGACCGGTGGACGGGGGTTTCCGCTCGGCGCGGACCGCCGCCCGGCACGGGAGTGATCGGCGGCTTCCCCACGGCCAGGCTCCTGAACCGGGGTTCGGAAGAGGCGATGGTGTACCGGCGGCCGGTCTCGCGGCCGAAGCGGGGAACGTCGCTTTCGGCCGGGCCGAGCGCGGGAGCCACGCGGTACCCGGGAGGCAGCGCGAGTGGTTCGCGACCGGACCGAGCGAGAGCGGGCACGCCCGCGTGGTCCCTGACGGGCTCCAGGAGGCGGACCGGCCTGGGCGGAGCTGCGAGGGGGCTCGACGGGTCGGCACGGACGAGCGTGCCGTCCTGAGCGAACGTCAGGCCGAATGATATGAACTGCTCCACCGTCAGGACTCGCTTCTCCCCGCGCGAGATGTGCGGGTGCCGCTGCCAGGCAGGGGCCTCTTCCCCGCCGGGTCCGACCGACGACGCGTACGTGCTGCGGTAGCGCTGATCGGCCTGCAGGGCCTGCTGGACCTCGGGCGGGACCTCGAGTCGGCTGCGCACGCGGAACTGCCCGGCCTTCAGGCTCTCGGTCCGCTGCAACTGCACCTTCAGCGGACCTACGAACGAATAGCGCTGCTGATCGGCGTACTCGCGCAGCTTCTGGACCAGTTCCTCGCCGAGCATGACCAGGCACGCGCTCTGGAGTTCGTGGTCGCCCGGACTGAGTTCGACGATGAAACCGTTGGGGGCGATGGTGCAGTCCCGGTTCCAGATCCTGGCGTTGATGTCGCACTCGCGCCTGAGAGCACCGATGAATTCCATGGGCTGGACCGCGGATTTGAACACCTTGGCGAAGGTTCCATTGACCAAAGCTTCGAATTTTTGTTCGATTTTGTTCAGCGTCCCCACTACAGCCTCCGGGGTACCGATCGGTCAGATGGAGAAGATTGCTGATAGTAGTTATATAGCCACAATTCGTGATCAAGCGCGGTGTGTCGCCGCAATTCATCAGATCAGCGGCTGGGACGGACCGGACCGGGCGGTGTTCCGACGGCCCGAACGATGTCGACACCACCGCGGTGACCTGGCCCTTTGCCCCAGATCGCCCCCGGTGCCACCGACCCGGCCCCTACGGCTCGTCTGGCGGAACGGGGCCGGCCACCGATCGGCGAGCGGAGTCTGGTGCGTGCGAGCGCGAGGCGGAGGAGCGAGTCCCCGCGGACCGTCGACGACCGGCGACAGCGGTGGGGGCACCGCTTGTGCCCGATGGAGTACGCGGGAGGGCGTGCGTGCAGACGTCACGCGCCCGGAGGAACGGCGAGACACCGCTAGCGTGGGCGGGTCAGGTCCGCGGCGCCACCCGGGCCGAGGAGGTCGGTGGGGGTGAGGTCGTGCTCGTCGAGGTGGGACAGGGTGCGTCGGGCGCGAAGGGTGACCACTGCGGGCAGCAGCGGGCGGGCCGCCTCGACGAGGCGTAGCCAGGGCGGCAGGCTCACGACGGCGCTGCGGCGCTCGATGCCCCTGGCCAGCCGCTCGCCGACCCGGTCGACGCGGTGGACCCGTGAGGCGGGCCACGCCATCCGGTGCCGCAGCTCGCGCATCACCCGGTAGTCGTCGGCCGCCCGGATCATGCCGGTGTCGTGCCAGGTGAGCCGGGCCACGCCCACCGCCACGCCGCGGTGCGCGACCTCCGCTCCCAGGGCGTGGGTGAACGCCTCCACACCGGCCTTCGACGCGGCGTACGCCGTCATCATCGGCGCCGGCGCGAGCGCCGCGAGCGACGAGATCTGCAGGTAGTAACCGTGGGTCGCCGACAGCGCGGGCAGGAAGACGCGCGCCGTGACGGCGCTGCCGACGAGGTTGACCTCGACGATTCGCCGCCAGGTGTCCGGGGCGGTCCGGTCGAACGGGCCGCCGGCGGCGATCCCCGCGTTGGCGACGACGACCGACGCGGGCCCCAGCCGCCGCTCGACCTCCCCGGCCACGGCCGTCATCCGCCGCTCGTCGGTCACGTCGGCCCGCCAGGGGTGGGCGGCGCCGCCCGCCTCCCGGCAGCGGGCCGCCACCCGGGCCAGTTCCGCCTCCTCGTGCCCCAGCAGGGCGACGCGCGCACCGCGCCGGGCGAGAGCCAGGGCCACCCGCTCCCCCACTCCGCGCGCCGCGCCCGTGACGACCGCCGTACGACCGCGCAGTGGTGAACCTCCGCTCATGGGTCCACGGTAGGCAGGCGGGGGATGTTCTGCGCGGGACCGGGAACCCGCTCGCTCGACGACCGACTTCTCACGCGGGAGGACCCCATGGCCGTACGACACCAGCTGATCCGCCGGAGCCCGGAGGCTGTCTGGGCCGTCCTCGCGGATCCGGCGCGCTACAGCGAGTGGGTGGTGGGCACCTCGGACTCCGATCCCCTGGACGCCGACTGGCCCCGGGTGGGCTCCCGGCTGCGGTACACGGTCAGGGTCGGCCCGTGGTCGGGCAGCGGCGAGACGATCGTGCGCCGCTGTGAGCCGGGGACCGTCCTGGAGCTGGAGGCCGTCGCCCAGGGCATCGGAACCGCCCGGGTCGCCCTCGAAATCCGTCCGTGGGGCGAGGAGAGCCTGGTCATCTGCGACGAGCACCCCCTGCGCGGACTGGGCGGACGCTGGCACAACACGCTCTCGGACGCGCTGATCCAGCTCCGCCACCGGGACATGCTCGCCCGGCTGGCCAGGACCGTCGAGAACGGGGCGAACGACGGCCGGGCCCCCGGCGACCGGGCGGGTGACACGGCGGCCGCCCCGCCGCCCCGGGCGGTGTGACCGGTGCCCGACGCCGTGGTGATCGGAGCCGGCCCCAACGGTCTCGTCGCCGCCAACCTGCTCGCGGACGCCGGGTGGAGCGTGGAGGTGCTGGAGGAACAGCCCGAGCCTGGCGGCGCGGTACGCAGTGACCGGGGCCTCCACCCCGACTACGTCCACGATCTCTTCAGCGCCTTCTACCCGCTGGCCGCCGCCTCCCCCGTGGTGGCCCGTCTCGACCTGGCGCGCCACGGTCTGCGCTGGAGCCACGCCCCGCGGGTGCTGGCGCATCCGCTGCGCGACGGCCGGTGCGCGGTGCTCGCGCGCGACGCCGAGGACACGGCGGCGGGTCTGGAGGCGTTCGCCGACGGTGACGGCGACGCCTGGCGGGGCATGTACGCGGTGTGGGACCGGCTCGGCGGGGACATCGGGCGCGCCCTTTTCACCCCCTTCCCGCCCGTCCTGGCGACGCTGCGCCTCGCGACCCGGATCAGCCCGCCGGCCGCGCTGCGGCTGGCCAGGAACCTGTCGCTGCCGGTACGCCGGCTGGGCGAGGAGGAGTTCCGCGGGGAGGCGGGCCGGCTGCTCCTCGCGGGCAACGCGCTGCACGCGGATCTGGCCCCGGAGTCCGCGGGCAGCGGAGGGTACGGCTGGCTGATGTCGATGCTCGGCCAGAGCCACGGCTTCCCGGTGCCGGTGGGCGGCGCCGGTGCGCTGACGGCCGCTCTGGTGGGCCGCCTGGCGGGGCTCGGTGGTGCGGTGCGGTGCGGGGAACGGGTGGTGTCGGTCGTCGTACGGGAGGGCAGGGCGGTGGCGGTCCGTACGGCCGCCGGTGAGGAGGTGCCCGCGCGGCGGGCCGTGCTCGCCGACGTGTCGGCGCCCGCCCTCTTCGGGCGGCTGGTCGACCCGGCGCATCTGCCGGACCGTCTGCTGCGCGACATCCGGCGCTTCCAGTGGGACTTCGCCACCTTCAAGGTCGACTGGGCGCTCGACTCGCCCGTGCCGTGGACGGCGCCCGCCGCGGCGACGGCCGGCACCGTACACCTGGCCGACGGGGTGGACGGGCTGACCCGGTTCGCCGCGCAGATCTCCATGGGGCTCGTCCCCGAGGAACCGTTCGCGCTCTTCGGTCAGATGACCACGGCGGACCCGGGGCGGTCACCGGCCGGAACCGAGTCGGCGTGGGCGTACACGCACCTGCCGCAGCACATCCGGGGCGACGCGGGACCCGACGGGATCACCGGAGCCTGGGACACCCGGGAGCGGGAGGCGATGGCGTACCGCGTGGAGGCCCAGGTGGAGCGGTACGCCCCCGGCTTCCGTGACCGCGTCCGGTCGCGACGCGTCCTGGCCCCGCCGACGCTGGAGTCGATGGACGCGAATCTGCGTCGCGGTGCCATCAACGGCGGTACGGCCTCCCTCCACCAGCAGCTCGTCTTCCGCCCCACGCCCGGCACCGGCCGCCCGGAGACGCCGGTCAAGGGCCTGTATCTGGCCTCCGCCTCGGCCCACCCGGGCGGCGGGGTCCACGGCGCACCGGGCGCCAACGCGGCACGGGCCGCGCTGCGCGGCCGCCTGCTCCGCCGGACGTGACCGGATCGGGGCCGCCGGCATCCAGCACGGAGAGACGGGAGGAACGACGACGAAGGGCTCGCCGTCCCGGGGACGGCGAGCCCTTCTCGTACGCATCCGGGGCCGCGGGTCAGGTCGTACCGACGAAGATCACGAGCAGCAGCCAGACCACCGGAGCCGTCGGAAGCAGCGAGTCCAGCCGGTCCATGATGCCGCCGTGCCCCGGCAGCAGGGTGCCCATGTCCTTGATGCCCAGGTCCCGCTTGATCATCGACTCGCCGAGGTCACCGAGCGTCGCGCTCGCCGCCACCGCCAGGCCGATGAGGAGCCCCTGCCACCACGCGCCGTCCTCGATGAGGAACTGCATGCACAGCGCGCCGGCCCCCATCGCGAAGGTCACCGCCCCGATCAGTCCCTCACGGGTCTTTCCGGGGCTGATGCGCGGTGCCAGCTTGTGCTTCCCGAAGCGCCAGCCGATCGCGTACGCCCCGGTGTCGCTGACCACGGTCAGCACCAGGAACATCAGCACCCGCCGCGGTCCGTCGTCGGCGGTGAGCATCAGCGCCACGAACGTCGCCAGGAACGGTACGTAGAACGCGGCGAAGACGCCCGCCGTGACATCCTTCAGATAGCCCTCGGGCGGCTCGGTCATGCGCCAGACCAGCACCGCCAGAGCGGTCAGTGCCATGGCGACCCAGGCACCCTCCGCGCCCCGCACGTAACCGGCGACGACCATCGCCGCACCGCCGACCGCGAGCGGGACCAGCGGCGCCTTGATGCCCTTGCGTTCCTGGAGACGGGAGGTGAGCTCCCACAGGCCGACCACCACCGCGACCGCAATCACGCCGACGAACGCGGCCTTCCAGATGAACAGCGACGCGATGATGACGGCGCCGAGCCCGAGCCCGACGCCTATGGCCGCGCCCAGGTCGCGCCCCGCGGTCTTCTTCTGCGGGGCGGCGGGCTGGGACGGGCTGGACATGGGCTCCTGCGGGTGCTCGTTCGGCGTCTCGGCACGGAACGGGGGACCGCTCCGCTGAGCGGCCCCCCGATCGTGGTCGTCCTGGTGGTCGCCGGCGGGGACGTCGGGCACGATGGGCATGGGCCGAGTCTGCGCCGCCTGCCGCCCATCGTATGCGGGACCCGCCGGGGCAGGCCCCTGGTCGGGCCCCCAGTAGCCGGTACCGGCCGGGGCCCCCCAGGAAGAGTCGTTCATCAGACCTCGAGCAGCTCGGCTTCCTTGTGCTTGAGCAGCTCGTCCACCTGCGCGACGTACTTCGCGGTGGTGTCGTCGAGCTCCTTCTCGCCGCGGCGGCCCTCGTCCTCGCCCACCTCGCCGTCCTTGACCAGCTTGTCGATGGTCTCCTTCGCCTTGCGGCGGACGGAGCGGATGGAGATCTTCGAGTCCTCGGCCTTGCTCTTGGCGACCTTGATGTACTCGCGGCGGCGCTCCTCGGTGAGCTCGGGGAACACCACACGGATGATGTTGCCGTCGTTGCTCGGGTTGACGCCGAGGTCGGAGTCGCGGATCGCCTGCTCGATGTTGCGCAGCGCGCTCTTGTCGAACGGGGTCACCACGGCCATGCGCGGCTCGGGCACCGAGAAGGACGCCAGCTGGTTGATGGGCGTGATGGCACCGTAGTAGTCCGCCACGATCTTGTTGAACATCGCCGGGTGCGCACGGCCGGTGCGGATCGCGGCGAAGTCCTCCTTGGCGACCACGACGGCCTTCTCCATCTTCTCCTCGGCCTCGAGGAGGGTCTCTTCGATCACCAGTTGCTCCTGCGTGTCGTCGCGTCTTGTCCTGCACGGTGTACGACCGGCAGGGCTCTGTCCATCCCCTCGCGGGGCGGTACCCGGTTTCAGGCCCGGGTGCCCTGGTCGCTCACGAGAGTGCCGATCTTCTCACCCTTCACCGCGCGCGCGATATTGCCCTCGGCGAGCAGTTCGAAGACGAGGATCGGGAGATTGTTGTCCCGGCACAGGGTGATGGCGGTGGCGTCGGCGACCTTGAGGTCGCGGGAGAGCACCTCGCCGTACTCCAGCGCGTCGAACTTGACCGCGTCGGGGTTGGTCTTCGGATCGGAGTCGTAGACCCCGTCCACGCCGTTCTTGCCCATGAGCAGGGCCTCGGCGTCGATCTCCAGGGCGCGCTGGGCGGCCGTGGTGTCGGTGGAGAAGTACGGCATGCCCATACCGGCGCCGAAGATGACGACGCGGCCCTTCTCCAGGTGGCGCACGGCGCGCAGCGGGATGTACGGCTCCGCGACCTGGCCCATGGTGATGGCGGTCTGGACGCGGGAGTCGATGCCCTCCTTCTCCAGGAAGTCCTGGAGGGCGAGGCAGTTCATGACCGTGCCGAGCATGCCCATGTAGTCGGAGCGCGCCCGGTCCATGCCGCGCACCTGCAGCTCCGCGCCGCGGAAGAAGTTCCCGCCGCCGATCACGACCGCGATCTCCGCGCCGTCGCG
This sequence comes from Streptomyces sp. NPDC006551, assembly GCF_040611675.1. Lineage (NCBI taxonomy): Bacteria > Bacillati > Actinomycetota > Actinomycetes > Kitasatosporales > Streptomycetaceae > Streptomyces > Streptomyces sp. NPDC006551. Next base: position 22,724 of record NZ_JBEXOT010000067.1, read on the forward strand.
AACGACCGCGGCGATCTCGCGTGCGATCTTGTGCACGACGTCGGGGTCGACGCCGAGCCCGCCGCCGCCGGCGAATGCCTCACCGGACAGCTTCAGCATGAAGCGGCCGGCCTTTTTGCCGTGGTTGTCATCGCCCTGTGCGGCGCCCTGATTCATGGAGATCTCCTCGTGCACATACGACGAAGGCCATTGCCGGTGGGTCCTTGCGGTTTCCCCTACGGCAATGGCCTCCTCGTCAGATCTGCGGTCGTCCTACGCGAACGCGGACAACTGCTTCAGACCCTACCGGGGTCCGGTGTCCGTCGCGTACGGACTCAGATGCCGACCTTGATGCGCGTGAAGCGCTTCAGGGTGACGCCGGCCTCGTCCAGGATCTGCTGGACGGACTTCTTGTTGTCGAGCGCGTACGGCTGGCCGAGCAGCGTGGCGTCCTTGAAGAAGCCGTTGACGCGACCCTCGACGATCTTCGGGAGCGCGGCCTCGGGCTTGCCCTCGGCGCGGGTGGTCTCCTCGGCGACGCGACGCTCGGTCTCGACGACCTCGGCCGGAACGTCCTCACGGGTGAGGTACTTCGGCGCGAAGGCGGCGATGTGCTGCGCGACACCCTTGGCGATCTCGGCGTTCTCCTTGTCGAACTCGACGAGAACACCGATCTGCGGGGGCAGGTCGGGCATGGTGCGGTGCATGTAGGCCGCGACGTAGCCGTCGGCGTACTGCGCGAAGCGGTCGAGGACGATCTTCTCGCCGAGGTTGGCGTTGGCCTCGTCGACGTACGCCTGCACGGTCTTGCCGGGCTCGATCTCGGAGGCGAGCAGCGCCTCGAGGTCGGCCGGGGAGGTGGCGGCGACGTGCGCGGCGAGCGCGTTGGCGACGGCCTGGAACTTGTCACCCTTGGCGACGAAGTCCGTCTCGCACTTCAGCTCGACGAGGACACCGGAGGTGTTGTCGTCGGCGATCAGGGAGACGACGGCACCGTTCTCGGCAGAACGGCCCTCGCGCTTGGCGACGCCCTTCTGACCCTTGATGCGCAGGGCCTCGACGGCCTTGTCGACGTTGCCGTCGGCCTCGTCCAGGGCCTTCTTGCAGTCCATCATGCCGGCGCCGGTGAGCTCACGGAGCTTCTTGACGTCAGCGGCGGTGTAGTTCGCCATGAGTCTGAGTTTCTCTCTCGAAGTCTGAAAGATCTACGGGTGGACGGCGGGGGCTTCGTGGGCCCCCGCCGTCGTCATCCGAACCATCCGAAACAGCCTGGCCGGTGAAGGCCGGGCCGTGGATCAGGCCTGCTCGGCCTCGGCGGCCGGAGCCTCGGCCTCAGCGGCCGGGGCCTCGGCGGCGGGCGCCTCGGTCTCGGCGGCGGGCGCCTCAGCGGCGGCCTCGGCCGGCTTCTCGGCCTCGACGGTCTCGTCGGCCTTCTTCTCGCCCTCGAGCAGGTCGCGCTCCCACTCGGCGAGCGGCTCGCCGGCGGCCTTCTCGCCCGGCTTCGAGTCGCCGGTCGCGGCGCCGGAACGGGCGATGAGGCCCTCGGCGACGGCGTCGGCGATCACGCGGGTGAGCAGGGTGACGGAGCGGATCGCGTCGTCGTTGCCCGGGATCTTGTAGTCGACCTCGTCGGGGTCGCAGTTGGTGTCGAGGATCGCGACGACCGGGATGTGGAGCTTGCGCGCCTCACCGACGGCGATGTGCTCCTTCTTGGTGTCGACGATCCAGACGGCGCTCGGCACCTTCTGCATCTCGCGGATACCACCGAGGGTCTTCTCCAGCTTGGCCTTCTCGCGGGAGAGGACCAGGAGCTCCTTCTTGGTGAGACCCGAGGCGGCGACGTCCTCGAAGTCGATCTGCTCGAGCTCCTTGAGGCGCTGCAGACGCTTGTAGACGGTGGAGAAGTTGGTGAGCATGCCACCGAGCCAACGCTGGTTGACGTACGGCATGCCGACACGCGTCGCCTGCTCGGCGATGGCCTCCTGGGCCTGCTTCTTCGTACCGACGAACATGATGGAGCCGCCGTGGGCGACGGTCTCCTTGACGAACTCGTAGGCGCGGTCGATGTACGACAGCGACTGGAGCAGGTCGATGATGTAGATGCCGTTGCGCTCGGTGAAGATGAAGCGCTTCATCTTCGGGTTCCAGCGACGGGTCTGGTGACCGAAGTGGACGCCGCTCTCCAGCAGCTCCCGCATCGTGACGACGGCCATGGCCGTATCTCCTTGAGTTTCTCGGTTATGTCCTGACACCCCGGCGCGCCGTGCCGCGAGGGACCGAAAGGCGCTCCACGACCTGTGAGGGTGGTGGCGGGGCGTGCGAAGTCGACCCGGTGACCCGGATCGCCATAGGAAGTGTACGGGACCCGGGGGCCACCGGGTGACGGCGCTGTCCACAACCAGCCCGTCGTCCACAGATACCGTCCATGATCCCCACCAATCGGACGGCCCCGGGATCGTGGCCTCCATGCATCTGACGACACTGCTGCTCACGCTCACCCTGGTGTGGCCCGTGGGGCCACCGCCCCCGGAGATCCTCCGGGGCTGGGACCCGCCCGCCGGACCGTACGCCCCCGGCCACCGCGGCCTCGACCTCGCGGCACCACCGGGCACTCCCGTCCGCGCGACGGCCTCCGGCGTGGTCACCTTCGCGGGTCCCGTCGGCGGCCGCGGCGTCCTGACCGTGACCCTGCCCGGCACCGGCACCCCGCCCCTGCGCACCACCTACGGCCCGGTGACCCCGCTGGTGGCGGCGGGCACCACCGTCACCAGCGGCCAACCGGTGGCCACGGTCTCCGCCCCGAGCGGCGAGTCACCCCACTGCCCGCAGTCCTGCCTCCACTGGGGCCTGCTCCGGGGTGACACCTACCTGAACCCCCTTCTCCTGCTCCGGACGGGCCCGTCCCGCCTGCTCCCGGTGACGGGGGTGCCGTAGGACCACCGGACCGAACGAACGAGGGGGCGGGCGGAGACATCGCGCAGCTGTGCCGGGGCAGCCCTTGGCTTGGCGATCCATGGGAGCTTCGCAGTTCCCCACCCCGCCCCGG
>NZ_JBEXOT010000068.1:0-25590 GCF_040611675.1 Streptomyces sp. NPDC006551
GATCTGGTGCCGTTGCGTGTCGGGAGCTCTCGGGTCAGCCGGCCCGGTGGTTCACCTCCGGGCGCCTGGTGCGTGTGTCGACGGTCGCCCCCTACGCCCTGGGGCGTGGGAGGTACCCCCGCCCGGTCCCTCGTTCCTCGGGACCTGCGCGCGTTCTCCCTTTCGACACCCGCGGCGCCCTTCGGCTCACTCGCCGGACCCCCTGCGTGCCCGCGTCAGCCGGCGGCCGGGGCGCCGCGGCGTGCGCGGCCGAGGGACATCGGCCAGTGGGCCACCGCCGCCGTGGCGCCGTACCAGGCCGCGAGGCCCGCGACCGCGGCGACCCAGCCACCCGCCTTGGCGAGACCGCCGTTGCCGGCGAGTGCGCCGATGCCGAGCAGCAGCAGCGCCACGAACAGCAGGCCGTACACGCCCTGCCCGAACAGACCGCTGCCCGAGGCCGCCAGCGTCAGCGTGAGCGCCAACAGCGCCCACAGCAGCAGGAAGAGCCCGGTCGCCTCGGCCGACGCGCCGCCGCCGACCCCGGTCCCCCAGGTGAACCAGAAGGCGCCGAGCGCCGCGTAGGCGGTGCCGGTGCCGCCGTTGCCCGCGTGCAGGGCGAGCAGGCCGGCGAGGAAGAGTGCCACCCCGCCGACCCAGGTGGCGAGGGCTGCGGCGTCGGACGCCGCGACGTTGTCGATCACACCGGTGCCGCCGAGCCCGAAGGCCAGCAGAGTGAGTCCGAGTGCGAGTTGGCCGAGCATGGAGGTGGTGTTTCCCGCGGCGACGTCATTGTCCACGGCGGGCTCCCTTCAGATGCGCAGTTGTGCTGCTTGGGCCGCTTTGTTCCGGTGACCCTTATCTACCCTTCACAAGCGCACAATTCACCTGAGGATGGCCGAATTTATTGCCGAGCCAAGGCAGTTGAGGGGAGGCGGTGCTACGGAATGACGACGACGGGCCGCTGGGCGCGGCGCGCGAGCCGTCCGGCCACCGAGCCGAAGATCCGGCCGACGATGCCGTGCGTGGAGCCGACCACGATCGCGTCGGCCGAGTACTCCCGGCCGACCTCCTCCAGTTCATGACAGATGTCGCCGCCACGCTCGACGAGGATCCAGGGGACCTCGGAGAGGTAGTCCGCGCAGGCGAGCTCCAGGCCGAGCACCTCGGTGCGGTGGTCCGGCACGTCGACGAAGACGGGGGGCTCGCAACCCGCCCAGACCGTGGTGGGCAGCCGGTTGGCGACATGCACGATGATCAGGCCGGAGCCGGAGCGGCGGGCCATGCCGATGGCGTACGCGAGGGCTCGTTCGCTGGAGGTCGAGCCGTCGAAACCGACGACCACTCCGTGCTGGAACGCGGGATCACAGGAGTGACGTGGCTGTTCCACCGCCAAGGGGTCCACCGTGGAGTCGGCGACGCGCTTGCGGTCCGCGGGTTCGGGGAATTCGTGACCGGCCATCGGTGTCTCGGCGAAGAAGATCCTTCTGGGAAGGGAACGGAACAACGGTTGGCGGCGGAGCTGTGTCCGGGAATCATCTTCCCAAGCCCATACCCCCAAGGGTACGGCGACACTCCTCCCGTGCCCAGAGCCGGCCGTGCTGCGCGCGGCAATCGCACGGCGCCCCAGGGAGCATGCACGAGCCCGTCCCGTTATGGCAATGCCGGTTGCGTCCTACAGGTGTCCGTACGGGGGCCGAACGGACGCCCTCGGCAGTGACCGGAACGTTCCGCTCCTCGTTGCCACTGGTCCAGCCACCGTCGCAGGGAGACCGCCCGTGCCCGCACCATCGGCAGCCACCGCCGCCCAGCCCCCCGTCCCCGCTCCGGCGCGCGGCCGTCGCCGCGCGCCGGGCCGACCGGCGTCGACGGCGCCGGCGGCGGGAGTGACGCCGGAGCCCACGGGAAGAGCGAGGGGCACCGGAGGAGCGGCGGGCGACGTCGTCCGCTGGGCGGTCTTCTGCTGCGTGCTCGTCCCGGTCGTCCTCGTGGTCTACGGCACCTCGCTGGGCGGCGCCGCGGGCGCGGCCCTGGGACTCGTCGCGGTGACGGCGGTCTGCCGCGTGCTGCTGCGCCGCTCCGAGCGCGGGCTGCGGGCCGAGGCCACCGGGCGCCGCGCCCGGCGCTCACCGGGCGGGCGGCGTCACCGTCAGGGCTGACGCGGCCCGCTGCGGCCGTGCTCGCGCCACGACGGCCCGGCGCGCTCCGCCCCGACCTGACGAACCCCCCGTAGAGCTGACAGGTTCGTACACCCACACCCGTATGTTTTCAGCCAACTTCCACACGTCGGCGAGTCCTTGCCGGAACGGCTCCCCAACCCCGTTGCCACCAGGCAAGAAAGCCCCGGGGCGGACCCGCGCACCCTACGGGGACGGGCCATGCACCGAACGCGCACTTCCCTGCGCGGCCCGTGAGTGGAACGCTTCGTGATCGAATGCTTCGCGCCAAGTTGCCTTGTCGACAATGTGCCGGATCGGGAACTTGTCACGCCGGCGGCACGGAACGCAGTAGATTCGATCATGAGTATCGAAGACTGGGGTCTCGTGCAAAACCGAGGGGAAACGTGCAGGAGCGACAGGACCAGGGAGACGCGAACACCGAGGGGGGCTTAGCGTCATGAGCCAGGACTCCGCCGCACCGGAGGCCGCACGGAAGCTTTCCGGGCGCCGCCGTCGCGAAGTCGTCGCGGTGCTGCTGTTCAGCGGTGGCCCCATCTTCGAGAGCTCCATCCCGCTCTCCGTGTTCGGAATCGACCGGCAGGACGCCGGGGTGCCCCGCTACCGGCTGCTCGTGTGCGCCGGCGAGGAGGGCCCGCTGCGGACCACCGGGGGGCTCGAACTCACCGCGCCGTACGGCCTGGACGCGATCAGCCGGGCCGGCACCGTCGTCGTACCGGCCTGGCGGTCGATCACCTCGCCGCCACCGCCGGAGGCGCTCGAAGCGCTGCGCCGGGCGCACGAGGAAGGCGCCAGGATCGTCGGGCTGTGCACCGGGGCGTTCGTCCTGGCCGCCGCCGGCCTCCTGGACGGCCGGCCCGCGACCACGCACTGGATGTACGCGCCGACGCTCGCCAAGCGCTACCCCTCCGTCCATGTGGACCCGCGGGAGCTCTTCGTCGACGACGGCGACGTCCTCACCTCCGCCGGAACCGCGGCCGGAATCGATCTCTGTCTGCACATCGTGCGGACCGACCACGGCGCGGAGGCCGCGGGCGCCCTGGCGCGCCGGCTGGTCGTCCCGCCGCGGCGCAGCGGCGGTCAGGAGCGCTATCTCGACAGGTCTTTACCCGAGGAGATCGGCTCCGACCCCCTCGCGGAGGTCGTCGCCTGGGCGCTGGAGCACCTCCACGAGCAGTTCGACGTCGAGACGCTCGCAGCCCGCGCGTACATGTCGAGGCGGACCTTCGACCGCCGGTTCCGCTCACTGACGGGCTCCGCGCCGCTGCAGTGGCTGATCACCCAGCGGGTGCTGCAGGCGCAGCGACTGCTCGAGACCTCCGACTACTCCGTCGACGAGGTCGCGGGCCGCTGCGGCTTCCGCTCCCCGGTGGCGCTGCGCGGCCACTTCCGGCGCCAGCTCGGCTCCTCGCCGGCCGCCTACCGCGCCGCCTACCGGGCCCGTCGCCCGCAGAGCGAGACGGCCACGGCGGTCATGGACCCGGTCGTGCCCCCGCAGGTCTCCTCCGCGGTCCGGCGCCCGGGAGCCCCGATGGAACAGGGCAAGCCGCAGTCCGACGTGTACGCCGCCGGCCGCCCGGCCCTGCCGGGCCAGCGGAGCGCTCCGTAGACCGCGCGCCACAAGCAGCGCACCGCAAGACGGCGGGCGCCCGGGGACACCCCTGGGCGCCCGTCGGCACGGCGGGCCACGAGCCGGGTCCGATCACCGACCGAACCCATAAGGTAGGACGCATGAACGATCGCATGGTGTGGATCGACTGCGAGATGACCGGGCTCTCGCTGACGGACGACGCACTCATCGAGGTGGCCGCGCTGGTCACCGACTCGGAACTGAACGTGCTCGGCGAAGGGGTGGACATCGTGATCCGCCCGCCGGACGCGGCGCTGGAGACCATGCCGGAGATCGTGCGCCGGATGCACACGACCTCCGGCCTCCTCGACGCCCTGCCCGGCGGCACCACCCTCGCCGACGCCGAGGCCCAGGTCCTGGCCTACGTACGCGAGCACGTCAAGGAGCCCCTCAAGGCGCCGCTGTGCGGGAACTCGGTCTCCACCGACCGCGGCTTCCTCGCCCGGGACATGCCCGCTCTGGAGAGCCACCTCCACTACCGGATCGTCGATGTGTCCTCGATCAAGGAACTGGCCCGCCGCTGGTACCCGAGGGCCTACTTCAACAGTCCGGAGAAGAGCGGCAACCACCGTGCGCTCGCCGACATCCGCGAATCCATCGCCGAGCTGCGCTACTACCGCGAGGCGATCTTCGTCCCGCAGCCCGGCCCGGACTCGGACACCGCCAAGCAGATCGCCGCGCGCCACGTCCTGCCGGCCGAATGAGCCCGCGCTCGCGCCCGACGTAATGCGGGCGCGAGCACCCGCTCGGACCCTGTAGACTTCTTCTCGGCCGGTCGGGGAAACCTTCGGGAAAACCGCCGGTCGTGGTGGGTATAGCTCAGCTGGTAGAGCACCTGGTTGTGGTCCAGGATGTCGCGGGTTCGAGTCCCGTTACTCACCCTGATGGCTCAAGGCCCCGGTTCTTCGGAACCGGGGCCTTGAGCGTTTTCCGGGCAACCGATCCCGGCGCGGCGGCGACTGTGGGGTACGCAACGGCTCTCTTCCCCCGCAGGAGGACTCGTGCAGCACCCGCAACCACCCCGCCCCGCTCGCCGCCGCGGCCTTCCGGCCCTGCTCATGGCCGGTGTCCTCGCCGCCGCCGGGCTCGCCGTCACCACCCCCGGGACGGCGGCCGCCGCCACCGCGCGGCAGGCGGAACGGCTCGACCGGGGCGTGGTCAGCGTCCACACCGGCACCGGCAACCTCGTGAGCTGGCGCTGGCTGGGCACCGACCCTGACACCGTCGCCTTCAACGTCTACCGGGCCGGTACGAAGGTCAACGCCACCCCCGTCACCGCCTCCACCAACTACTTCCACGCCGGCGCGCCCAGCCACGCCGACTACACCGTTCGCGCCGTCGTCGGCGGCGTGGAACAAGGTGACTCCGTCCACGCCGTCCAGTTCCGCACCGGCTACAAGGACGTGCCCCTCACTCCCCCGGCGGGCGGCACCACCCCCGACGGGGTGGCGTACACCTACGAGGCCAACGACGCGTCCGTCGCCGATCTCGACGGGGACGGCGCGCTGGACTTCGTACTGAAGTGGCAGCCGACCAACGCCAAGGACAACTCGCAGTCCGGCTACACCGGCAACACGATCGTCGACGGCATCCGGCTCGACGGCACCCGGCTGTGGCGGATCGACCTCGGCCGCAACATCCGCTCCGGCGCGCACTACACCCAGTTCCAGGTGTACGACTACGACGGCGACGGCCGGGCCGAGGTCGCCATGAAGACCGCCGACGGAACCGTCGACGGGCGGGGCACGGTGATCGGCAGCGCGTCCGCCGACCACCGCAACAGCGGCGGGTACGTCCTGGCCGGGCCCGAGTACCTGACCATGTTCGACGGGCTCACCGGCGCCGCGATGGGCACCACCGGCTACGTCCCCGCACGCGGCACGGTCTCCTCCTGGGGCGACAGCTACGGCAACCGGGTCGACCGGTTCCTCGCCGGAACCGCGTACCTGGACGGTGCCCGGCCCTCGCTCATCATGGCGCGCGGCTACTACACCCGGTCCGTGATCGCGGCCTGGGACTGGCGCGGCGGCCAGTTCACCCGGCGGTGGACCTTCGACAGCAGCTCCTCCACCAACGCCGGCAAGGGATTCGACGGGCAGGGCTCGCACAGCCTGTCCGTCGGTGACGTGGACGGCGACGGCAAGGACGAGATCGTCTACGGGTCGATGGCCGTGGACGACAACGGCAACGGCCTGTGGACCACCAGGACCGGGCACGGTGACGCCCAGCATCTCGGGGACCTCGACCCGTCGACTGCGGGCCTGGAGTACTTCAAGGTGTCGGAGACGTCCTCCCAGCCCTCCGCGCTCTACCTCAACCCGGCGAACGGCACGGTCCGCTGGCAGCTCGCGGCCTGCTGCGACAACGGGCGCGGGCTCGCCGGGGACATCTGGGCGGGGAACGACGGCGCCGAGGTGTGGTCCTCGTCCGACACCTCGATACGGGACGAGGCCGGAGCCGCCAAGGGCCGCGAGCCCTCGTCGGCGAACTTCCTGAACTGGTGGGACGGCGACACCACCCGCGAGCTGCTCGACGGCACCCGGATCGACAAGTACGGCACGGGGGGCGAGACCCGGCTGCTCACCGGCGCCTCGGTCGCCTCCAACAACGGTACGAAGGCGACTCCGGCGCTCTCCGGTGACATCCTCGGTGACTGGCGCGAGGAGGTCGTGTGGCGTACGGCGGACAATCGCGCGCTGCGGATCTACTCCACCCCGCACGAGACCGGTACGAGGATCACGACCCTGCTGCACGACACGATGTACCGCACGGGGCTGGCCTGGCAGAACACCGCCTACAACCAGCCCCCGCACCCGAGTTTCCACCTCGGCGCCGGTATGCGGACCGCCCCGCGTCCGCTGATCACTACCCCGTAGTACAGGAGAGGCCGGTCGGGGCCGGATTCGTCCCCGACCAGGTGCCGTTGAACCCGAAGCTCACCGAACCGCCCGGTGGCACCGAGGCGTTGTAGGAGAGGTTCGTCGCCGTGACCTGGGCCGCTGTCTGGGTCACGGTGGCGTTCCAGGCCTGGTCGACGCTCTGGCCGTGGGGGAAGGTCCAGGCGAGCCTCCAGCCGTTCCAGGCGGAGGAGCCGGTGTTGGTGACGGTCACATCGGCCTGGAAGCCGCCCTGCCACTGGCCGGTGATCTTGTACGCGACCTTGCAGGTACGGGTCGTGGGCGGCGGGTCCGTGGGGGTGTCGCCTCCGCTGCCGGCGGTGTCGCCGTAGATGATCCCCCGGCCGTTGGTGGCGATGTACACCCGCCCGTAGACGCGTGGGTCGCCCGTGATCGCCGCGCCCGTCCAGCCCCACTGGTGGGCCTCGTCGTTGATCCGGACCCAGGTCGCGCCGGCGTCGGTGGAGCGGAAGATGCCGCGCACTCCGCCGATCTTCGCGCTGGTGTAGAGGGCCGGGTAGGTCGCGCCGGGTGCGGCCTTGCCGAAGCCGATCGTGTCCGCCTGCTCGATGGAGCCGACCCGGGTGAACGTCGTGCCCGCGTCGGTGGAGTGCCACAGGCCGTAGGTGCCGTCGGCCGCCCCGCCCGCCAGCCAGAGGTCGCCCGCCCGGCCCGGGACGGCCTTGAAGCGGACGTTGCCCTTCGCCGGGAGGCCGGTGGCCCTCGCGGTGAAGCTCGCACCGCCGTCCGTACTCACGTAGAACGTCCCGGCCTTGAAGCCGTAGAACCGCTTCGGGTCCACCCGGTCGGACTCGACGACCGCGCCCGCCGGGATGCCGGTGGACGCCGTCCACGCACTTCCGGTGCCGGTCTGCACTCCCGTACCGTCCGGGCTCCAGACGAAGCGGCTGCCGTCGGCCGCCGCCGCGACCGTGCCGCCGCCCGTGACGCCCGAAGGCTCCTGACCGGCGCTCCAGTTGACGCCGTTGTCGGTGGAGAAGGCGATCCGGGGGCCGCCGTCCAGGTGTCCCGCCCGGACGACCGTGTTCGGGTTGGTCTCGGCGTAGTCGAGGCTGGTGGTGGAGGTGAAGTTCGGCGAGGTGTACATCATCGAGGGGACCCTGGTGAGGTCCGTGTGGCGAAAGCCGCCGATGTCACCGAGCGCGCTGAGCAGCGGGGCCCCGGAGGGCGGGGACGCGAGGTCGTTGACGGCCGTCTCCTCCAGGCCCTGGACCATCGGCTTGATGGTGAAGGTGCCGCCACTGTCCCATTGACCCAGGTTCTCGGTGCCGTAGACCGTGGCGCCCGTGCCGTACATCATGCGGTCGGAGTCGAACGGGTCGATCTCCAGCGCCTCGGTCATCCACCCCAGTTTCGGGCTCTGTTCGGGCGGTGCCGGGTTCCCGCCCCAGGTCAGCCAGGGCGCGGACGAGACGTCCATGGTGTAGCGGTTGACGCGGTTCGGGTACGAGGAGTAGTCCCACGCCTTGGTCCAGCTCGCGCCGCTGTCGGTGGAGCGGAAGATCTGGGTGTCGGGCCACCAGGAGCTGTAGGCGGAGACCATCACCGTGCCGGGCTTCTGGCGGTCGACGGTCAGTCCGCTGAAGCCGTGATGGGTGTCGGCCTCGGCGACCGGGCTGATGTTCTTCCACTCGCCGGTGGCCGTGGTGTACCGCCAGACCTGGCCCTTGCCGCCGTCGTAGGGGCCGGCCGTGTCGCTGTAGGCGAGGTAGAGATAGCCGTTGCGGGCGTCGAGCACGCCCTTGTGGGCGAGGTGTCCGGTGGGTTGGCCGGGCAGCCGGGTCCAGGTGGCTCCGGCGTCCGTGGAGCGGTAGACGGCGTTCTCCTTGTCGCCCACGCCGACGTAGATCGTCCGGGTCGCCGCCCCAGCCGAGCCGGTGGACTCGTCGAAGGTGACCCAGACGATGCCCTGCCGGTCGGAGTTGTAGCCGCTGGTGTCCGTCGGATCCTGCTGGTAGTCACCGGGGTTGGGGAAGGCGGTGACCTGCGACCAGGTGACTCCGGCGTCGGTGGAGCGCCACAGACCCTTGCCGCTGGGCGCGCCCAGGTACAGCACGCTGTTGCGGTGCGGGTCGATCGCGAGCCGTTCGCCCATGCCCCGGCCCGGCATGTTGCCGCCGAGCTTGAACGGCAGATCGGTCTTCCGCCAGGTCGCGCCCCGGTCGGCGGAGCGCAGCACGGCTCCGTTGCCGGGGTCCCAGTCGTTCGTGTACGTCCCCACCGCCGCGTACACCCGGTCGGGGTCGACGGAATCGGAGGCGAGGCCGATCACTCCGGTGTGCCCCCAGTGGTCCCAGCCGACCGAGTCGAGCAACGGCGTCCAGGTCTTGGTCGCCTGCTCCCAGCGGTAGGCGCCGCCGATGTCGGTACGGGCGTAGGCGAGGTTCTTCTCGGTCCGGTTGAAGACGATGCCGGGGACGAAGCCGCCGCCGTCGATCCGGACGTTCTTCCAGGTGTACGTGTCGGCGGCGGCCGGGGCGGAGGCCGGGACGTCCGCCCGGGCCGCGTGAGCGGCCGGGGGTGCCGCTGCCGCCAGCAGACCGACGGCGAGGGCGAACCCCGCCAGCCGATGGCGTCGTGCGCGCATGGAGGTCTCCTCCAGGGGACGTGGGTGTGGGAGCGCTCCCACTATTGAGGGCCTGTCTGAACACGGTCAAGGTCTGGGAAGAGTCGAAGACATTCGACTGGGTTCACCCATCGAATGCCGCCCACGGGAGGCGTTGTGGAATGCTGGGGCGGCTATTTCGTAACGCTCACTACAGATGCGGGGGCCTTTCCATGACCACGTCCAGGACGACATCCGTGACGGCGGCCGGGAGTGCGGACGGCAGCGCGGACGCGGCCGGCCGCGCGCTGCTGCTGGCGCACGGCTCCGGCGGGGGCATCGAGTCCAACTACGGCCCGATCCGGGAGGCGCTGGCCGCCGGGGGGCGCCGGGTGGTCGGATTCGACCTGCCCGGTACGGGCGCCGCGCCGCGCGCCACGGCTCCGCTGGAGTTGGACGCGCTGGCCGACGGCCTGGTGGCCGCCGCCGACGCGGCGGGCGTGGAGCGTTTCGCCGTCTGCGGCTACTCCCTGGGAACGACGATCGCGATACGGGCGGCGGCCCGGCACCCGGAGCGGGTGACCGCCCTCGTCCTGACCGCGCCGTTCGCCTACGCCGACCACGCGCTGCGGCAGGCGTCCCTGCTCTGGCGGGACCTCGCGGACAGCGGCCGGCACGAGCTGGTGGCCCGTCTCCTCGTTCCCATTGTGTTCAGCCCGGCCATGCTCGATCCGATGACGCCGGAGGTCGTGGAGGGCGTCGTACGGCTGACGGGCGAGTCGATCCCGGCGGGGACGCCCGAGCACGCGGACCTGGTGGCCCGGGCGGACGTCCGGGACGACCTGGCCCGGGTGACCGTGCCCACCCTGGTCGTCTCGACGACCGAGGACCGGCTGGTCGCCCCCACCCTGCACCGGACGGTCGCCGACGGGATCCCCGGCGCGCGCCTGACCGAACTGGCCACGGGCCACGCGCCGTTCGCCGAGAACCCGGCGGTGTGGGGAAAGCTGATCGGCGAGTTCCTGAGCGAGGTGGAGGCGCGGTGAGGGCTGCGCCATGAGGTGCGCGCCCCGGCCGGTGGTGGGGTGGCTCCGGCCGGGGCGCGCGGTGTGGGGGGACCGTGGTGGTCCTGGGCGAGCCCTACTTGTAGGCGGAGAACGCCTTGGTGAAGGCCAGCGGCTCCTGGAGGATCGAGGAGCAGGTGGCGTCCGCGTGATTCACGGCGCCGGCCGCGCACTGCTTGTCGCGGGTCGAGGACCACATCGACAGCCAGCCGATGCCCTTGGACTTCGCGAAGTCCACCAGCTGGGTGGCGTCGTCGACCTTGAAGATCTCGGTCGTGACGTCGTTGACGCCGATCATCGGGGTGACGGCGACGGCCTTCCAGGCGGCCGCGTCGGAGAGGCCGAGGACGCCCTTGATCTGGGCCTGGGTGGCGGTCGCGGCCTGGATCGCGTACTGGCCCATGTCACCGCTGTAGGCCGGTCCGTAGTCCATCGCCATGATGTTGACAGCGTCGACCCGGACACCGTTCTTCCGCGCGTCGGCGAGCAGGTCGACACCCGGCTGGGTCAGTCCCTCGGGCATGACCGGCAGGGTGAAGGAGACGTTCAGGCCGAGGTGGGACTTCTGGAGCTGGGCGATGGCCTGCGAGCGGCGGGTGTTGGCGGCGGTGTCCGGCAGGGCCGCGCCCTCGATGTCGAAGTCCACCTTGGTGAGCTCGTACTGGTCGACGACCTTGCCGTAGGCGGCGGCGAGATCGGTGGAGGTCGCACAGTTCAGGGCGAGCTCATGGCCGGCGGCGCCGCCGAAGGAGACCCGGACGTCGCCGCCCTTGGCCCGCAGGGCACCGATCTGGGCCGCGACCTTGTCGTCGGCGAGGCCGGTGACCCCGCCCCACAGCGGGGCGCAGGCGCCGCCGGAGGTGATGAACGCGAGGTTGAACTCCTTCACCCCCGTCGCGGCGGCGGTGGCGAGCATGTCGTACGACGGGTGGAGGGAGGTGTCGATGTAGGGCGCGTACGTGGCTGCGGCACCCGGGGACCCGGTGGCGGTCGCGGTGGGCTTCGGGGACGCGGTCGGGGTGGCCGGCCGGCTCGGCGTGGCCGACGCGGTGGGTGTCGCTGAGGACGTCGGCGCGGCGGTGGCCGTGGGCTGCCCGGTGGGGCGGCCGCTCGGGGTCGGAGTGGCGCCGCCGACCGAACAGGTGGCCTTGTTGATCAGGCAGTCGGCCGGGTCGCCGGCCTCGCCGGAGGCCGAGGTCACGAAGCCGACGGTGACGGACTGGCCGGGGGTCAGCCGCTTGTTCCAGCTCGCGGGCTTCACGGTGACGTGGCGGCCGGAGACGGTGTGCTCGCCGTTCCACAGGGAGCCGACGGTCGTCCCGGCGGGCAGGTCGAACTCCAGCGTCCAGTCCGACTGGATCGTGGAGGTCTCGTTGGTGATGACGTACTGGCCGGTGTAACCGCCGGCCCAGGAGCTGGTCCTGGTGTAGGCGGCGCCGACGGCCGCCGCCTGGGCGGTGCCGGTGAGCGCGAGGACCGCGCCGCCGATCACCGCCGCCGCGACGACCGCGCCGACGGCCTTGGTCCTGCCGCTCGCCCTGCGCCGGTGCGAACTGGTGCCCATCGCGTGCCTGCCTCTGTGTGCCGGGAGTGGAGGTTGGGGTGCGGCAGCACGCTAGCGAGGGGGAAACGGACAATTGCGTACGAGGAGACCAGGGTTCGGGATTCTTAGGCTCCGCTTAAGGAAGGCATCGGGAGGGCGAAAGGTTCAGCCCTCCGAGGCCCTGCGGACGCCCGGCCCGCCCCGTTTGCGGCGGCCCACCCGGTGCCCGCGCCGGCCCCCCGTACCGCCCGAGCGCCGGCCGTCGAGCCCGATCCAGACGCGGACCTCGGTGCCGCCGAGGACCGAGTGGCCGATGCGGACGTCACCGCCGGTGGACTCGGCCATCCGGCGCACGATGTCCAGGCCGAGGCCGGTGGAGCCGTCGCGATGGCCGCTGTTGCCCCGGGCCAGAGCGGCCGCCGGGTCGGTGATGCCGGGCCCGGCGTCGGAGACCAGGACGATGACGGCGTCGTCGCCGTTGTGGACGTCCACGGAGAAGGCGGTGCCCTCGGGGGTGTGACGGAAGACGTTTCCGAGCAACGCGTCCAGAGCGGCGACGAGTTCGGGGCGGGCGACCGGGATGCGCACCGGGCGCTCGACGCCCGCCACCCGTACCTTGCGGTCCTCGTCCTCGGCGAGCGCGGACCAGAACTCCATCCGCTCCCGTACGACTTCGGAGGCGTCGCAGCCGGCGCCGGGGCCGGTCGCCTGCGTCTGCGGCTTGGCCTCCCTCGCCGTGCGGATGATGGTGTCGACCTCGCGCTCCAGCTGCTCGACGGCGGCCCGGGTCTGTTCGGCGGCCGGACCCGAGCCGAGCGAGGCCGTGTTGAGCCGGAGCACGGTCAGCGGGGTGCGCAGCCGGTGGGAGAGGTCGGCGGCCAGTTCGCGCTCGTTGGCGAGCAGCTGGACGACCTGGTCGGCCATGGAGTTGAAGGCGACCGCGGCCGACTTGAGCTCCGGCGGCCCCTCCTCGGGGACGCGCGCGCCGAGCTTGCCCTCGCCCAGGTCGTGGGCGGCGCCGGCGAGCCGCTGGGCTGGCCGGACCATCCGTACGCCGAGCCGGTCGGCGACGGCGACCGAGCCGACGATCAGTGCGATGCCGACCCCGGCCAGGATCAGCCAGGCGGTGGCGACGCCGTTGGACACCTCGCCCTCGGGGACGAAGAGTTCGACGATCGCGACCCGGCCGGAGCTCAGGGCGGTGGGCTGGAGCAGCGCCGAGCCGCCCGGGACCTCGGCGACGGTGGCCCGGCCCAGCTTCCGGGTGGTCCGCAGGTCCTCCTCGCTCGCCCTGCGCGTCCCGATCAACAGGGCCTTGCCACCCGGCTCGTCGGCGGCCGGGACATGGACGGCCATCCGCCCGGTGGCCCCGTCCTCGGTGGTGGCGACGGCCCGGTCCAGCTCCTCGCGGTCGGTGGTGATCGCGAGCACCGGAGCGAGACCGGCGGCGCGCCGCTCGGCGTTGGAGAAGGCGCGGTCGCTGGCCATCTCCCTGACGACGAGCCCGAGCGGTACCGCGAAGGCGACGACGACCATGACGGTGACGGCCAGCGACACCTTGACGAGCGCCCATCTCACGGCTGGGTCTCCCGGGGCGGCTCCAGCTTGACGCCCACGCCGCGCAGCGTGTGCAGATAGCGGGGACGGGCGGCCGTTTCACCCAATTTCCGCCGCAGCCATGACAAATGTACGTCGATGGTCTGGTCGTCCCCGTAGGACTGCTGCCACACCTCGGCCAGCAGCTCCTTGCGGGGCACGACGACCCCCGGCCGGCCGGCGAGGAAGGCCAGCAGGTCGAACTCCCGCCGGGTCAGGTCGAGCGAGGCCCCGTCGAGCTCCGCCTGGCGCCGCAGCGGGTCGACCGAGAGACCGCCGACCCGGATCACCCGAGACGGCGGCGCCTCCCCCACGGCGGCCCGCGACCGGCGCAGCACGGCGGCCATCCGCGCGGAGAGGTGCTCCACCGAGAAGGGCTTGGTGAGGTAGTCGTCCGCGCCGTCGTTGAGGAGCCTCACGATCTCCGTCTCGTCGTCCCGTGCCGTCGCGATGATCACCGGTACGTCGGTGATCCCGCGCAGCATCTTCAGCGCCTCGGACCCGTCGAGATCGGGCAGTCCGAGGTCCAGGATGACCACGTCGAACCGGAAATGGGCGACCTCGCGCAGCGCCTCCAGGGCCGTGCCGACGCTCCGTACGGTGTGGGAGGCCTCGGTCAGATGCCGGATGAGGGCGGAGCGTACGAACTGGTCGTCCTCGACCACGAGCACACTTGCCATGGCCCGCACCGTACGCCATACGGGGGAACGCGAGGGAAGCTCCACCCTCCGGTGGACCGGTGCGAACGGTGGTGCAGTATGGCCCGGATGCGTAGAGGACTTGTTCACGCCATGGCGTGGTCGCTCGCCACCGGCGCGGCGGTCACGCTCTCGTGGTGGGGCGTGCACACGGTACTGGCCGGCACGGCCTACGACCCGCCCCGCGCCCTGCCCATCCCGGCCGGCAGCACCGGCGCACCGCCCGCCGGGGCCGGTGACCCGCTCGCCTCCTCCACCCGGCGCCCCAGCACGCCCCCGTCCTCCCCGAGCGCCGAGCCCCGCGCGAGCGACAGGCCCACGACGCCCCCGGCCCCGACACCGTCACGCGCGCCGACCGCGTCGAAGCCCACCACAAAGCGGAGCCCCGACGGCGGCGACGTGAAGAGTTACGCCGTGGACGGCGGCCGGGTCGTCTTCGACCTCGGCCCGAGCTCCGCGGAGCTGGTCTCGGCGACCCCCGCGTCGGGCTGGCAGATGCAGGTCTGGAAGCAGCCGACCTGGATCCGGGTCACGTTCACCAAGGACGATCGCGAGCTGTCGGTCTTCTGCGTGTGGCACGACACCGCGCCGCGCGTGGAGATCGAGGACCGCTGACGTACGGACCGCTAGCGGAACGCGGACGCCGGCGGTACGGGAGAGGGCTTGGCGCTGGCGTCGGTGACCGGGGACGCGCCACCGGTGAAGTCGGCGAGCGCCCTGCCGTGCTCGACCCGCCCGGGGTGCGGGTCGGTCGCCACCCGTCGGGTCAGCTCCGCCACGGGGAGCTCGCGGTCGGAGGCGAGCAGCACGGCGTTCCCGAAGCGGCGGCCGCGCAGCACGGTCGGGTCGCCGGTCAGCGCCAGTTCCGTGAAGACGGTGGCGGCGGTCGCGATCTGGCCGCGCAGGTGGGTCAGCGGCGGCCCGTCGGCGAGGTTGGCGGCGTAGAAACCGCCGGGCTTCAGGACCCGGCGGACCTCGGCGAGGAACTCCGTACTGGTCAGATGCGCGGGGGTGCGGGCGCCGCTGAACACGTCCGCGATGATCAGGTCGGCCCACCCGTCCTGCACCTTGGAGAGGCCGGCCCGGGCGTCGGTGGAGCGGACCCGGATGCGGGCGGCCGCGTCGAGGGGCAGTTCGCGGCGGACCAGCTGGACCAGCGGACCGTCGAGCTCCACGATCTGCTGGGTGGACCGGGGCCGGGTGGCGGCGATGTAGCGGGCGAGCGTGAACGCTCCGCCGCCGAGGTGCACCGCCTGGACGGGCCGGTTCGGCGGGGCCGCGAGGTCGGCGATGTGGCCGAGGCGACGCTGGTACTCGAAGGAGAGATGGGCCGGGTCGTCGAGGTCGACGTGCGACTGCGGTGCGCCGTCGATCAGCAGCGTCCAGCCGCGCGGCCGCTCCCGGTCGGGTATGAGCTCCGCGAGCCCGCCGTCGACGGTCTCGACGACGGCGACGGCGCCCGCCACCCGTCCTCGCTGCTTGTTCCTGGCCACGCCCCCCATTATCGGCACTCGCGAGGAAACGCTGCCCGCCGAGCCCTGGCGGGGGCGCGAGGCCGTCGTCAGGCGCGGCGTCGCGGGCCGAGGACCGTGAAGCGGGGCCGGAGGTCAGAGCCCGTTGCCGGGCGCGGCACCACAGTGCCGATCGTGAAGCCGGGCCGGAGGTCAGGCCCCGTCGTCAGGCGCGGCACCACAGTGCCGATCGTGAAGCCGGGCCGGAGGTCAGAGCCCGTCATCGCGCCCGGGGCGGCGGGCCCAGGGCCCGGACGATCCGGCGGTCGGCTCTCAGCGGCAGCCGTCGGCCGCCTCGATCAGGCGGGCCGCCTGGCCCAGGGCCTCGCGGAGCACCGCCGGATCCGTGACCTCGCCCGCGTCGCCGGGGGGCAGCAGCCAGCTCGCGGGTCGCGCGCCGCCGGCGGCCGGTTCGGGGAGCTCCGGCAGCTCGGGGATGCGAAGGCCGCGGCCCGACGTCTGCGTACAGGCGCTGCCCGGCATGTCCCAGCCCTCCGCCGTACCGGGCGGGACCAGGAAGCCGAGGGTGTGGCAGGCCCCGTCGTGCAGCACCGGGCCGACCACCGGAGCGCCGCCCCGGCGCAGGATGTCGACGGCCTCCAGCCCCTGCCGTACGGGCACGGTCACCAGGTCGCAGACCTCGCCGTGCGGGGTGCCGGCTTCCGGGGTGGGCGCGTGCCGCTCGGTCGACTGCGATCCGATCTCCACCATGGGGACCCCTCCTCGCTCCTGAGAAGACACGTTCCGTCTCTCCGCATGGTTCAACGCCCCTGCGCGTCAACGGCTACGGCGGCACGCCGCCGCAAAGGATGGCAGTTCATGGCAGATCTCAAGCGAGATATCCGATTTGTAGCCAAACTCCGCGTGTGCGCCCGGTCACAGCAGGTACGTTCTTGCCCCGCCGGAACACCGGCAGCACCAGGAGAGGGCTCGGCCATGGCGATGTCACGGGCAGTTCCCAATCTCGCCTTTCGCAGGCTCCGCGGGCAGCAGTCACCGGCGGAGTTCGCCGCCGCGGTCCGCCGGGCCGCGCGGGAGATCGGCGAGCAGGTCGCCTGCGACGCCCGCTACATCGGACGCGTGGAGGCGGGCGAGATCCGCTGCCCCAACTACGCGTACGAGCGGGTGTTCCTGCACATGTTCCCCGGTCTGGGCCTGGCGGACCTGGGCTTCTCGGCGCGGGAGACGGTACGCGGCCGACGGTCCGCCGTCGTGGCCGGGGCACCGCTCGCGCCCGCCATCACGACCCGGAACGATGAGGAGAGCGACGTGCTGCGTCGCGCATTCATGACGAGCGGCACCGCCACCGTGGCGGCCGCCTCGCTGGGACTGGGCGGCACGGCCGCCGCGATCCCCGCCCCTCGCGCAACCCACAGGATCGGCGAGACGGAGGTGAGGGCCGTCGAGGAAGCCGTCCGGCGGATCCGGCTGCTCGACGACCGGCACGGCGCCGAGGGGCTCTACAAGGCGGCCGCCCAGCCGCTGCGGGCGGCCTACGCCCTGCTCGACGCCGGCACCGCGACCCGCCGCTCCACCGAGGACCGGCTGCAGGCGGGCGCCGGCGAACTGGCCATCTCCGTCGGCTGGCTGGCCCACGACTCGGGCCGCCTCGACGACGCCCGCTCCCACTACGCCGAGGCCCTCGCCACCGCGCGCGTGGCCGGTGATCCGGCCCTGGAGGCGCACGCGTTCTGCAACACGTCGTTCCTGGCCAGGGACGCGGGGCGGTACCGGGAGGCGATCCGGGCGGCCCAGGCGGGGCTGCGCGCGGCGCAGCCGCTCAACTCGGCCCGGCTGCTCTCGCTGCTCACCCTGCGGGAGGCGGGAGCGTGGGCGGGGCTCGGCGACCGGGCCGCCTGTGAACAGGCCCTCGGCCGCGCCCATGGCCTGTTCGCCCGGGGCCCCGTCGACAGCGACCCGGAGTGGATGTCCTTCTTCGGGGAGCCGGAGCTGGAGGCGCTGGAGGCCCAGTGCTGGTCGGCGCTGGGCGACTGGGGCCGCGCGGCCCGCCACGCCCACCGCGCGACGGTCCTGCAGAACCCCCATTTCGCCCGCAACCTCGCCCTCTACCGCGCCCAGCTGGCGAGCGACCTCGCCCACGCGGGCCGCCGGGACGAGGCTGCGGAGGAAGCCGGGCGCGTGGTGGACGCGCTGGGCGAGGTCCAGTCGTCCCGCATCCGCCGCATGCTGGCGGCGACCCAGAGGGTCCTGGCGACGACCTCCTGACTCCGGTCCCGGCGGCGGGCCCGGAGGCCCTACTCCAGGTGCCCCATGTCGTTCTCCCGACTCCGGTCCCGGCGGCGGGCCCGCAGGCCCCTACTCCAGGTGCCCCGTGTCGTTCCAGCGCTCGACCGCGGGCGCGCCGTAGGCCCAGCCCAGGACCGACAGGCTGGTCGGGTCGAGACGGATGCGGGAGCCGAAGGAGATGTCCTCGCCCAGCCAGCGCGCGCCGATCGTCCGCAGGATGTGACCGTGCGCGAAGACGAGCACGTCCCGGTCCGCCGACCGCGCCCACTCCACGACCTCGTCGGCGCGCGCCGAGACCTGTTCCCGGGTCTCCCCCTCGGGGACGCCGTCTCGCCAGAGCAGCCAGCCCGGGGCGCGGTCCTGGATCTGGGCCGGGGTCAGGCCCTCGTACGCGCCGTAGTTCCACTCCATCAGCGCGTCCCACTCCCGAGCCCGCTCGCCGAAGCCGGCGATGTCGCAGGTCTCACGCGCGCGTGCCAGCGGGCTGGTGCGTATCTCCAGCTCCGGCAGGCCGTTCCACGGCGCCCTGTGCAGCCGTTCGCCGAGCAGCTTCGCGCCGCGCCGGCCCTCGTCGAGCAGGGGGATGTCCGTCCTGCCGGTGTGGCGTCCGAGCAGCGACCATTCGGTCTGGCCGTGCCGGGCGAGCAGGATGCGCGGTGCCATGGAGGCTCTCCCTGGGGTACTTCGGGTTCACAAGCGGGTGCTCCCCCCATCATCGCCCACGTGAACGACGGGCAACGCCCGGGCGACCCTCCGTCGCCCCCGCCCCGCGGCCGCGTCCGGAGGCGGCCGCGACGGGGCTCGGTCCGCTGCTCACCCGCGCCCGCGACGGGGCTCGCGGACCGAGTGCTTCGTCCCGGGCGGGCCCCACTTGTCAGTGGCGGATGCGAGACTTCCGCGGGTGAGCGAATCCCTGGGCAGCGGAGCTCCTCGGCCTCCGCAGACGACACTCCGGCACCGGCTCGCCGAGCTGCGCGGACCGGCCGCCGTGCCGCACCCGCTGGATGCGCGGGCGCTGGCCGCCCTGGCCGCCAACCCCGGCTGCCGGCGGCGCGCGCTGCTCGACGGCGCCGGGGTCGACAAGAGCGCGCTGGCGTCGAAGCTCGGCGCGCCGGCGGCGTTCGGCCAGTCTCAGTTCGCGTTCATGCGGGGCAACGCCTTCGAGGCGAAGGTCAAGGCGGACGGCGGCCGTGAGCTGCTGCGACTGCTCGGGATCGACGACCCGGGGACGGTGCGGGTGCCGGATCTGGCGGCGGCCGGGCCCGAGGGACGGGCGGCCCGCACGGCGCTCGCGCTGCGCGAGGCGACCGGGGCCGGCGGGTGGACGCTGCTCGACCACCCGATGCTGGCCCTGGAGGTGGCGGGCTCCCCGGCCTATCTGGAGCCGGACGCGGTCGTGGTCCACCCCGACGGGCGGTGGACGGTCGTGGAGATCAAGTCCTTCCCGATGATCGACGGTTCGGCGGACGCCTCGAAGGTCGGCGCGGCCGCCCGGCAGGCGGCGGTGTACGTCCTGGCCCTGGAGCGGGTGGCGGCGCTGACTCAGGGCGCGGCGGTGGCGCACTCGGTGCTGCTGGTCTGCCCGAAGGACTTCTCCAACCTGCCGACCGCCTCCGTGGTGGACGTGCGCAAGCAGCTGTCGGTGACCCGTCGCCAGCTGGCCCGGCTGACCCGTGTGGAGGAGATCGCGGACGCCCTGCCGGAGGGTGTCACCTTCGATGTGGAGGGGTGCTCGGCGGAGCAGCTGGCGGAGGCCGTGGAGGCGGTGCCGCACGCGTACGCGCCGGAGTGCCTGTCCGCGTGTGAGCTGGCCTTCCACTGCCGGGAGCGGGCGCGCCTCGCGGGCGCGGTGGAGGCGCTGGGCCGGTCGGTGCGCGGTGAGCTCGGCGGGCTGACGACGATCGGGGAGGTCCTGGCGGTGGCTCGCGGCGAGGCGGGCGACCCGGACGATCCGACCGTGGAAGCGGTACGCCGGGCGGCGGCGCTTCGGGCGGAGGCGCTGGCGTACGCGCCCGCGCGGGCTCCGAGGGAGACCGTCGAATGCCCCTGCTGACCACACACCCGCGCGCCACCGGAGAGGCCCCGGCATGTCGCTGATCTCCACCCTCGCCCGTCTGGAGGCCGTCGAGTCGGGGCTGGCCCGGCCGCTGGCCACCGTCCGGCACCGGCATCTGTCGGACCGGCCCCTCGTCCTCGTGCCGCTGACCACGGCGGGTGAGGCGGGTGCCCCGCTCGGAGCCCTGGTCGGGTCCGACCGCGAGGAGCCGCGTCTCCTCGTCGTGGCGCAGCCCCGCGACCGGGACCTGCGGTTCGCGTTCCTCGCCGACCTGGCCGGGGAGGTCCTGCCGTACATCGACTCGTTCACCGACGCGGTCGAGGCGGCGGAGAGGAACGAGACCGATCCGGAGACCGGCAAGAAGGTGAAGGTCGAGGTCGAGCTGTGCGCGGACGCGCCGCAGCTGATCGTGCCGAGCCGGGCGGGCATCGAGTACGTACGGCTGCTCGGGCGGTCGATGCGGTTCCGGCGGACGGCCGAGCAGGATCCTGAGACGCCGTTCCCGGCGCCGCCGCGGGTGCCGCTCCTCGGCCGCTGGCTGACGCACTTCGGGGAGCGGGCCCGGGTGCCGGGCTCCTCGCTGCTGCTGTCGGCGACGGATCTGCTGAACCGGCACTGGGCGACGGGCCAGTCCTCCCTGGAGGACCAGCACCTGGGGGCGCTGCTGGCCTGGATCGATCCCCCGGAGGGAAGGTCCGGTGCCGAGGCGGCGCTGCGGGCCGAGCTGGGCCGGGACCGCGACGGGCAGTTGCTCTGCCCACCGGCCGGCCCGGCCACGGACCCGGCCTTCGACAACCGGCTGCTCGCGCCCGCGATCGAGCGTTTCGACCGGGCCCGGCAGGCGCTGGCGTCGGCCGAGGACGGGGAGGGCGCCGACGAGCGGCTCGGTGAACTGCACCGTGCGGAGCGGGAGATCCGCCGTCTGATCGTCTCCCAGCTGAAGCCGACCTGGGAGGCGGTGTGGCGGTCGCTCGACCTGCTGCGGGAGCTGCCGGAGGGGGCGCGGGTGGCGGACCGCTGGACGCGCGACCGCTGGTCCTTCACCGGCCATCGCGACCGGGTCGTGGCCGGCGAACCGCCGCAGCCTCGCCGGGACGACGCGGTGACGGCGGCCCAGAAGCTGGCGGCGCGCGAGTCCGCGCAGGGGCAGCTGGAGGCGCAGGAGGCCCTCGACGATCCGCTGGTGCTCGCCGGGCGGCGGCTCTCGGGCGAGGCGTTCGTCGCCGAGGTGGTGGACGTGACGATGGCCTGGTCGGAGTCGAAGCGGCCTTCGCCTCGCCCGCTGCTCACGGTCCGCACGGACGACCGGCCGCATCTGGGGGACCGGATGAAGGTGTACCGCTCGCTGGAGGGCAAGCCGCAGACGGCGGAGTTCGTTCGGTACGAGGAGGACGGCTCGCTGGTGCTGCGGATCACCGACCGGATGGGGCGGTCCAAGGAGCCGGCGGAGGGGTCGGTGCCGGAGAAGGGCGAGCGGATCGCCTGGACGCTGTTCGAGCACGACCAGCGGGTGGGCGCGAAGCTGCCGGACCCGGAGGAGACGCCCTGGACGCACGGCGGACCTCCGCGCTCCGACGCCGCCGAACTGCCCGACGCCGTGACCACGGAGGACGTGCTGTGACCTTCGATCCTTCCGCCGAGGCCGCCCGTGCGACGGACGGCATCCTGACCGACACCCTGCACGGCAGCGCCCGCGGAGTCGTCGTGGACTCCCCGCCGGGCGCGGGCAAGTCGACGCTGGTGGTGCGCGCGGCGCTGGAACTGGCCGCCGCTGGGCGGCCGTTGATGGTCGTCGCGCAGACGAACGCGCAGGTGGACGATCTGGTGCTGCGGCTCGCGGAGAAGCAGCCGGACCTTCCGGTGGGCCGGCTGCACTCCAACGACAGCGACCCCTACGACAAGGCGCTCGACGACCTGGAGAACGTACGGAAGTCGTCGAAGGCGGGCGATCTGGCCGGTCTGGACGTGGTCATCTCGACGGCCGCGAAGTGGGCGCATGTGAAGAACGTCGAGCCGTGGGCGCACGCGATCGTGGACGAGGCGTACCAGATGCGCTCGGACGCGCTGCTCGCGGTGGCGGGGCTCTTCGAGCGGGCGCTGTTCGTCGGCGACCCTGGGCAGTTGGATCCTTTCTCGGTGGTCGGCGCGGAGCAGTGGGCGGGGCTTTCGTACGACCCCTCCGCCAGCGCGGTCTCCACCCTCCTGGCCCACAATCCGGAGCTGCCCCAGCACCGGCTGCCGGTGTCGTGGCGGCTTCCGGCGTCGGCGGCGCCGCTGGTGTCCGACGCGTTCTATCCGTACACGCCGTTCCGCAGTGGTACGGGCCACGGGGAGCGGCGGCTCACGTTCGGGGTGGCCTCGGACGGTTCGGGCCCGGACCGGGTCCTGGACGAGGCGGCCGCGTCGGGGTGGGGCCTGCTCGAACTGCCGGCCCGGCACACCCCGCGCACGGACCCGGAGGCGGTACGGGCGGTGGCACTGGTGGTGCGCCGGCTCCTGGACCGGGGCGGCGCCGCCGTGTCGGAACGGGGCCCCGACCCCGTGCCGCTCACAGCCGACCGGATCGCGGTCGGCACGGCCCACCGCGACCAGGCGGCGGCGGTCCGGGCGGCGCTGGCGGAGCTGGGTGTCGTGGGGGTGACCGTGGACACCGCGAACCGTCTCCAGGGCCGGGAGTACGACGTGACGGTGGTCCTCCACCCCCTGTCGGGCCGCCCGGACGCCACGGCCTTCCATCTGGAGACGGGCCGCCTGTGCGTCCTGGCCTCCCGCCACCGCCACGCCTGCGTCGTGGTCTGCCGCGCGGGCGTCGCGGACCTGCTCGACGAACATCCGTCGACGGAGCCGGTCCAGCTGGGCGTGACGGTGAAGTTCCCGGACGGCTGGGAGGCGAACCACGCGGTCCTCTCACACCTCGCGGAGCACCGGATCACCTGGCGCCCCTGACCCACCGACGGTCGCGGCCGTCCCGGCTGTCGCGGCGGAGGCGAGGGCGAGGAGTTCGTCCACGGCCCACTGGTCGTCGACGTGTTCGCCGTACTTCGCGGCGACGATCCGGCCGTCGCTCCCGATCAGGAAGTCCGCGGGCAGGCCCAGCCGTCCGCCGTTCGGACGGAGTACGGGCGGCTTCTCGCGGCCGCGCAGCATTCCCCAGGTGCCGAGGAGAACGGCCCGGGCCATCGGCCCCCACGCCCGAGGGGAGAGCAGGGCCCGGGGCATGGACTCCACCCCGAACGCGGTGTACAGCAGCTTGTCGGGGTCGGCGACGACCGGGAAGGGCAGGCCCTCCAGGTGCGGCCGCAGCTCCCCGGGCGGTGAGTGGAAGACGACGACCTCGCGGATGCCGGCCGCCTCGATCTCCTCGTGCCGCCGTACCACCGACCGCAGGTGCAGATGACAGACGGGACAGCCGGCGAAGCGCCGGAACTGCAGATGGATGAGCCGGTCAGGGTCCGGGACGGCCACCGGGGGACCGAGGAGCGGGTCGAGCGTGCGGACGGGGGCGAGGGAGCCGGGCCGCAACAATCCTCCGGGCATGCGCATGAGCACCTCTCTCGTAGGCGTACGGCGTACTCCTAACAGGGTAGGCGTAAGGCGTACGCTGTCAACCGTCATGCCACGCCCGCGCTCTCTCACCCAGGACCAGGTCGCCGCCGCCGCACTCGCCGTCATCGACCGCGACGGGCTCGCCGGCCTCTCGATGCGCACCGTCGCCAAGGAGCTCGGACTGAGCACCATGGGGCTCTACCGGTACGTCGCCGACCGCGACGAACTCGAGGGGCTCGTCGTCGAGCGAGTGCTGAGCTCCGTCGATCCCAGCCCGCCCGCCGCGGACGGCCCGTGGCGCGAGCGGGTCGAGACCATGGTCCGGCGGCTGCGCGACAGCGTGCGCGCCCATCCCGCCGCCGTCCCGCTGACCGTCACCCACCGGCACCGACTGCCGGGACTGCTGCGCTGGTCGGAGACGGTCCTCGGCCTCCTCGCCGAGGCGGGCGTCGAGGGCGAGCGGCGGGTCGTCGCCCTGCGCGGACTGCTGTCGTACGTCGTCGGGGCGATCCAGCTCGAGCACCTCGGCTCGCTGTCCGGCGCGGGCACGGTGGTCATCTCCGAGCTGCCTCAGGACCGCTTCCCGTACATGGCGGAGGCCGGCCGCCGTGCGCGCGGGATCGACGCCGACCGGGAGTTCTTCGGCGGGCTCACGGTGTTTCTGCGCGGGCTCGACGGCTGACGGGTCCGCGCCCTCTTGCGCGAGGCGGGACAATGGGAGACGACGGCCCGGGTGTCCGGGCCGTGTGTGTGCGAGGAGGAGAAGGACGATGGCGGAATCCGCGGAGCGGAACGGGCAGCGGCGGCTCCGGCCCGCACCGCTGATCTTCGAGCCTGCCGAGGCGACCGCCGACCCCGAGCACTTCTTCGACCTGGAGTCGATGGACGACCCGCGCGAGCTGCTCGCCCGGGCGACCGAGCTGACGCTCGCCTTCCGCGCGGCGACGGACCGGGCGATCGAGTTCCAGGCGATCGCGGCGGCCCAGCTCACCGACCCGCGGCGGTTCGACCGGCTGACGCCGGCGGACGTCGCCGAGCGGGCCGAGTGGACCGAGGACTACGCCCGCAAGATGATCGAGTTCGGCCGCGATCTGATCCGCCAGGGCAACCACGCGCCGGAGGACTGAGCCCGGAGGTCCGAAGCCCACGGGCCCGCTTCCACGGCCCGCGCGGGGGGCCATCGCCCATGGCCCGTTCCTGAGCCTTCGGACCTTGCCGCACCGCCCGCCCGGCATGCCTCGTGGACGCGCCTCCGCCACCACCCGGGGGCATATGCCGGGGCGAAAGATACTCCTCCCCTCACCTCCCTGTCCGGGTTTTCGGCAACCCTGGGAAACGGCACCGTCACTCCCGGTAGATCTGGCTCCATGAGCGCATGGCTGCGAGACGAATCCCCGACCGACCGGTCCGACATCTTCCGGTTCCTCCGCGAGCAGGACGAGGGGCGGCACCACACCGCCCACGTCACGGCCGACGGAGCCGGCTGGCTCGCCTCCGCCGCCTCGTACCCGCGTTCCACGCTCGCGCTCTGGGAGGCGAGGCCCACCGCCCCCGCCGTCCTCCCCTGCGGGACCGTCTTCGACGTCGTGAACGTGGACACGATCTTCGGGCGCCGGATGCTCGACCAGCTCTGGTCGGAAGGCCCCGGCACCGGTCCCGTCGCCCTCCACCGGGGCCGGATGCTGCTCTTCGCCGCCCCGGGAACCGCCCAGCGGTTACCGGCCCTGCTCGACTGGGAGGAGTGGGGCGACGCCGTGCCCCCGCCGCTCTGTCACGGCACCGGTGACGCCGTGACCATCCCCCCGCTCTCCCCGCTCCAGCCCACCGGCCCCCGCTGGGTCGTCGCTCCCGACACCCGCCACCCGTGGCTCCCGGGGCCCGAGATCATGCTCTGGGCCTGCGTCCGGGCGGTCCGCGCCGCCTCCGCCGCCGACGTGCGGATATCGATTTTTCCTCCCGCCGATCAGGATGCTAAGGTCTACGACGTCAGCAGGCGCCGCTAGCTCAGTTGGTTAGAGCAGCTGACTCTTAATCAGCGGGTCCGGGGTTCGAGTCCCTGGCGGCGCACAGACGGAAGAAG